>NZ_CAJHBE010000009.1:0-111240 GCF_904846555.1 Psychrobacter sp. DD43
TGAAAGTAATAGCTAGATGTTGTTTTATTAACACCCACTAGGCTTGCTGCTGTTCTTGCGGTAGAACCAGCAACAAAGAGTTCAATGAGTCTGGTTTGTTTGTACCAACTTAATCTACTCTTTCTCATATGGCTATCCTAGATTATTTTGCTTATCTAGGACAGCCCCATTTTTTAATATGTTCAAATAACAATAGGTTTTTTAATAAAATAAAATTTTGAGTGAATAATAATCACGTATAAATGCGTGCTAAATCGGCAATGATAGGAATAATAATGATGCAAACTACTGAAGAAAATCTGTCAAAATCTAACAATATTAAACACACTGCGATGACTGAGCAGCAGGTACTTATCGCTGGTGGCGGTCATGTCGGCTTATCTTTTGCGTTGCTATTGGCAAACCAGGGTATCGCCAGTACATTGCTCGAGAAGAACAGCTATCCGATCATCAGTCCAAATGATGATAGTCAGCGTAGTCATTACTTAGACAGCCGTAATACTGCATTGTCACGGCGTACGGTACAGATTTATCAAGAGATCGGGCTGTGGGATGAACTACAAAGCCATGCCTGCCGTATCGATGCCGTACAGATTAGTGAACAAGGTAGCTTTGGGCGTGCGCAACTCAATAAAAAGGATGAACAAGTTGAGTCGTTCGGGCAAGTGATGGAAAATGCGTGGCTTGGACGAAAGTTGCTTCTAGCCGCACTGCAAGAGCCGCTTATTACCCTGATTGATAATGCCGATGTAATAGCCGTTGACCAGAAAAGTGACAGCGTAACCCTAAGTTTTAGCTACTACGGTGAAGAAGAGCATGAGCAGCAATTGCAGGGTAGTGTTTTGGTCGCCTGTGATGGTCGCGACTCTACCGTGCGTCAGTTATTAGATATCGGTACGACTACTTATGATTATAAGCAAACGGCTATCGTCGGCGTGGTAGAAACGGACAAACCACATGAGCATAATGCGATTGAGCGTTTTAGTCCTGCCGGACCACTGGCAGTGTTGCCATTAACGGATCCAGAGGGCGACGGTAATGATGAATATCAGACTGGCTATAGACGTTCAGTCGTTTGGGTTTGCCGAACCGGAGAAGAGACGCAATACTTAGAGGATGACGCGCATTTCTTAGCGACTTTGCAGCAAGCTTTTGGTCAGCGTGCAGGCACGTTTAAAACTGCTGGTCGCCGTGGTGCCTATCCATTGACACGAGTGCTGGCAGATAAACAAGTGGATGGTCGCTGCGTTATCATGGGTAATGCAGCGCACACCCTGCATCCAGTAGCAGGACAAGGGTTTAACCTATGTATGCGTGACGCTCATGTACTGGCACAAATGATGCACGCGCAAGTATTAAAAGGCGAAGACATCGGTAATCCTACATTGCTAAAGCGTTATGAGAAAGCCCGTCAAACTGACCAAAAACGCGTTATTCGTTTTTGTGATGCGGTGGTACATGGCTTTACGCATCCAAATCCAGCCGTGAAGCTGGCACGTAATGTCGCTTTGGTTGCCTTTGATAAATTACCGAATATTAAACCATTAATTGCCAATTATGCGATGGGTCTAAAGTCTTAGTATTGATAAGCCATTAAAAAAATCCAAAATTCAAAAATCTAACTGCTGCTAATTATTAAAATATCAGCGGATAATTCAAATAGCGACACAAAGGATATTTTATGAAAAATAACCATACGCTGATTATCGGTGGCGGTATCGTCGGTGCAACGCTTGCCTTAAAACTAGCACAAGACAATAAGCTGGTGACACTCATTGATGCGCGCCCAAAGCGTGACGAGGAAGATTGGCAGCAAGTACTGGGTCAACGTGATGCACGTGTTTATGCGCTAAGTCTTGCCAGTATTGAATTATTAAAAGAGGTTGGCGCTTGGCAAAAGATAGCAGAGTCAGAGCGCAAGGCTGATTACTCACAAATGCAAGTTTGGCAGCTAAACGGTATGGGTGAGTTACTGTTTGGCGAAAGCGGCGATTCTAATGGCAGCACTGATAGCAATAGCAATGTTGCTAATAACAGCGGTAATGCTAAGCCAAAAATGCTCGGTAGTATGGTTGAGCCTGCGGTCATCGAATACGCTTTATGGCAACGTTTATCAGCGCCTGATGTCAGTCAATATTTAACCGTTATCGATGGGCAAAAGGTTGTCGATATGGACTGGCTAGGTGCGACACAAGGTTACCGTGTAACGTTGGATAACGAAACCGTGATTGACACGCGTTTATTGGTCGGTGCTGACGGTCGTGGCTCATTCGTGCGCAAGCAAGCAGGTATTGAGCTTGATATTCTTGATTATAACCAAACCGCGATCTGTTGCGCGATTCAAACTGAAAAGCCTCATCAAGCAACTGCTCGTCAAGCCATGCTGCCGACAGGTACATTGGCATTATTGCCGCTTGCTGATATCACCGATGAAGACAAAGCCAATCCGCAGCATTGGCAGTCGATTGTATGGACACTGCCACGCAACCAAGCATTGGCATTGATAGAAGAACAGCCGCGCTATATCGCTGATAAATTGGCTGCTGCCAGTCATTATGAACTTGGCGCTATCCATCAGATTGAATCAATCGCCAGCTTTCCGTTAGCGGCGCAGCAAGCAAAGACTTACGTTGCGGATAATTTAGTATTGATCGGTGATGCGGCGCATGGTGTGCATCCGCTTGCTGGGCAAGGGCTCAATCTTGGGATGCTCGATGTAAAAGCATTAAGCAAACAATTGGCGCATGATTATAACCGTAGTGGCGGGACGCTTTGGGGTACCAATCAAACCTTGCGTAGCTATGAGCGCTTGCGTCGTCCGCATAATAGTCTGATGATGCACAGCTTTTCAGCGCTTAACTGGCTGTTTGCTGGCTCGTTTGCTCAGATGCGTCCTATCCAACAACTTCGTAATGAAGGCATGTATCGCGTGAGTAAAATTAAACCTTTAATGCGGTTGTTTGCTAAGCGGGCGAGTGGGGTTTAGGGTTTAAGGAACTTTCTAGATGAACTAAGGAAAGCATATGAAAAGTAAGTCATGGATGACGATAGGCGTTGTAATAGCTAGCTTTATTTTATCCTCCTGCCAATCCACACCAGAAACTGCCGTAATTAATGGAAAACCATATATTCCTCCTAAAGTCATGATAGAGCCACTTGCAGATACAGACAATGACGGCGTCCCTGACATTATCGATAACTGTCCTAACACTCCTAAAGGGGTAGTGGCGGATGAGTATGGCTGTCCAGTAGCAGTGAGTTTAATAGGTTATCTTACGATGGAGCTACGAGTTTTCTTTAAGCGCAATAGTAATGAGTTGCAAACGAAGTACTTGCCAGAAGTGGAAAAAGTAGCTGAAAAAATGCATAGCAATCCTGAGCTAGTAGTGGTTTTGTCTGGTCATACCTCTGAGCTTGAAGCTGCGCATGCATCAGTAGATATATACGGAGAAATGAATCAAGCAAAAGTTGATAAACGTCAATTAGGACGTGATCGGGCACAGATAATAAAAACTGCTTTGGTTAAGAGAAACATAGCTACTGATAAAATCTATACGTTTGATTGTGCTGATAGTATGCCGATTGCACCTAACGATACTGAGGAAGGTAGATCAATGAACCAGCGTATTTATGGCAAGGCGTTAAATGCCAATGATTTTTATGCAGGCAGTGTTCACGAGCAGTCACTCACGTACTATAAAGAATTCTGTCAGCAATTTTAAAGGTATCATTTATGAAAATGCTATTAAGAAATACGCTTGTCGTTTTAGTCAGCGCTTTAACATTATCCGCCTGTCAAACCGCCGATTTTTCTAATCGAAAAAGTCAAACTATCAATATGCCAACGGTTTTAGTTAATTTGGATAGCGACGGTGATGGAGTGCCTGATGAGTTAGATCAATGTCCAGGCACTCCCTATAACGTGGTGATAGATGAAAGGGGCTGTCCGCACTCCTTACTTTTTGGTGAAAACGAATTTAGGATGGAAGCTAGAGCCTACTATGACGAAAATAGTAGTGAGATAAAAAGTGAGTATTATGAACAGCTAAATAACGCAGGCAAAAAAATGCAAGATCATTTGGACGCTGTCATGCATATCGAAGGGCATATATCGGAACGTGAAGACAATAGTGCCAGTCAAACATTATCAAGATACCGTGTGGAAGAGATTAAAAATTATATGACCATGAAATATAATATTGATCCTGATCGTATTAAGACCATTTACTATGGATCAGAGCGCCCAATTGCGACAAATGATGCCGAAAACAGTTGGCTCAATCAGCGTATTTATGCGCTTATTAGCAATGTTGAATAATATATTAAGCGTTTCAAAAAGATTGAAAATAAAGAATATGTGATAATTGAAAAAGGACGTTGATATGAAAGCAATTTTATATTTAGTCAGCATTACTCTTTGTAGTTCTTTGGCATTATCAGCGTGTCAAACCGCGCCAAAACTAGCGATTGATAACATAGTGACAGCGCCAATGCCAATATTAATGGTGAGCCTCGATTCTGATGGTGATGGATATTCTGATGAGATAGACCTGTGTCCAGGCACCCCAAGAAATATAGTAACAGATGAAAGGGGTTGTCCTTTTACGGGTATGGGGATAGGCCTAAAAATGGAATATCGTGCCTTTTTTGCCAAGGGCAGCAGTGAGTTATCAAAAGAGTATCAGCTTGAGCTTGATACAGTAGCCCTAAAGCTGCAAGAGTACTATACGGCAACTATGCGTATTGAGGGACACGCTTCAGTAGATGAAATGTCAGATACAAAATTGCGACCAAATTCTCTAGCAAGAAATAGGGCACTTATCGTCAAAAACTATCTTGTACTAAAGCATAAAATTGATCCTGAGCGTTTAAATACCTTTAATTATGATGCCGAACAGCCTATTACCTCTTCTGATACAGAAGAAGGTAAGTCTATGAACCGCAGAGTTTATGGGGTAGCTACTGCAGATTTTGATAGCGAAGAGGAAATGTCCATGAACCGCCGAATTTTCGAGATAGCTGTAGAGCCTGAAGATTAATTGTTTTTAAACGTTTATGCCCTTACTAGCAATATTGAGTGTTTTAAAAGAGTGAAAAGTGATGACAGACAAAGATTTAAATTATTCTGGATAAAGAGAGGGTAATAATGACCATTAAAACTCATAGCACTTTATTGTTATTAGCAGCATCTATAACATTAGCAGGCTGTCAAACTACCGAAATTGTACCGCCCAAAACTACACCGCAATATGAAAACATCAGGACGATGCAAGCAGAAATTGATTCAGATGGCGATGGCGTACTTGATGATATAGACGAGTGTCCTGAAACGCCACCTAACGTAGTGGTCGATGCTAAAGGCTGTCCAATAGAGGTTGATGTGGGCGGACTTGAAATGGAATTCAATGGATTTTTTCCGCCAATGAGAAATCAATTACCCGATATCTATGATGCAGTATTTGTGAAAGTAGCAGAAAGTCTTAATGATTACCCAAAAGCCAATGTTTTTATTTTTGGTCATGTAGCAACAAATGAAATTGATAAAGATGCTTTAGCGACGCTTGGTTTCGATTCTTTATCACGCAATCGCGCCCTTAGCATCAAAAATACGTTAGTCTTGCAGCATCATATTGATGCTAAGCGTATCCGTACTTATGAGTGTTCAAATAAGATTCTAGTTACAGATACAGCGTTTATAGATCCAAGTTTTGAAAAGCTTAATGTTAAAAATATTGAGTCAAAACAGCGCCGCGCCACTTTAATGGCGAGTAGTTTAGTCAATGATTTAATGAATCTTAAATATAAATCTGATATTCAAAGATATGGTGAATACGCCAAGCATTGTAAGCCTTTTGAATAATGGCAAATTTTGATAAACCGTCAAAATCTAACCTTACCCCAAAGACGAAAACAATACCATTAGCACGGGCGCGACAATATTAATAATAAAGCCAAAGCTAATCGCCAATGGCACCACTTTTAGACCACCTGATTGCTGAATAATTGGCAAAGTAAAATCTAAACTGGTCGCACCGCCAAGTCCGACCGAGGCAGACGGATATTTACGCATAAAGACGGGGATAAATATCAACGCAAAGAACTCACGTATCAAGTCGTTAAATAGCGCAACACTGCCCCAAATTGCCCCATAAGCATCGGTCATCACAATCGCAGATAGCGAATACCAACCAAATCCTGACGCTAGTGCTAAGCCCTTCGTCCAAGAGATATCGCTAAACATCAGCGCAAAGATAAGCCCACCAACTAATACCGATAATGTAAAAATAATACTCATCTCGACACCGCGTTTATTAAGCAGTACTTCTTTTAGAGTAATACCCGAGCCTTTTAGTCCAATACCAACCAGCAAGATTAATATCATTAGCATGACCGTCATGGTGTTCTCAGGCGGTATATAGTTGGCTGGCAAGAAATAACCGATCACAAAACCTATTGCTACACAGATAACTTGAGTGAGGCTGCCGCGAATACTGACGCGATGTTCTTTAGATTTAACACTGGGTTTTTTGGCATGCCACGGGCGCAAACGGTCAAACAGCATTAACCCAAATAATCCAGTTCCAATTGTCAGTATTGATAATATCGTGACATACAGTGCGATTTCACCTACCTGACTGCCAAGTCCTTCGACTTGTGCCAGCTCAATACCAATCAAGCCTAAAATAATAAAGACCAAATAAGACAAGCCTTTATCGGCAATTTTGGTCAGGGCTGGATTGGATGGAATGGCAAAGCCAATAAACATTGGCATTAAAACCAAGACAAGGGTAACTAAGCTTTGCATGGTAAAGGGCTCGCGGCATTTTTAAAAGGCGTTTTAATAAATTGTTTTTAGGAAGGGTTTTTAAGAAGGCGAGGATTGTAACATATTAGTATAATAATACTGACATGAGCAGACAAAATTCATTGAATTGCTGCTGCTCAAAGCTTTTTTTATGAGCTTCTCTATATGCTAGACCAGCAGTGCCGCATTGATTGAATATAAAGCCACTATACTGCTTGTTCGGATTGGACAAATTTATGATGTTTCTGAATTTCTGAAGTGGGATTATTGATACCACTTAATGGGCAAATAGCTTGATTTGATAATGGCTCAATCACACTAATGCGAGCAGTGGCTGCTAGGTTGGGATAGTCCCTACGATAGTGTCCGCCACGACTTTCAAGGCGCTGACAAGCAGACTGAACAATTAAAGTCGCTAATTGTAACTGTCTTGCTAATTGAAAGTGTGCAAGTTTATCAATGGTCATAGCGTCGTCTGAAGCATTTATATTGGGCTGACTTAACTCAGATTTTTCAAGCCACTGTTGCCATTGCTGTATCTGTATTAACATTTGCTCTAATGATTCGGCAGTGCGAGTGATACCCATATAGGTGGTCATTAAAATTTTTAATTCTGTAGTTATTTTGCCAGCCTGATTATTAGTATCTATATTGCTATCAGTGTCCTCGTAATCATCTGAAGTCAATGGATGTGTAATAAAAGAAGAGAGCGTAATGGCTTGAGTATCTTTGAGTGTTGGCGCTGTCCAAATGGTAGGTGCTGATAAGTTTATGCTCTCATAAATGGCAGCAGTATCTAGATTCTCTAACGCTTTTAAATAGCGAGGTAAATCAGCGGCGATATTGCGGCCAACCACCACGCATTCCAAAAGTGAATTGCTCGCCAAACGGTTTGCTCCATGCAGACCTGTATAAGCAACTTCACCAGCGGCATAAAGACCTGCTACATCGGTTACGCCATTAGCATCAGTGACCACGCCGCCACAGCTATAATGGGCGGTTGGGGCAACCGGAATTGGCTCTTTAGTTATACCAATACCAAGTGCTAATAGTGTCTGATAAATCTGAGGGAAATGCTCTTGCAAAAATTCCGCTGGCAAGTGACTGACGTCAAGATGAACGTAGCCAAGTCCGTTATTATTAATCTGCTCAGCTATTGCCCGAGCGACAATATCTCGCGGCGCCAGTTCTGCACGCTCATCAATCTCTAGCATAAAGCGGTCGCCAGTTTGTGGACAATATAAGCGCCCACCTTCGCCGCGTAAAGCTTCAGAAATCAAAAAGCTGCTATCTCCTAGTGCTAGACCAGTCGGATGAAATTGGATGAATTCTAAATTTGCCAAACGGCAGCCTGCTTGCCACGCCATCATAACGCCATCACCGACACAGACGTTGGGCGCGCTGGCTCGTTGAAATAATTGCCCTAAACCACCACTGGCTAAGACAACCGCGCGACTATGAAATGTGATTTGGCGCTGAATAATATGATCAAAAACTTGCGCCCCTTGGCATCGGTTATCACTGTTGTCAGTTAATAAATACAGTGCTTCATGGTAGGGCAAAATAGTTATATTAGAAGCGGCTTGCGCTTTTATAGTCAAGGCTTCCATAATATGGCGACCCGTTGCATCATCAGCATGGGCAACGCGTCTACAGCCATGACCGCCTTCCTTGGTTAGATGTAAATCAGCAGTTTGCAATTTAGTGAAGACTTTTTGCTCAGTATTGTATTTTTTATTAGCTTGAGGAATCTGAGTAAAGGGTACGCCTTGCTCACATAGCCATTGAACCGCTTGTTGTCCAGCGCTGAGGATGTTTGTCGTATTATCCGCTGCACATAATCCTGCACCAGCGATTAGCGTATCGGCAATATGGTCAGCTACCGAATCATTTTTGTCCAAGCTTGCGGCGATACCGCCTTGGGCGTAATGGCTTGAGCAAACTTCCAATGCAGCTTTACTTAATATGGTAATGCTCAGCGACTCCGGTAAAGCAAGCGCGGTGCTTAATCCTGCAAGCCCAGCCCCAACGATAAGTACATCTGTTATCACAACAGCATCAAGGATCTGATGTGCATTACAGTTATCTTTGCCATTTAACCAGTTCGCGCTCATATTATGCTGCTCCAACATTTGCAAACAATGCACGGTCTTTGACGATATCACCGCTTGCTGCTACCCGCTGTTTTTGTGATTCAGCAAAATCAAGCATGCGTTGTAATGGCTTTCTAGCTGCCGCTGCCAGCTCAGCCGTCATCAATATCTCACCTGAATTATTGGTCAAACATTGCTCGATACCTTGTAGACCATTCATCGCCATCCATGGACAAAAAGCACAGCTTTTGCAGCTTGCACTTTCGCCCGCAGTCGGTGCAGCCAAGAAGCGCTTGTTTGGCGAGCGCTTTTGCATCTCATGCAAGATACCCAAGTCAGTTGCGACGATAAAGGTATCAGCATCCATCTCATAGGTGGATTGCAATAGCTTACTGGTCGAGCCAACCACGTCGGCAAGCGCCACGACACTATCTGGAGATTCAGGATGTACCAAGACTTTTGCTGTCGGATGTTCAGCTTTTAATTGTTCAAGCTCAGTGGCTTTAAACTCATTATGCACCATACATGAACCTTGCCATAGCAGCATATCTGCCCCAGTCTCATGGGCAATGTATTTACCTAAGTGTCTATCCGGACCCCAAATGATAGGCTCGCCTTGTTCTTGCAAATGTCGAATGATATCGATACCAACTGACGAAGTTACTACCCAATCAGCCCGTGCTTTTACTGCCGCACTGGTATTGGCGTAGACCACTACGGTACGCTCAGGATACGCATCACAAAAGGCAGAAAATTCATCGGCAGGGCAGCCCAAATCAAGCGAGCATTCTGCTTCTAAGTCTGGCATCAGTACTGTTTTTTCCATACTGAGTATCTTTGCCGACTCACCCATAAAGCGTACACCTGCAACTACCAGTGTTTGTGCACTATGCGCCTGACCAAAACGCGCCATTTCAAGTGAATCACCAACACAACCGCCGGTCGCCAATGCCAAATCCTGAATAAAAGGGTCGACATAATAATGCGCCACTAAGACGGCGTTATGCGCTTTTAATAACTGCTTAATATTTTCTTCAACTTGCAGTCGCTCACTACGCGGCAAGTCTGCGGGCATTTTTGCTTTGGCATATTCAATATTCATTTGCGTGGCAATGCGATTATCAGTACTCATAATCGGTGCGTCATACGGATACGTTTTCATAAGTGCAAACCTTTCATGCAATAACGACACGTCAGTTGCCGTTAGATTGAGTCAGTTGAATAGTGCTAAAAAATAAACTGTTTTAATTATGCTCATTTTGAGCATAAATACAAGAAATTTTTTATACGTTTATTATTTATGCAGGACTCATTTTGTATAATTACAACCACAAGCTATGATAAGCATCGATTCAAGCTATACTTAGCATGTGGTCAATGGCTTATCAGTTGAGCTGTATTTTATAATTAAAATAAAAGGTAATCATTAACGTCATGACGTTGTCTTATTCACATGCCCATCAACAAGGTAGCGGCACGACTGAGGTTGTCGCAGTGCTGGTTGCGATTACTGAACACACGGCGCGCGTTTTAACTGTTGATCAAGGCAAGCTATTGCCCAATGGTCCCCTCATGCCATTACATCGCTCGTTGCAAGCAGGTGTGCGCCAATGGGTTGAAGAGCAAACGCAGCAGCCACTTGGTTATTTGGAACAGCTATATACCTTTGTCGATACCAATAGACGCAATGATGATGGTCATGCGCTGGTTTACGTCAGCTATTTGGGTTTGGTGCAAGAGGCGCAAACACAGCTACAAAGCCAAGCATTATGGCGTGATTGGTACGATTACTTCCCATGGGAAAATCACTTAGATGGTATGCCAGCTATCATTATGGACTATATCGTACCAGCATTATTATGTTGGGCAGATGCTGCAAAAGAGCCTGATATTCAGCAGCGCCGGCGTCAACGTATGGGTCTGTGTTGGGGCGTCAGTGAGACGATTCTAAATAATTGCTCTAAAAATAAAAGCGCGCATTCAAATGCAGAGAGCAACGATCAGCTGATAAATGACAAAGAATACGAGAATAGGGAATGGATTGCAGAACATGTCCTTTTGCGCTATGAGATGTTGTATGAAGCAGGTCTTATTGCAGAAGCACCAACTTATCCACCCAGCTATTTGGCTAATGTTCAACCTGACAGTGCTGAATCTAACAAGGCGTTTAAATTGCCTAGTAACTGGTCACAGCTTATAGGGTCACCGATGTACTATGACCATCGCCGAGTGATTGCGACGGCTATCTCAAGACTACGGGCAAAAATTGAATATCGACCGCTCATTTTTGGCTTAATGCCAGATGAATTCACCTTGTCGCAGTTGCAGCAGAGTGTCGAAGCACTATCGGGTGTGCGCTTACATAAGCAAAACTTCCGCCGGCTGCTAGAGTCACAAAATCTTGTGCTAGAAACAGGGCAGAGTATTAGTGCCCAGCGTGGTCGTCCCGCTAAACTTTATCGTTTTCGCCATGATATTGAATTGCAAAGTTTGCTGATGGACAGCAAATTGCCAAAACGTAAATAGCCGCCCAATCGCTATCAGCCTCTATCATTGTCAAACCCAATAAATTTATTGAAAATTTTAATTTATGATATTTTCTTGCGAGCCAATAAACTTTACGTTATATTTATGCTCATTTTGAGTTTAAATAATAGATATTCAGAATATAAGCATAATAAGGGCTAAAAATGACAGTTAAACGAGAGCCAGCACTGGCTGAGGTATTACTTAAACCGTTGGTTGAAGCGGCATTAACAGAAGATTTGGGTAGACGTGGTGATGTCACTTCACAAGCGACCATTCCAGCCGGCATGCAAGCGCAATTACAGATTAAGGCAAGGCAAGCAGGCGTGATATGTGGTATGGATTTAGCACGCTTATCTTTTGCTTTGATTGATGAGCAGATAGAATTCGTTGCTCAAGTCCATGATGGTGAAACGGTCGAAGCTGGCGCGGTATTAGCAACTGTGCGCGGCAATGCGCGTAATTTGCTGACAGCAGAGCGTACGGCACTTAACTTTATGACTCATCTTAGCGGTATTGCGACAGATACTAAGAAGATTGTTGATAGCGTGGCAGCATATCCAGCGCAAATTACTTGTACCCGTAAAACCATTCCAGGCTTACGTATCGTCCAAAAATACGCCGTACGCTGCGGTGGCGGGCGTAATCATCGCTTGGGTTTAGATGATGCGATTTTAATTAAAGACAACCATATTGCCATCGCAGGTGATATTAAAACAGCGATTGAGCAAGCGCAAGAATTTGCTGGGCATTTGATTCCAATCGAAGTGGAAGTCGATACATTAGCACAGTTAGAGCAAGCACTAGATGCTGGTGTGAGCTTAGTGCTATTAGATAATATGGCGCCTGAGATATTGTCGCAGGCAGTCGCTATGTGTAAAGGTCGCGCTAAAACCGAAGCATCAGGTGGTATCACCCCTGAAACAGTGCAAGCCGTTGCAGAAACAGGCGTTGATTTTATCGCGATGGGTTATTTGACCCACAGCACGACTGCATTAGATATTGGTTTGGATTTTAGCGCTTAGCTTTAACGCTTGGTCTAAGTATAGTGAGTCCCAAATAAAAGAAGTACAAATGTTATAAAGCACTGCTGGGGTTAATTTTTCTTGCTTGCTGTGCCTGCGCAGACAGAGGCTGCGAATAATTAACCCCAGCAGTGCTGTACTCTTTTAAAAATGGATCGACTATATAGACTTGTTTTAATGAAGTTTAATAGAGGATTAACCCTCTATTAAAAGGGCAGATTTGTATCGATATCCTATGGATTTGGTGAGGCATGAGAATTAAGCGAAGTTAATGATTTAATAGGCTTATCTGCCTATGCTACAATGCCGCTGCTACCGAATATTAGGTCATTGATGCACTTGCCCAATGGCCTTGTTTTTTGCCCGATTTGACTAATAGACAAGCGAGCGCTCAGTGAATACTGAAATTATTAAGATAATCCTAGCCTTTATGGTATTGATTAACCCCTTTAGCGCATTGACATTGTTTTTAGATTCAACGCGTGGTTATTCAATGAATAATCGACGTAAAGTAGCACGCGTTGCTTGTCTGACCATTTTTATTACTATCAGTTTCTTCACCTTAGCAGGCGAAACGCTCCTCAAAGTCTTGGGTATTTCAATCGGCTCGTTTCAGTTAGCAGGTGGTATCTTAGTGTTTTTAATCGCTCTCAATATGATGAATGGCGATGGTAATCCGGTTAAGCCTGATCAAGAAAACTTCGATGTTGACCATCTCCAAGGTGCGCCGCCAACGATGGCAGCCGCAGTTGTGCCGATTGCTATTCCTATGATGATTGGACCGGGTGGTATTTCAACCGTTATTATCTACTCATCACAAGTTTCTGGCATCTTGCAAATATCTGCCATTTTGATTGCGGGTTTGTTTATCAGTTTATTTTGTTATTTGGCATTGATGGCAGCTGGTCGTATCAGTCGCTTATTGGGTGATACAGGGCTTAATATTATGAGTCGAATCATGGGGATGCTATTGGCGGCAGTTGCTATCGAAATTATCGTTAATGGGCTACGTACGCTATTTCCTGATTTGATCTAATTTTTTAGTCTATAGAAGCGATTTAATCGCTCAAAAAACCAACTACTTTCAAAAAAGTATTTGGTTTTTCTGTTTTTTAAACGGCGTATCATTGTTTGGATAAAGGCTCTTGAGTAGAAAGCTCTGTTTTAGCTTTGGTACAAATGCCAAGCCAAATATAGCATCAATATGCCGACTAAGGCGTCAAGGATATTCCACGCTTTTGGTTTGGCAAATAATGGTTTGAGTAACCGTGCGCCATAGCCGAGTGCAAAGAAAAAGCAGAATGAAGCGCTGACCGCTCCTACTGCAAAGGCAAGCTTACTACTGGCTCCTGTTGAAACCATACCGACCAGCACCAAGGTATCTAAATAGACGTGTGGATTTAGCCATGTAAAACCAAAGCATAGTAATAATGCCTTTTTTAGACTGGTGACGACTTGTCCATTGACGGTAAGTGCGTGTGATAAGCGTATACTGGCATACAAGCTTTGCAATCCGTAACCCAATAAGAATATGACCCCCGTGACCTTGGCAATATTGACCACTTGCGGGTAGCGTGCCGTTACCGCGCCAAAACCACCAACGCCAGCTGAAATCAACAACGCATCACTGACGGCGCAGAACAGACATACAAAAAATATGTGCTCGCGTTTTAGTCCTTGTTTTAGAACAAAGGCATTTTGTGAACCAATAGCGATAATCAGGGATAAGCCAAGCAAAAAACCAGAACTGTAATCGGTGATATTCATGATGGCTGTCTTATCCTTTAAAAACGCTGACGTTTGCTTACTGGTAGTATGGCAAAAAGCTGTTAAGATAAGGTATTGAATGGTCAAATGCAATCAGTAAATGGGCGAGGAGCAGGGTAAGTTATGGTCATAAGTTTGACAAGAATGCTACAGTCATTTGGGCAAGCACACGATGACCTGCCAACCGCCGCTGCTAAAAATGCTCAGCAAGCGGCTGCCAATAAACTTACTAATAATAAAAATGATGTTGCCCATCGTGATAGTGGTGATAAGCAAGAAGATGTCAATACTTTAACGCCTAATGCCTCGCCGCTTACTGAGCCGCAGCGTACCGAACGTATTTGCGATGCTTTAGCGCAAGTGTCTGATATTCGCGCACCGACGCCATTGACCGATCGTTATTTGTCCAATCGTGCTCAAATGCGACCGAGTAATAGACCACCTTTTGACCCAGATACCTTATGGTTTCTTAAACATGGACGCTGTCCGATTATGACTGAGCTTGTGAATGTGGTCGATGCAGCCACACTAAATGCCATGCCGATTGAAGCAGTTGCTATATTAGATAGAATTAATAGCAAATTAAAACGCTATCGTGAATGGAGTAGCGAGCTTAATGATGAGCAAAAGCAGCAACATAATGAGCGGCAGTTTGTCATTGATAAGCTGATATCTGAAAGTATTCCAGAAGCCTTGCATCATTACGAGCAGCTGCAACGTTTTAGTCCACATCGTACGAAGAATAATGTAGTACAGGGTAAAATGACTGCAGGCGATATGCTGACGGATTTGTTTTTAGAGATTGATTATGAGCTTGATGAATTGTTAGAGGAGCTGCATCAAACGGTGATGAATCGTCTGGCTTCAACCCATCGTTATGTTAAAAGCCGTACGCAAAATTAGGCGCCATTTTTCTATTCTGCTAAAAAATAAGCATCAGCAAACACAAACAACTCAATGCATAACAATATAGGGCTTTAATAGAGCCTTATTTTTTTGTTTAATAAAATCATTAAATACTATATTCAGTCTTAAATAAGAGAAATATGAATATTATAAAGTGCTACTAGGATTAATTTTCGTAGCCTCTGTCTGCGTAGGCACAGTAAGCAAGAAAATTGATCCTAGTAGCGCTGTGTTCTTGCAAAAGTGGAGCAACCATATCAAGAATAATAATAAATTTGCCAATTAATACTATTAAATAATAAGGATAATTTTATGACTCAAATCACTGCCATGTTTGTCATGCTTGTTTTATATGGAGTGCTACCCGCAGCAGGTCTGTATTTAGGCTATCGTGGTATAAAAAAGGTGACAGCACCCAAAATGCTAGAGTATAAAGCGATGCCGCAATTGGGTTATATTCCTGAAAAAAGCTTACCAGTTGATGTCAAAGCTGCATTGACCCAAATTAATGAAAAAGGTGAAAAGCTGCGACTTATTTATGGTGATACCAATAATGATGGCAAGATAGATGATAGCGATGCAGTTAACGAAACTTATATTACCATTCAAAATCTGATGGATAAACATGTACCAGAAGCAGTAGCAGATTATCGCCGTTTACATGACTTAGATGTCGGGGATGGCGCACTTGCTGATACCACAAAAATTAAGCATTCGGATGTCACTGGCAAAGAAGCACTTTTGGATATATTAGGAACTATTAACACCCAGTTTAATGAACTGCTTAATGCATCCTACCATCAAGATGGACAAAAACTACTGGCAACCAATCGATATTTACAACAGCGTTTTGATAATCCTAATGTAAATATAGATACGCAGTTGTTTAACCATGCTGATGAAGTAGAGACGATCAAAAAACTTGCGGACGATACTGTTAGTAAGGATATGAGATAGAGAGTAGTAAATAGTTAAGAGAATCAATGACGGTTGAACGATTAAGAGTAAATTGCTATGAGTGTATTAATAGGCGTTGGTGTCATAACGACAATGAGCATCTTCTATCTAAGTAGAAAAGGCTGGCATGCTTTTCATAAAGCGGTTGGTATTACGCCAGGTGTACTTATTTATCAAAATGCTAATGCACCATTATCGTTATCTAATATAAGCTGGCAACAATTAAATCTTAATAAAAAGCATCTTAATTTTTTAACAGATAATCAGCTACGCCAGCTACAACATATTGATGAAAAGGTAGCCAGTTATTATGACTATCAGATAGAGCTAAAATCACAAGAAAAGATGCCTGAAATCACCGAAGGACAGTTCGTATTGCATAAGATGCTACATATACGTTTACCTGAACTACTCAGTAGTTATTATCAACTGACGATCATTAAAGCAAATGCTAAAAGCGTTAACAATCAATCACGATATGAAGCCGGCAAGTTGCTGCAAGACGTATTAGATAATATAGAACAACGCTTAGATAGCTTATTAGAACAAATGGAGCAGCAGCAATTACAGGATTTACGAATCATGAAAAGCTATATTGATAGTCATAATCACTAATATGTCAGTGGCTAGAGAATACTTATTAATGTCACATACAAAAAAGCTGCCAATGATTATGTATCATTGGCAGCTTTTTATTAATTATGCTAAATCTAAAACATATTAGCGTTTATCGTTGCGGTCACGGGGATTACGGGTGCCGCGACTGGCAGGACTTGCACTGCTTTTTGGTTTTGCGCTACTAGTGCTATTACGATTATCGCTACGAGTGTCAGTACGACGTGCTTTCAGCGGTTTGTTTCTGATACGCTCTTGCTTTTCTTTAGCAGCACCATGAAGACCTGTACCATAACGTGGGCGTAAGCTCACTAGGTCTGTTAACGTATTAATATCTTTTCTATCAAGCTCTAAGAAGCGCCCTGTACGTAGCTCTTTTGGTAACGCAATATTGCCATAGCTGGTACGTAATAGACGACTGACTTTAAGACCTTGGGATTCAAATAAACGGCGTACTTCACGGTTACGACCTTCCTTAAGCTGCACATGATGCCATTTATTAACGCCTTCACCGCCGCCTTCTTTGATATCTTCAAATTTAGCCAAGCCATCTTCTAACATGACACCTGTTGTCATCGCTCGTGCCATATCTGGGGTAACGTCGCCCAATACACGTACGGCATATTCACGGGTCACTTCGCTAGAAGGATGCATCAAACGATGCGCCATTTCACCATCGTTAGTAAATAATAATAGACCAGTTGAGTTGATATCCAAGCGACCTACCATAACCCAACGATCATGAGTCAGCTTTGGCAAACGTTCAAATACGGTAGGGCGACCTTCTGGATCATTCGCCGAGCATACTTCGCCTTCAGGCTTATAATAAGCTAAAACGCGACGACGCTTTTCATTTTCAGAAGTATATTTAATCTGACGACCATCAACGCGAATCTCATCACCTTGTTCAACACGATCACCAATAGTCGCAGGACCGTTATTGACGGTTACGCGACCTGCTTTAATGACTTCTTCCATCTGACGACGTGAACCAAGTCCCATACGGGCAAGTGCTTTCTGTAATTTTTCATCTTTCATAACGATTTCCTAGAATCGGTGGGTTTACATTTCTCAATGTATAAAATTGGACTGCATATTATACGCTCTTTCTAAGAGTTATACAGACTATGTTACGATTATTCTCGATTTTATATCTGAATAAGATAAGTGAGTTTCATATCACTTGTTGATTCAAATCTTTTACTAAGATAATAAATAGGATATTGTTTTTTAGTTTATATGAATAATAAATATAGTCAGGGAAAAGCAATATCGATATATAACGTACTGCTGATATCAATTTTTCTTGCTTGCTGTGCCTACGCAGACAGAGGCTGCAAAAAATTGATACCAGCAGCATCGTAGCGTTTTTAAGGTATTTTAACTATATTAACTATATATGATGGCTATCGCCAAATATAAGAATATTTGCATATAATTTACTTTATAATTAAGCAAAATTTTCATTAAACATACATGATTGCATGTTTAATATTTAAGCACCTATGTTATTATGATTTTGTTTTTTTGTACATAATGCAACGCTTTAGTATGGCTGTCTGATTCTTTAATGCTAGACACTACTTATATCTATGATTTATAAAGGTCTTTTTATGTTTTTCAATTCATCAAAGTTATTAAGTGTAACGTGTCTATTGATAGTTGGTATGGTTTCAGGGTGCTCCAGTATCAATGCTGGGCTGCAAGCAGGTGAGCTGCCGCCGAGTGGTACATTTATCGCTGAAAATGGTCTGCATTTTAATATTCAGCCGCTAAATCTAACGACATTACCTCCAAAACAAACAGTATTACCAAGCAGTAATTTAAATCAGCTAATAAGGAACTCTAGTCGAGCAGAATATCGTATCTCCAAAGGGGATATTCTTAGTATTGTCTTAGTTGGTTATCCTGATATTACATCGGCAGGGGCATCAGGCTATCCTGTAGATCAGCAGGGGTTTGTTCAGTTCCCACTGGTTGGACGTATTAAAGCGACAGGGATGAGTGTGCCGCAGTTCACGGCGAACTTGCAGAGACAACTACAGCGCTATCTGAAATTTTCAGATCCACAGGTTAAAGTTCTCGATTATCGGGGTAACAAGTTTTTTATTGATGGTGAAGTTAAGCAGCCTGGCGAATTTGCAATTAATGATGCACCAGTTTCGCTATATAGTGCGATTTCTATGGCTGGTGGTGCAACGCCGACCGCTGATTCAAATAATATCGTGTTTAACCGTAGAGGTGTAAGCTATAATCTGGGCCTACAATCTTTACGTCAACTGGGCAGTTCTGCCAACCAAATCTATCTCCAAGATGGCGATTCAATCCATGTTAATAGTCAAGACCGTAATAAAGTCTATGTTCTAGGAGAATTTGGCAAGGTAGAGCCTGTACCTATCCGCGAGCAAGGTATCAGTCTAGCTCAGGTTTTAGGAGAGTCAAACGGACTTAATTCTAATACTGCTAATGCATCTAAGATATATGTCGTCCGCGATAACCTTAATACAAGAACAACCGATATTTACTATGTGGATATGCAGACGATTACCAGTTTTGCACTTGCCAATCGTTTTGAGATGCGTGCCAATGATATCATTTATGTAGATCCTACTGGTTTGACGCGTTGGAATCGCGTACTTAGCTCCATCTTGCCTTCTACATCAGCGGTCAGAAGTCTATCAGGCTTATAAATAATAGGTAATAACTATCATGGCATTTGATCATATTCTTGTTGTATGTGTGGGTAATATTTGTCGTAGTCCAATGGCAGAAGCGCTATTGAAGCAGCGTTTTCCCAATAAGACTATTGACTCTGCAGGGGTGGGTGCTTTGGTTGGGCATCCTGCCGATCCTGCTGCGCTAGAAATTATGTCAAAGCAGCAGATTGATATCACCAATCATGTTGCTAAGCAAATTGATGAGCAATTGGCGAAAAAAGTGGATCTTATTTTTACTATGTCAGATGGTCAGACCAAATGGATTGAAGAGCGCTGGCCTTTTTGCCGCGGTAAAACCTTTAAGCTTGGTCACTGGATGAATAAAGACATTGCGGATCCTTACCAGCATGAGTTAAGTGCATTTGAGATTGCACATCTAGACATTGTTGAAGGTATAAAACAATGGGCTGATAAAGTTAGCTAAATAACTGTTGTAAATAAATAATTATTATAAAAGATTAATACTAAACGATTACCTTAAGTGATGAACCTACCGTTATGACTACAGATTCAAAGAATGTATCAAACTCTCCTGTTAAAGAAGACAATGACGAAATCGATTTAATGGCGCTACTTTTTGCCATTTTACGTGGCTGGAAAACCATCGTATTCTTTGCTGTTTTAGGTTTGATAATAGGTATCTTGTATAGCAGATATGTGAATCCTACTTTTAAGTCAGATGCACTTATTCAAATTGATCAAAAGTCACAAAGTATCTCAGCGTTAGGTTCTAATATCTCAGATCTAGTGTCAGCAGAGAGTAGTAAAGCGCAAACTGAAACTGAACTGATTAAGTCGCGAATGGTATTAAAGCCTGTCGTGGATTTACTACATCTGGATATTCGTTTAAGCGATCCTGCTGTTGGTAAATTTGATCGAATAAAAAGCAATACTACTACTGTTCAAGTAAATATACCTGAAGGTGTAACGCTAAAAACGTCAGATGGCCAAGTACAGATTAGTCAATTTAATGTGTCGAAGGCGTATCTTAATCGTTCTTTTACTTTAGTGCGATCTAATAAGAGTGATGGGTTTTTATTGAGTAATGGATTTGATGACTTTAAAGGACAGATAGGGCAAGCTCATGTTTTTAAGGGTGTTGATGGTATTATCGAAATTACAGTGAATGACTTACCTGTTAATGACCATGGAATTAATATTGTTAAGCTATCCCTGCAGAATGCTACAGAGTCTATAAAATCTGCTTTATCGGTTGTTGAAAAGGGGCAGCAAACAGGTATTGTTGAGCTGTCAATGACAGGCAATAGTCAAGAGCAGGTAAGCTTGGTTTTGAAGGAAATTATTTTATCCTATATCGCTCAAAATGAGTCTCGTGGTTCTGAAGAGACTACTAGAACACTTAGTTTTATGGAGTCACAAATACCTATCCTGAAGCAGAAACTTGAAGCATCACAAGTGGTATTTAATAGGTTCCGTGAAAAATATGGCACTATTGATATTGGTCAGGAAGCAGCATTACTAGTTGGAGAGAAGTCTCAAATTGACTCTCAACTTAATGAATTAAAGCTAAAGAAGGCGGACTTAACTACCTATTATACGGAAGAGCATCCTTTAGTTATTCAAATTAATGATCAGTTAAAAGTACTAAATAATAGAAAGCAGGAAATAAATAGCAAAGTTGCTGGTTTACCTGAAGTCCAGCGTGAGTTTTTACAGCGCTCAGAAGATGTAGAGATCAATAAGGAAATCTATCTCACAATGCTGAAGAACTACCAACAGTTAAAGATTGTTAAAGCTGGTGAAGTTGGCTATGTGCGTATTATTGACTTACCAATCAATACCTATAGAACTATTGCGCCGAAAAAACTGCTGATTTGGGTATTGGCTACTTTATTAGGTACGATGCTTGGTACGATGCTAGTGCTTGTTAAAAACATGCTTAGAAACGTGGTCAAAGACCCTGAGCGTCTTGAGGCTAAGACAGGCGTACCTGTTATTGCAACCATTCCTCGTTCTCCAGTGCTCACAAGGTTTAGTAAGAAAAAATCACCTAATCGACTGCTTGCCTATGCAGATAATAACAGCTTAAGTTACGAAGCCATTAAAAGCTTACGTACTAACCTTATGTTTGGGATGCCAAGCCAAGGGCGAGCTGGTCAGCGTGCCAAAGTTATTTTGATTACTGGTGAAAGTCCGGGGGTCGGTAAGTCTTTTATCTCCTCTAACCTGACAGAAGTATTTGCCCAGTTAGATAAAAAAGTCCTCATTATAGATGCCGATATGCGCTTGGGCGAGTTGCATAAAGTGTTTAATATGGACCAACATAATGGTCTGGCGGATTATTTAACGCAAGATACGACACATTTATCAAGAGATAAAACTCAGCTAGTAAAAATTGATGCTGTTCAAGAGTCTGGTCATCTAGCAACTTTCATCCACTCGACTGGTATTGATAATATCGATTTTATGCCGCGAGGCGAGCATCCACGCAATCCGGCGTCGCTATTGGCTAATGGCAGTTTTGATCATTTAATGACAGAACTAAACCTGCATTATGATTATATTATTATTGACTCACCACCGATATTGGCAGCCTCTGACGCTATGATATTAGCGCAACATGCTGACAAAGTACTGATGGTCACCAGATACGATGACTCGATAGAAGGACAATTGGTGTATGCGGTCAATCAGATGAACAAAGCCAACATACAAGTTGACGGTATTATTCTCAACGATGTACAGCAAGGCATTATGAGCAAATATAGCTATCACTATAGTTATGCTTATGGTAATAACCAATAGTTAGCTTTTTCGAAATTCTACCAAAATTCATATTTTTAAGTAGTTAAGTGTTATGTCTGCAAATTCAAAACAGTCAAGTGATTATTCATCACTTGATAGAAAAACTGGCTGGTTACAGCGTATGGCAAAACACTTGTTATCATTGCCTCGCAGCCTCAAGCGAGCCATTTTACTCACTACAGACTTGGTAGCATCTTTAGTTTGCCTGTTCTTAGCTTTGTCTTTGCGCTACGGTAGTATCGCTCATAATATAAACCCTGCAATATTAATATCTTATGCCACGCTGCCTATCGTCGGTTTATATCTGATTGGTTTCTATAAAGGCGTAGCACGTGGTTTTTTAGATACGGTAATGGGTAGTGTCGCAAAGCTGTTCTTTGTACTCATGGTCGTTTATGAGATTATCATCTATTTAAATCCCTTAGAGGATATACCGCGCTCCGTTCCTATTATCTTTCTATTTTTCTTATTTATCTGGTTATGGAATAGTCGTCTTACTATTCGTGAGCTCTTGATGCATTTGAGCGGGAGAGCCCAGCGTCGCCTCAAAGATGATGGCATTTATGATAATGTTGTTATCTATGGTGCGGGAGAGGCGGGTCGAGACTTATTAGAAGGCTTAAGAAACTCTCATAAATATAATGTCGTGGCTTATATTGACGATGATCCTCAACTTACTGGTGCTTACTTACTCGGCAAAAAGATTTACCCTGCTCATGAATTGATAAGCTTGATTGATGAGCTAGACGTTGCACAGGTGTTTTTGGCCATTCCTTCTATCAGCCGCGCGCAAAAACGCCAGATTATAGATAAACTATCAGGCATCGCCATCAAAATTAAAGAATTGCCAAGCTTAGAAGAGATTGCTGATGAAAAAGTGACCGTCAGTAGTATGCGCAAAGTAGACATCTTGGATGTGTTAGACAGACAGACTGTTGAACCTGATGCAAAATTGCTGCAGCTAAATATTAAAGATAAGTGCGTGTTGGTTACTGGCGCTGGTGGTTCTATCGGTAGCGAATTATGTCGCCAAGTAATCAAGAACCAGCCTAAATGTATCGTGCTCTATGAGCTTTCCGAGTTTGCGCTTTATAGTATTCATCAAGAGCTAACTATAAAACAAGCCAATACGCCTGCTTATCAAGATATTAAAATCGTTGCAGTCATCGGTAATGTCACTAATGAATCGAACCTGCTCAGAATACTAAATCTCTATAATATCCAAACGGTTTATCATGCTGCCGCCTACAAGCATGTGCCAATGGTAGAGCACAACCCTTTCGAAGGTGTTATTAATAATACTAAAGGTACTTATCATTGTGCCCGAGCTGCGATTGCAGCAAATGTCGAGACCTTTGTACTTATATCGACCGATAAAGCAGTAAGACCGACCAATGTGATGGGCGCTTCTAAGCGTTTAGCAGAATTGGTTTGCCAAGCGCTAAGCCAGACAGATAGCCAGACCTGCATTAGTATGGTGCGTTTTGGTAATGTCCTAGGATCATCAGGCTCTGTAGTACCGTTATTTACCAAGCAGATCGAACAAGGTAAGCCGATTACGGTCACCCATCCTGATGTGACTCGTTACTTTATGACGATTCCAGAGGCGGCAAATTTGGTTATCCAAGCGGGTGCAATGGCATCGGGCGGTGAAGTATTTGTGCTTGATATGGGCGAGCCGGTCAAAATCGTTGATTTAGCACATCGAATGATTCATTTAAGTGGTTTTGATATTAAAGATGCTGCCCATCCGGATGGTGATATCGAAGTCATCTTTACTGGACTTAGAGATGGAGAAAAGCTTTATGAAGAGCTCATCATCGGTGAAGATAATGTTGAATCCACTGATCACCCTCTTATCATGCAAGCAATTGAGCATAGCTTCCCATTAGATGAGCTGGAATCGGTATTGTTTGAGCTGACTGAAAAACAAAAACAATTCGATGTCCCTTGGCTGAAGCAGCAATTCAAGCAGTTTGTAGATGGTTATCAAGACAACTTAACAAATACTGCAATTGAGCCCCGAATGCCTACTGAAAAGCCTATTAATATGATCAGTTAGTGTAGTTATATGATAAATGTTAAGACAACTGTAATCAATCTTTAGCGCGGTCAACAAAAGAAAACAGTCTTATTTTACTCCAAGTTTAATCTTATAATTAAAGATAATGTTAATAAAGTGATACAATGATATGTCAAATTTTATATTATTTTTTATAGTTGAATGTATATGTTAAACGTTATTAAGCAGCTTTTCTCATTACTTTCAGCTAGTCAAGTAAGACGGTTTTACATTTTGCAGGTTCTTGTTGTCGTTATGGCTTTTACTGAATTATTAGGTATTGCGTCTATAGCGCCCTTTATGGCTCTAGTCGGTGACATTTCTATACTAGAAAAAAGTAATGTCTTTGCAGAATTATACCAAATATCTGGCTTAACAGATCCTATGGATTTTGTGTTCTATACTGGGTTACTGGTACTTTTAGCCCTAACAGTCTCTACCCTAGTTTCTATGTTTACGATTTGGAAGTTATCCCTTTATGGGGCGAGCGTCGGTATTGAAATTGCCGATCGTCTTTACGCGTATTATATGCAGGAAGACTGGCAGTTTCATGCGAGTGGTAGCAGCGCTCAATTGACCAAGCAGGTATCTACAGAAGCCATGCGCATAATGAGTGGAATAATACAGCCACTGATGCAAATGAATGCAAAAGTAATTTTAGCTATTCTGATTTCTGTAAGTATATTAATTTACAATCCTATTATAGCTATAGGCGGTTTAATTATATTTGCGTTAGCATATTTCTTACTTTATAAACTTGTTCGTAATAAATTGGTTTCTAATGGCCAAGAGATATCAAAAGTATCTACTGATCGATTTAGGTTAATGAATGAAGGGTTTGGTGGTATCAAAGATGTCTTACTACTTGATCGTAGACATGATTTCATTCAACGCTTTGAAGATAGTGGTAGGGTTTATGCTCGCGCTCTAGGATTAAATGCAGGTATCAGTCAAGTACCACGCTATTTTATGGAATTAATTGCTTTCGGTACTATGATTGGGTTGGTTCTATTACTGATTAAATTACACGAAGGCAACTTAGGAGCCGTATTACCAATACTAGCCGTTTACGCTCTCGCTGCATTTAAGTTACTTCCAGCTTTACAACAAATATATTCTAGTGTGGCTCAAATCAAAGGGAATCTCGCTGCATTTGAAGCAGTTGAAGAGGATTTGCGAAAATCACTTAATCATAATAACTCTATTTCTAAAGATACTCTACCAAGACGAATCGAGCTAAAGGAAAAAATTACTTTAAGTAATATACAGTTTAGTTATCCTAGCAAACCAAAACCTGCTGTGAATGGGGTCACTATGACTATTCCTGCTAATAGCGTGGTCGGTTTAGTAGGATCGACTGGTTCTGGCAAGTCCACGTTAATAGACTTATTGCTTGGTTTATTGACACCTCAAAGTGGTCACTTGTGTATAGATGACACTTGTATCACTCCTGAAAATAAACGTGCCTGGCAAAATACATTAGGCTTTGTTCCACAGAGTATCTTTTTAAGCGAAGGGTCTATCGCTGAAAATATTGCTTTTGGCCTACCTATTAGGGATATTGATCTAGAGCAAGTAAATAAAACACTCAAACTCGCTCACTTAACTGAATTAGTCGAACAGCTTCCTGATGGCCTAAACACAAAAGTAGGCGAGCGCGGTGTCCAGCTGTCTGGTGGACAACGTCAACGTATTGGAATTGCAAGAGCACTTTATCATGAAGCAGAGGTTCTGGTATTTGATGAAGCAACCAGTGCACTAGATGGTATTACAGAAAAGATAATCATGGATGCCATACACGACTTTAGTGGTCAAAAAACCATCGTTATGATTGCCCATCGTCTAAAAACGGTACAGAAATGTGACATTATTTATTTAATGGATCAAGGTGAAATAGTTGACCAAGGGACATATCACGAACTATTGGAAAAGAATATTCAATTTAAAAAAATGGCAGAGCATTCTTAAGTAACACTATCTGAATAACGTTCAGTTTTATATCGTTGAAATTGAATGACTGAAAATGGAGATATTATTTTAATGGACATGTACTCGCTGAAAAATAAACTTGGTAAGGTTTTAGAGTTTATAGAAGATAAGAATAATGTCGTTTTTTTAGACTACCCCCTCCATCACAACGTTGGTGACTTATTAATACTATCTGGAACTATTAATTTCTTTAAAAACAACTCTATTAATGTAAAGTCTCATTTGTCGACATATAATACTGATATTTCTCAATTAAAAAAAATTATAAATAATGGTACAACTATTATTTGTCACGGCGGAGGGAATTTTGGTGATATATATCCTGTACATCAAAATCTGAGAGAACAGCTTATAAAGTCGTTTCCTAGTAATAGAATTATTATTCTTCCGCAAACTGCATTTTTTAACAGTATAGAGAACCAAGAGAATTCCCAAGAAGTATTCAACAAACATGATAATGTTGTTATGTTTGCTCGTGATAAAAAAACGCATGAAATATTCAAGCAGTTTTCAGAAAAGGCATACTTAATGCCGGATATGGCGCACGAACTCTATGGTACTTTACCCAAAGTTGCTAAAAACAAACCTGTCTTATACTTCCTAAGAAATGATGTAGAGAAAAATCCAATACAATTACAAATTATAAAAGAAATTAAAGATAACGACTGTTGTGATTGGACTGATTTGCTCACTAAAAAAGATTATAGAGTTGCATATGGTGCTCATCAATTAATACGAGTTAATAGAAAACTAAAGTCTAACGCACTAGATAAAGTGATTTTTAAAATCTGGAATGTTCATGCAGAAACTTTAGTTTCTGACATGTCAAAATTATTTTCAAGTTATGAAAAAGTGATAACCTCACGATTGCATGGACATATTTTGTCTTGCTTGGTTGATGTTCCCTCTTCTATTATTGATAACAGTTATGGTAAAAATACTGAATATTATCAGATGTGGACAAAAGAGTTAGATATAGTCAGCTCAAAATAAAATTGTTATGGTTAGGGCAAACATCATAAAACAATTTGGATAAGTCATTTTCCATCCAGCCTTGGTGTAGAAACTTCACTTGAGCCCATTTCTTTTCGATAGGGTTTAGGTCTGGGCTGTACGGCGGCAACCAAAGAATACGATGCCCGTGCCTGTTTAGTAGCTTTTGAATGCGTTTGCTCTTATGAAATCGAGCGTTATCCATCACAATCACGCATTTGGTTTTAAGACTTGGGATTAGGGTTTGTTTGCACCAGTTGTAGAATATGCTGCTGTTGATGTTTGTCTCAAAGTAATCTAGTGCAAACAGCATCTTGTCATAAAGAGCACCAATAACGTTGGTTCGCTTTTTACCTTGCCAGTTGTAGCTATCGATACAAGGTGTACCAATCGGTGCATAACCATGAGAGCGAATGGTTTCAGCCTCAAAGCCGCTTTCGTCCATATATACAATGGGGTAGCCTTGCTGCTTAAAGTGCTCAAGCTTATTCTGATACGCCACTCTTTTGATCGGACAGGCTTTTGGATGTTCTAAAGTCTTTTTTTTGACTGATGCCTAGGCGCTTTAGGGCATGATGAATGCCTGTTTTACTACAGTTTAAACGACGGGCTCGCTCATACTGGTAATCATCAGGGTGTTCTTTGACATCATTAAGTAGCACGTCATCTGGTATTTTATAGGGTTTGGTTTGCCTGGTTGTTTTACTATGAACACGTCTCTTCCAGTTTTGTATGGTGGTTGGGCTGAGGTTATAGAATTTAGCTGCCTCGGCAAAGGTCATACCCTCGTCTAAGCTTTTTAGTACTTGTTTGCGGAAATCTAGTGAGTAAGTCATGGTCTTTATGATAACAATTGGATTTAATAATTAGTTTATAACACTTTTATATAGGCTTGACTATATCACGTCTATTTGGGATAAATAATATGTTACACATATATATAGTTTCATTACAGCAAGACGTAGAAAAGAGAAGAGTAATTAGTAAGACTCTAGAAGACTATGGTCTAAAGTTTAGTTTTATTAATGCTGTTTATGGAAAAGAATTATCAGAGGGCGTATTAAGTTCAATCAGAGCTAAAAGCGTAGGAAATGTTGTTCGTAGAGGGTTTTCATTAACACCCGGCGAGATAGGTTGTACTTTGAGTCATATAATGGCTTATCAAGAGATATTAAATAAGGATTTAGACTGGGCGTGTATTTTAGAAGATGATGCTATTTTAGATGAAAGATTTAAGGACTTTATTAATAATTTTCAAACTACTGGGTTAAATTCAGAGTCACTTTATCTTCTTGGCGGACAGAATGGTTTTCCTGGTACTCATGTTGTTAAGAGTATTAACAACATTAAGTATATCGGTGGTCAAAAATTTACTAAAGTGATTAGAAGTGAGCGTTTCATTTATAGAACCTGTTGCTATCTTATTAGTTCGTCTTTAGCTAAAAGCCTTATATTTCTATCTAAAAAAAGCTTCATTCTTGCAGACGACTTTGATTTTTTAGTAAAAAATAAAATTATTAACAATATCTATCTGTCTAACTTTGTTGATCATCCATTAGATCTCTCCGAGAGTCATTTACAGAAAGAAAGAGAGTCTGCGGCATTAAATAGAAATTTAATTTACCATCAAAAGAAAAATTTTTTTCCTTTACGAGTCAAGAATTCTATAGAATGGCGACTTAGACTGTTAATACTGAATACGTATAAGTATGTGGAAAAAAAAGATACTATTTAAATTACTTGTGATTAATTAAGAAATCATAATATACCGAGAATTCTTATGTTATTAAGTTTTATTGTACCCTTTTTTAATTCGAAAAAAAAGTCTAAACGGTTATTGAAAACTTTATCAAGTATTGATCAAGATGATATCGAAATTATTCTTATAGATGATGGTTCTACTGATAACACCTATAAAATGCTAATGGATTTCAAAATAAATGCTATCAATGAAAATATAGAGGTAATTGAGCAGGAGAATAAAGGACCGGGTGGGGCTAGAAATGCAGGTTTAACAAGGGCTAAGGGCAAATATGTATGGTTTGTAGATTCTGATGATGATATAAGGATAGAGGCAATAGAGTTTCTAAAAGAAATTAGTGATAAGAACTATGATTTTATTGACTTTAACATACAGTCAGGATCAGAAGTTATAAATAGTATGGATATCAATCCAGGGGAATATTCTGATGCAGAAAACTATCGTATCGTTTTGCTTAACCATTTTGGTCGTATCTCGTCTAAAGCTATAAGACGTGAGTTCTTAATAGAGAATAATATATTTTATCCTGAGTATTGCTTATATGAAGATAATCCGCTTACATATATTTATCCTTTTTTAGTGAAAAGTTTTCTGAAAACAGAAGTTGTTGGTTATATACATCATCTAGAGTTTGAATCCATAACTCGAAGCCAGCCAAGCTTAAGAACTTTGGACCGTTTGTATACTTCAATATATGGATTTAAAAAAGGTTTAGAGTTAGCTCAGAATAATGTAGAAGTTGATATTTTGAAAGAGAAGTTCATAAAAAATTATTTAACAATGACTACTATAAATTTACAAAGTATAAAACCAAGTAAAAACTGGGTAGTTACTTGGAAAGTGATGAAAGAATACCGAAAACTAAATAAAAAATTGGATATAAACCTAAATCCATTTTGTTTTTTGGAGGGTAGCTATAAATTTAAATTATATTTCACTTTTCACTGGGCTATATCCTTTCTTATAACTACTGATCAAACAGAGTATTTTAATAATATTCGTAAGAAAGCTTGGAACTGATATTTATAACTCTATAGACTCTAATTTTAATTTATGCTTTTAAAGGGTGTTAACTACATGCTAACTAATCAAACTATTCTTATTACAGGCGGTACAGGTTCGTTCGGAAACACTTTCGTCCCCATGGTGCTAGAAAAATACAATCCTAAAAAAGTGATTATCTTTTCACGCGATGAGATGAAGCAATGGGAAATGGCCAAAAAATTTGAAGGCGACGATAGAGTTCGCTTTTTTATTGGTGATGTTCGTGATAAAGAACGTTTATATCGTGCATTAGATGGAGTGGATTATGTCGTACATGCGGCGGCTACGAAAATTGTCCCTACTGCTGAATACAATCCTTTTGAATGTGTGAAAACCAATATCAATGGTGCCATGAATTTGATTGATGCTTGTATTGATAAAGGGGTTAAAGGAGTCGTTGCACTGTCTACAGATAAAGCCAGTAGCCCGATCAATCTTTATGGTGCCACTAAACTGGCTTCTGATAAGCTATTCGTTGCAGGTAACTCATACTCTGGTGAGCATGGTACTAAGTTCTCAGTTGTTCGTTATGGTAATGTCATGGGTTCACGTGGTTCAGTGATTCCATTCTTTATGTCTATTAAAGACAAAGGTGTGCTACCAATTACAGATGATCGTATGACTCGCTTTATGATTTCATTAGAAGATGGTGTTAAATTAGTATGGCATGCCTTTGAAGATATGGTAGGCGGTGAAATCTACGTTAAAAAGATTCCATCGATGAAAATGACAGACTTAGCTCGTGTTGTAGCGCCAGAAGCAAAGCAAGAGGTTATTGGCATCCGCCCAGGTGAAAAGCTACATGAGCAAATGATTAGTGTTGAAGATGCTTATTATACTTACGAGTATCCAGAGCACTTCAAAATTTTACCTACTATCAATAAATGGGCAACTGATCCTGCAAGGATTAAAGACGGTAAACGTGTTCCCGAAGGGTTCGAATACGCCAGTGATAACAATAGCGAATGGATGAGCGACGCTGATTTGCAAGAGTGGATAGATACTAACCGTGATAAAATTGGGAGTATCTAAATGATTCCTTATGGCCGCCAAGACATTAATCAACAAGATATTGATGCTGTTGTAGAAGTCCTCAAATCCGATTTTCTAACTCAGGGGCCTAAAGTTCCTGCTTTCGAACAAGCGGTGATGGAAGCTTGTGATGCAAAATATGCTTTGGCGGTTAATAGTGCGACATCTGCACTACATATTGCCTGTCTAGCATTAGGATTAGGAGAAGGTGATTGGCTTTGGACGACGCCTAATACTTTTGTTGCTTCAGCAAATTGTGGGTTGTACTGCGGTGCACAAGTTGATTTTGTAGATATTGATCCTAATACTTATAATCTATGTACGAAAGAGCTAGAAAAGAAATTGATTGATGCCGAAAAATCGGGAAAATCACCCAAAGTTTTGGTTCCCGTACACTTCAGTGGTCAGCCTTGCGATATGGAAGTGATTTATAATTTATCCAAAAAGTACGGCTTCAAAATTATTGAAGATGCTTCACACGCTATTGGTGGTAAATATAAAGGTGAGCCTATTGGTAATTGCCGATATAGCGATATTACTGTATTTAGCTTTCATCCAGTAAAGATAGTGACTACCGCTGAAGGCGGGATGGCAGTGACTAATAGCGCAGAGTTGGCAAGAAAACTAGACTTACTGCGTAGCCATGGTATTACTCGTAATTCTAGTCTCATGACCAAACCTATGGATGGTCCTTGGTACTATGAGCAAATAGATTTAGGCTTTAATTATCGCATGACAGAATTGCAAGCAGCGTTAGGCGTCTCTCAGATGCAGCGCTTAGATGATTTTGTTGCTAAGCGTCATAAGCTGGCTCAGCGTTACAATGAATTACTGAAAGACTTACCTATAACGTTACCTTGGCAGCATGAAGATGGCTATTCAGGTTTGCATTTATATGTGATTCGATTGCAATTAGAGAAGGTTACTAAAACGCATCTAGAAGTTTTTGAAGGAATGCGTGAAGCTGGTATCTTAGTTAATTTGCATTATATTCCTGTACATATGCAGCCTTATTATCAATCAATGGGTTTTGAAGTTGGTCAGTTTCCTCAAGCGGAACAATATTATCAAGAAGCTATGAGTATTCCGATGTTTCCTACGATGACGGAAGAACAGCAGGATAAAGTAATTGCCACCCTGAAAGAGTTATTATTATGAAGATTGCGGTGATTCCGGCACGCGGTGGTAGTAAACGTATACCGCGCAAAAATATCAAAGAATTTTGTGGTAAACCAATGATTGCTTATTCAATCGAAGCCGCCTTACAATCTGGTTGTTTCGATAAAATCATTGTATCTACAGATGATAGTGAAATTGCCCAAGTTGCTAAAAGTTATGGCGCTGAAGTACCGTTCATACGACCAAAAGAGCTGTCTAATGACTATACTGGTACCATTCCCGTGATACGTCATGCCATTGAGTGGCTTGTAGAGCATGGAGTTGATACCAATCTAGTATGCTGCTTATATGCCACGGCTCCCTTTGTTACCGCCGAATACTTACAGCAAGGCTTGCAGCAACTAGAGGATAATAATGCAGCTTATGCTTTTACAGTGACAAGTTATGCTTTTCCTATTCAAAGAGCTATTAAGCTTAATCCTGAGTTAGGAGTAGAGATGTTCGATGCGAATAACTTTAATACTCGCTCTCAAGATTTAGAAGAAGCTTGGCATGATGCTGGTCAATTCTATTGGGGTAGGGTAGGTGCTTGGCTAAGTGAAAAAATAATTTTTGGGGCTGAATCTACCCCAGTTATTTTACCAAGACACCGTGTACAAGATATTGATACTCCTGAAGATTGGGAACGCGCTGAATGGCTATTTAAGGCGCTGCAAGGGTGAGAGTCATCTTCCGCTGCGATGCTTCCATCCAAATAGGTACTGGTCATGTGATGCGCTGCCTCACATTGGCGGATGCATTGGCTGCAAGGGGCGCAGTATGCTACTTCATTTGCCGTGAACATGAAGGTCACTTGCTTGAAGTAATCAGAAAAGGTGGTCATCAAGTTTATAGCCTACCATTTAAAGCTGATGTAGAAAAGAGTGGTAAAAATGGTATAAAGCTCTTACATGCTGATTGGTTAGGAGCTACGCAGCAAGAAGATACTCAGCAGTGCATTGATATAATTAAACTTATAGAGCCGGATTGGCTAATCGTTGATCATTATGCTATCGATATAGTGTGGGAAAAAATGCTGCGTCCCTATTGCAAAAAACTTATGGTCATAGATGATTTAGCCGATCGCGCTCATGATTGCGATATACTACTTGATCAAACATTTGGGCGACATACAGAAGATTATCTTGATTGGATCCCTGATAACTGTCAAGTCTTATGTGGTTCAAAATATGCACTGCTGCGCCCTGAATTTGCTAAGTGGCGAGATTACAGTCTTGAACGTCGAAAAGATGGTATGCTTAAGCATTTACTTATAAATTTAGGCGGTGTTGACAAAGACAATATAACGTCAAAAATACTCAAAGGCCTTCAAAACAGTTCTTTACCGGAATGTTGTAAAATAACGGTAGTTATGGGTTCAACAGCACCGTGGATTGAAAGTGTAAAAGCTCAGGCAAAAGCACTGCCTTGGAAAACTCAAGTAAAGAGTGGTGTAAATAATATGGCTGAATTGATGGCTAATAGTGATTTAGCTATTGGTGCAGCTGGCTCAACATCGTGGGAGCGTTGTTGCTTAGGGCTACCTACTGTTATGTTAGTTTTAGCTGAAAATCAGCTTTTGATTGCTAAAAACCTAGAGGAAACTGGCGCTGTACTACTAACGAAGTTAAATGAGACCTTAATAGCAGATCTTGGCATAGAATATATTATAAGAAATGACAACTTACTTTTTATGAGTAAAGCGGCTAGATTAATATGTGATGGTTTAGGAGCGCAAAGAGCTTCTAAATTATTGACTAATAATTCTAAGGATACATTTTAACAATGAAAATCAGTTTTTTATGTAGTGACCCAAAACACCCAGTTAACTCTTACTTATATAAATGGATTGAAAAGAACTCTACGAAACATACTATTGAATTAGCTAGAAAAAAGGATGAGCTAAGTGGTGGTGATATTTTATTTCTTGTCTCCTGCTCAGAGATTATTAATAAGAAAGATCGTTCTTCGTATAATAAAAGCTTAGTTCTACATGCTAGTGATCTTCCAGAAGGAAGGGGGTGGAGTCCTCATATATGGCAAATAATCGAAGGTTCTGATGAGATAACTATTACTCTTTTAGAGGCTGAGGATAAAGTTGATAGTGGAGATATATGGAAAAAAATAAAGTTTGAAATTCCAAATCATGCATTATGGGATGAAATTAACCATAGACTTTTTGAAAAAGAGATTGAACTAATAGATTTTGCTGTACAGAATTTCGACTCTATTATACCTACTCCTCAAAACTTGAATATAAAGCCTAAATATTACCCGAAACGTACTCCCTTAGATAGTAAGTTAGATATATGTAGAAGTATTACAAGCCAGTTTGATAAGATAAGGGTGTGTGATCCCAATCGATTCCCCGCCTATTTAGAGATTCATGGTAAGAAATTTAAGCTAACTTTAGAGAGAATAGATAATGAATAATATTAATATTAACGGTCGTATCATTGGTCGGAATACTTCTCCATATATAATAGCTGAAATGTCCGCTAATCATAATGGTGACTTTAATGTAGCTAAAAATATTATTGAAGAAGCAAAAAAAGCAGGTGCGGATGCTTTAAAAATACAGACTTATACTGCTGATACTATTACCTTAAACTCTAATTTACCTGATTTCCAAATTCAGGGAGGTCTTTGGGATGGTGAAACTTTATATAGCCTTTACCAAAAGGCTTATACTCCTTGGGAATGGCATAAGCCGCTTTTTGAGTATGCTCGTGAGTTAGGAATTACTATTTTTAGCTCCCCATTTGATAATACAGCAGTAGACTTATTAGAAGACTTAAACACACCTGCTTATAAGATCGCTTCTTTTGAAGCGGTGGATTTGCCACTTATTAAATATGTGGCAAGCACGGGTAAACCCATGATTATATCCACTGGTATGGCTGATGCTGAAGAGATTCAAGAAGCAATCGATGCTGCACGTTCAGGAGGCTGTAAAGAACTCGCTATTTTGCATTGTGTGAGTGGCTATCCTGCACCTAGCGAGGATTATAATCTACTTACGATTCCAGATATGATAAATCGTTTCGGTTTGGTGACAGGTTTATCAGACCATACGCTTGATAATACGACAGCAATCACTAGTGTGGCGCTTGGTGCTTCTATTATAGAGAAGCACTTTACGCTTGACCGTAATGCTGGTGGTCCTGATGACAGTTTTTCTTTAGAGCCTGAAGATTTAACGGCTCTTTGCCGTGATAGTAAGACTGTTTGGCAAGCTCTTGGCAAAGTAGATTATGGGCGTAAAGCAAGTGAGCAAGGTAATATAAAATTTCGTCGTTCATTATATTTTGTAAAAGATTTGAAAGCAGGTGATGTTATCACGGAAGATGCAGTACGCAGTGTTAGACCTGGATTTGGATTAGCTCCGAAGTTTTTAGAGGAAGTGATTGGAAAGAAGGTGGTTAAAGATGTGATTAAAAACACTCCAGTAATTTTTGATGTTTTGAATGAAAAAAATAATTAAGTATTATATTGTCGAATATAATAAATCTTAATCCAAAATCATTAGACCTCTTGCAAAAGTCACAGACCAAGCTCGAAATTAACAATACTGGCGAATAGTTTCATTCTAAGATCGTAGCGCTGACGACGGTTACGATATTTATGAGCCACGATTTTGAACCGTTTGATTAAGCCTATTTTGTGTTCAACCATAATGCGAAACTTAGCGAGATACTGATTGGCTTGTTTGCAGAGCTCTAACAGTTGGCCCCCGCGTGGCTTTTTAAAAGGGGTGAAGGTTTGTTTATGTAACTTTGCAATGCCCTGATAGCCACTATCTGCTAGTAATTTAGCATTGTCAGGAAGCCAATCAGGACAAGTGTCTTTATACAGCTTAAAATCGTGGATTGACCCTTTAGACGTTTGAATATCTAATATTAAAACCGGTTTGCCAATGAACGATAACCTGCGCTTTTAAGGTGTGATGTTTTTTCTTACCGCTGTAGTAGTCTCTTTGGTTTTTTTTGGACGCTCAATGGGGGTTTCGGTGGCATCGACGATGACGACTGACCAATTAATATTGTCATCAACTCTATTAGGGAGCTTTTTGGGCAATTCAAACTTACCTGAATCAACCAGTATGTCTTCTACTTTTCGAATAATACGGCTAGCAGAAGACTCATGAATACCAATGTCCATACTGATGTGGTACAGCGTCCGGTATTCACGCCAATAAGTAAGGGCCAGTAATATTTGAGCCTCAAGACTAAGCACGCTTGGTCTACCTGATTTGGTCTTTTGGGTTTCATGCTGCTGCATGGCCTCAAGCATTTCATAAAAGGTCGCTTTATGAGTACCTGTATAGCGTTTAAAGCCAACATCACTTTGTTTGTGAAGCTTATCTATATTTGGCATGGTTCCTAGCCAGTTATGGATGTATGAGTTATTGTAAGACCCTCTGCTACTTTTGCAAGAGGTCTATTAGATGATAACTTTAATCAAGGTTTTTTAGTGGAGATATAGTTAAATCTCTTTAAAGCCGGTACAGTGCTGTTGGAATTAATTCTGCGAAGCCTCTGAAGCGCCAATCGCATAGCAAGTGAGGAAAATCTATACCAATAGCACGCAGCTATAGTCAGCTCAATATAAAAACGACACGGCAGGACAAGGATGGATTTTTTGCAGCCTTTGTGTACGTAGGCACAGCAAGCCAGAAAAACTCATACCTCTCTTTCATATATAGAATAACGTATCGATTTTATTCAGTGCTGACTTTTATATCATTTGGTATTCTTACTGTGATGTCATTGACTGTTTTTTTTATTGCATTGTGCTTTTTTTAAATAAAATTTATTCTATAGTGGATTTACGATAAAATCGATACAGTGCGACTGGGATAAGCTTTTTATAGCTTCTTTAATAGCAGCAAGCAAGGAAAATTTATACCAGTTACACATACTTATTAATGTATCGATTTTATTTTGAGCTGACTATATCCTGTTTTATTAATAACATAGATAACGAGTGAAAAATGAACTTTCTTGTTTTAGTCAACGGCGCTCCTAAATATAAATATTTCTACGCAGAAATTGCAAAGCACCTTGCGGAAAGAGGGCATAACATATACTTTGCTGTTAATGCTGAGACATCAGCCATTGCTGAACCAATAGCTGATATTGATAATTCGGAAAATACATTTTTTTTTGATAATTACTTAAAAGAAAATTTTAAATTTTTGAGTAAAAAACCAATAAAATTAGAAGAGACATGGGGAGATGTGTTTCATTCTGATTTTGATCGTTTTTTTTGTCATAATTATAACCTTAGGGAAAATAATGATTACTGGACTGCAGTACTCAATGGTTTACAAGGTTTCTTTGAATCCGTTATATCTAACAATAGTATAGATGTCATTCTATATGAAAATGTTTCTAATTCATTCGCCTATATGGCTTATAAAGTAGGAATGTCATTAGGTTGCACGTATATAGGTCTTATTGGTTCTAGACTTCCCAACCGCTACGAGATACAAACCTCTATCACTTCAGAGTCAGATTTTATTACGTCAGATATAGATGTTACAGATGTCACTGTAGATGAAGAAAACTGGTCTAATAGTTATTTGAAAGAGTTGTTTTATATTCAGCCTGACTATATGAAAGATAGTGCAATAAATAAAAAAATAAAATTATCCAGTTTGTTTAGCTATAAAAAATTTCTGACAGCTCAAAAAATACTAAAAGTTATAAAAAAAGCAGATAGTTATTACAACTATCAGGTGGGCTCTTCTTTTGAACAGCTAACATCTATGTATAAGCTGAATTGGCGAAAAATGCTGAATGAAAATCAAAGTAATAAATATTATATGTCTATGGAGGAGGTAGATGTTTTACTAGAAAATAGTAAAGAGGCATTCTATATTTACCCTACTCACTATCATCCAGAATCTTCGACTTCTGTATTGGCGCCTGATTATACTAATGAGCTTAACAATATTATTAATATCCACAATAATTTGCCTGTAGGGAGATATTTGTATGTTAAAGATCACATTAGTGCGCGTGGTGTACAAAACAAACAATTTTATGAGAAAGTAAGTGCTTTACCAGGCGTGCGTTTAATACATTTTGATTATAATGTTAAAAAGCTTATTAAATATTCTCGTGGCGTTATTACGGTGACGAGTACTGTTGGTTATGAAGCGGCACTAATGAATAAGCCTGTATACTTATTAGGAAATGTTTTTTATGAAAACTTCCCTAATGTTTTTAAAATAAATAGCTTTATAGAATTAAGAGAAATGTTTTATAAAGAACCCATTTTTTATTCTAATCAAGATATTACGAAATTTATTGTTGCCTATTATCGTTATACTTTTGAGGGTCAACTATTGATAGGTAAGCCAGAACTTTGGAATCCAGGTTATTTTTCTAAAATAGTAGATGATATTTTTTATAGAATCGATCAAGTTAAAAAAAGGGGTTTACTTTGAAAATACTGATTCTAGGTGGTGATTTTAATAATGCCGGCGGCACCGAACGCGTAGGGTCAATATTAGCAAATGGCTTATCTGAGTCTGGCTATGAAATAGTTGTAGCGAGTATCGCTGGTGGGGATGATCCGTTTTTTCCTATAAATAAAGAAATTAAAAATATTTCATTATTGCATTCCTCGGATCGTATTTTATACCATACCCCAAATATTATTTACAAATTGAGGCGTTTACTAATAAGAGAATCTATCGATGTATTGATAGTTGTGGAAACAATGTCTGTTTTATTTACTTTGCCCGCAACATTAGCTTTACCAGTAAAGCATATATGCTGGGAGCATTTTAACTTCAATAGTGATTTAGGGAAGTCTGGCAGAAGATTCGCACGTCAACTAGCAGCCCGATACTGTGATTCTGTAGTGACTTTAACCGAAAGAGATAAAGAATATTGGCTAAATGGTACAAAACATAAGTCTCAGATAACGGCTATTGCAAATCCTTGCCCGTATCCACCTCAAGATTATATTAAAAACGAAAATACAAAAACAGTATTAGCGGTTGGTCGCCTAACATATCAAAAGGGTTTTGATATGTTGCTTGAAGCTTGGGTGCAGGTAAACAAAGTTATGCCGGATTGGAAGTTAAATATAGTTGGTGAAGGCGAAGAGAGATTTAAGTTAAGTAAGTTTATTGAAGAAAATCACTTAACTGAGAGTGTAGAGTTAGTTGGTAATACTGATGAGGTAGATAAGTACTATAAACAAGCTGATATATTTTGCTTAAGTTCTCGTTTTGAAGGTTTTGGTATGGTTTTAATTGAAGCTTTAGCTTTTGGTTTGCCTGTGGTTAGTTTCGATTGTGAAGTTGGTCCTGCAGAGATCCTAGAGCATACAGACGCTGTTTTAGTTACTCCAAACAATATTAATTTACTTGCATCATCATTAGTTGATTTGATGAAAGATGATAAAAAACGACAAACTATCAGTTTCAAAAGTAAAGAAAAAGCTGAGGTTTATCAGCCAGAAAATATAATAAATCAGTGGATTGATCTAATAGAACTGTCTAAATAGATTTACATTAGGATTACTATAGGCATATGTTATGAAGATTCTATATATTATTACGGGATTGGGACAAGGCGGTGCAGAACGGGTTGTTTGTGATCTTGCTGATGCAATGTTTAAGAAAGGTAATGAGGTAAAAATTGCATATCTAACAGGAGATGTGCTTACTCGTCCAAATTATAACCAAATAGAGTTAATTCAGATAAGCCTCACTGGAGCCTATTCATTACCTAGAGCCTATTTAAAACTCTCAAAAATTATTAGAGATTACAGACCAGATGTTGTGCATGCTCATATGGTACATGCTAACATTTTATCGAGATTGATCAGAACAACTACACCCATGACAAAATTGATTTGCACCGCTCATAATAGCAATGAGGGTGGTTACATTCGTAAATTAGCTTATCGAATCACCCATAATTTAGCAGACTTGACTACTAACGTAAGTAAAACTGCGGTTTCTTCTTTTGAGATCGATCGTGCCATACCTAAAGGAGGCATGAAATGTGTCTATAATGGAGTGGATTTTAATAGTTTTATATATCACTCTTCAGCAAGAGAAGAAGTAATAAAGGAGTTAACTCTAAAAACTGATAGAAAAATAATTCTAGCAGTAGGAAGATTTAATGAGCAAAAGAATTACCCTAATTTGCTGGAAGCGGTTAGCTATTTAAAGAAACAGACTACTGAAGATTTTCTTTTATTAATAGCAGGTGATGGTGAGTTAAGAACAGAGATAGAAGCACTCATTGTAGAATTAGATATAAGTGATGAAGTGATATTGTTAGGCAGACGCAATGATGTGCCAACACTTATGAGTGCTTGTGATGTATTTGTTTTATCTTCTGATTATGAAGGATTACCTACTGTACTGATAGAAGCACTAGCTTGTCAAGCTCAGGTAGTGTCTACCGATGTAAGCGGCGTTCGTGAGATTGTGGGTACATGTGGCAAAATCGTACCTACAAAAAACCCAATATCTTTAGCCGAGGCTATTAAAGACAGATTGCAAAATAGCAATAAAAATGTATCAGGACAGCAGTATGTCAAGAATAAATTTGACTTAGATTTAATATCAGATAAATGGCTGAAAATATATAATGAGAAGTGAACGACATTTTTTCGAAAGAATCTCTAGTAAAGCTATTTTATTTCTAATAGTGGGCATATTGCTACTAAAGATAATGTTCTTGATCTTGGTGCAAAATAGTCTTTTGAACTTCTCATTCGGTGGTGGAAGTGATGCCAATTATTATAATTCATATGCTGAAGGGTCTATAAATTTTGCAGTAAATATTTGGCCAGTAATATTAAGACATCTTAATGATGTAGGGTTATATTCGAGAGATGTAATTACCTATTTATTAATATTTTTAAATATGTTAGTCATTCCTGTACTAGCCACGAGACTTTCAGGTTTAAAGCTTAATAATTATCAAAAATATTATTTTTATAGTTTTCTGATTTACTTAGCCTATCCAACAATTTATTTTTATTCCTTAGATGTATTTCGTGATGTATTTATGGTATTTATTTTTTTGTTAGGTTGTGTTGTAGCAAAAAAATCTATGCATAGTAACAACCCACTCTCTTTTATGATCTATTTTTCGATTTCTATTCTAGTGGGTTTTTTCTTGCTAGCCTTAAGGCCTTACTTAGGATATGCATTTTTAATAAGCCTTTTTTTATGGAAAATAAAATTCACTAAAAAGAGAATTGTTTTTTTAGCTATCTTATACTTTTTAGCCCTTTTCGTTCTAAATTATATAGGTGCTTTAGATGCCCTTACTGAATATCGCTCTGGTTTTGAAGAGGCAAGCGGCGGTTCTACTCTAGGTTTGAATTTCTCTAACCCTGTATTATTTATACCTAACTTTATACTCAGCACGTTGGGTCAGCTTTTTGGCCTGTACATAACCAATCCATTAGCAGTTATTTTACTACTAATTGAAACGTTACCATTCTTTTTCATGTTCCTATATGTATTGAAAGAAATTAAATTGGCAGATAGTTTTGTGCGTTTTCTAATTATATTCTTTGTATTATATGGGAGTGTATGGCTGATTGGTAATGATAATCTAGGAACTGCTCTTCGTTTGAGAATATATAACTATTTAGCTATATATATCAGTTTTTTCTATATTTTAAGACTTAAAAAGTTATATTCAGCAACATCAGAGGTTGTCAGCAAGTGAAGATTGTCATTATAGGTACAGTAGCCAGTAGCTTTTATGGCTTCCGGGCAGCGTTGATTTATCAACTATTACTCAAAGGTCATAGTGTATATGCTTTTACTTCTGAATACGGTCAATATGAACTTAAGAAGATAGAGCTACTAGGTGCTATACCTATTACTTACGAATTAAATCGTGGAGGTATGAATCCATTAGCGGATGCCAAAGCAACTTATGCCTTATCTAAAAAAATTAAAGAAATAGCTCCAGATTTGGTTTTCTCCTACTTCTCTAAACCAGTTATTTTTGGAACCCTAGCTGCAAAAATCGCTAAAGTACCGCGAGTGATTGGTATGCTAGAAGGTTTGGGATATACATTTACTGAACAACCAGAAGGACTGAGTAAAAAAGCACAGTTAATCAAAAGCATTCAAGTGCTTCTTTATAAAATAGCTTTACCACAACTTGATAACATTATTTTTCTAAATCCAGATGATCCAAAGGACTTATTAGAGGCTTATCATATAAAAGTGAAGAAACTAGACGTATTGGGCGGTATAGGTTTGGATTTAGATGAGTACAATTATCAACCTATAGAGACTATTGACTCACCTATTAGTTTTTTATTTATTGGGCGAATGTTAAAAGAAAAAGGAATACATGACTTTATAGCAGCAGCAAAAATCGTTAAGAAAATTTATCCTGAAGTGCAATTTACAGTATTAGGAGCGATCGATTCTTCTAACCCTGGTGCTCTACAGCAATCTGAACTAGACAGACTAATTTCCTTAAATATTATCAATTATCCTGGGCAGGTTGATAACGTTCAAAAATGGATTGCAGACAGTCATGTATTTGTTCTACCTTCATACCGCGAAGGCGTACCTCGTAGTACCCAAGAGGCGATGGCTATTGGACGTGCTATTATCACTACCGATGTCCCAGGTTGTCGTGAGACGGTGGTTGAGGGGGTCAATGGCTTCTTAGTAGAGAAGTGGAGTCCGCAAGCGTTAGCAGAAAAAATGATTTATTTTATAGAGCATCCTGAAGATATTAAAAAAATGGGTTATGAAAGTTATAAAATAGCGCAAGATAAATTTGATGCCGATAAAGTAAATAAACGATTAATAAATATGTTGGGTTTATAAATGATAAAACGCCTTTTCGATATCACTGCTGCGACCACCGCTTTGGTCGCTTTATCTCCGGTGTACGCCATCACTGCTTACAAAGTCAAAAAGAACTTAGGCTCACCAGTGCTATTTCGTCAAACACGTCCGGGTCTAGACGGTAAGCCATTTGAGATGATTAAGTTTCGTACCATGAAAGATGCCATAGATAGTGCTGGCAATCCATTGCCTGACAGTGAGCGCCTAACTGATTTTGGTAAAGCACTACGTAATAGTAGTTTGGATGAGCTGCCTGAGCTATGGAATGTCGTTAAAGGTGATATGAGTTTAGTCGGACCACGCCCGTTATTAGTGGAATACCTACCGCTATATAGTAAAGAACAAGCACGTCGCCATGATGTACGCCCTGGTATTACGGGTTATGCGCAAGTAAATGGGCGTAATGCCATCGGTTGGGATAAGAAGTTTGAGCTTGATACGTGGTATGTAGATAACCAATCATTGTGGTTAGATATCAAAATACTATTAAAGACCGTAAAAAAAGTGGTTGTTAAAGATGGTATTAGCGCTGACGGTGAAGCGACAATGAGTAAGTTCACTGGCTCTCAAGACCAGTCCGCTTTAGAAAATAGCTATGAGTAAAGTATTTGCCGTCTATGGTGCCTCAGGCTGTGGTCGTAGCTTAATGCCGGTAGCCGTTGATCAATTACAAAGATTAGATGCTCAATTAGATAGCCAAATCGTATTTATTGACGACGCATTAGATAAAGATACTAATGTTAACGGCTATACGGCGATGAATTATGCAAAATTTAAGAGTATAAATTGTGATGATAAATTTGTCCTGATTGCCATTGCTAATAGCAGCATTCGTCAAAAAATTGCAGATAAATTGGTTCAAGATGGTATCTCATTGTGGACAGTAAAAGGAACGACCACCTTAATTATGGATGCAGTCAGTATAGCTGCCGGTGCTGCACTCAGTCCATTTGTTACTATCGCTGCTAATGTGACTATCGGTAAATGCTTCCATGCCAATCTATATAGCTATGTCGAACATGATTGCGTGATTGGCGACTATGTCACCTTTGCCCCGCGCGTTAGCTGTAATGGCAATATTCATATCCATGACTATGCCTATATCGGCACAGGGGCAGTCATCAAACAAGGCACACCTGATAAGCCATTAATTATTGGTAAAGGTGCCATTGTAGGAATGGGTGCAGTCGTTACCAAAGACGTGCCAGCGGGAGCTGTCGTGGTTGGTAATCCTGCAAGACCCCTCAATAAATAAAAAGTTTAAATAAAAAATCAGAATCAAATATTTCGTTATAAGTTATTAATCGTCAATGATGAATCATCAATTATAAATAAGCACCATCGAGGCAACTATGTTAAACACCCCATTTTCACCTTGGCCAAGCTTTACTCAAGAAGAGGCTGATGCCGTCAGTCAAGTATTATTATCCAACAAGGTAAATTACTGGACAGGGCAAGAGTGTCGTCAGTTCGAGACTGAGTTTGCTAAATGGGCTGATAGCAAATATGCCATTGCGATGGGAAATGGTACGTTGGCATTAGACGTGGCCTTACAAGCGTTAGATATTGGCGCAGGTGATGAAGTAATCGTCACGCCGCGTACCTTTATTGCAAGTATCTCATCAGTCGTCAATGCGGGAGCGACGCCTGTTTTTGCTGATGTCGATGAGGCAACTGGTAATATCACGCCTGAGTCAATTGCTGCGGTACTGACAGCTAAGACCAAAGCTATCGTCTGCGTGCATTTGGCAGGTTGGCCTTGTGATATGGATGGCATCATGGCGTTGGCAGAACAGCATAATCTATATGTGATAGAGGACTGTGCTCAGGCGCACGGTGCACGTTATAAGGGTCGTAGCGTTGGTAGTATTGGGCATATCGGTGCGTGGAGCTTTTGCCAAGATAAAGTAATGACCACAGGCGGTGAAGGCGGTATGGTTACCACTAACGATGAGCAATTATGGCGCAAAATGTGGGCTTATAAAGACCATGGTAAAAGCTACGCCGCTGTCTATGAGACCGAGCATCCACCAGGCTATCGCTGGCTACATGAAAGCTTTGGTACCAATTGGCGCATGACTGAAATGCAAGCGGTGCTTGGTCGCATTCAATTAACGAGAATGTCTGAGTGGACAGCCAAACGTACGGCTAATTCTCAAGCTATTTTAGATGCCTGTACTAAATGGGAAGCAAAAGGCTATCTTTCTGTACCAAGATTAGAAGAGTCGCCGCAGTTTGCAGATTCGACCCACGCCTATTATAAGCTCTACGTCTATGTGCAGCCAGACAACCTACCGAAAGAGTGGTCACGAGATCGGATTATTGAAGAGATAAATAAGTTAGGGGTTCCTTGTTTTTCTGGTTCCGCTTCGGAAGTTTATCTGGAAAAGGCCTTTGATAATACAGGTTTACGTCCTGAGACGAGACTACCAGTTGCAAAGCAGCTCGGCGAAACCAGCTTGATGTTTCTTGTGCATCCAACGTTGACGGCAGACGAAATTAAGCAAACCGTACAGGCGATTGATAGTGTATTCACTAAGATTGATGACTAATAATTTATAATTTGTTAGGTTAAATTTAATTTAATGACGTTATTTTAATTACGTTAATCCATATTACTGTTTGAGCGATAGCCTTTATAATAAACCCCTTTTAACCAAAGAGTATTTGATCATGTACAAGAAGCTAAGTATTTTATTGGGTTTTGGTGTCTTATCATCAGTGTCAATGCTGGCATCTGCACAAAACCTGTATATGAACGATCTCAAGCTGAAGGCAGAACTTGACTGGCTAAATACTCAAGGGGTCGCGCAGATTAGCACCAGCACATGGCCACTGACGTCCAATGAGATCAAGCGCGCTTTAAATACGGCTAATGCTCAGACACCTGCGCAGGAGCAGATCCTGCAGTCGGTACAAAACCGCCTAGCTCAAAACCGCAATTCTGTGGTAAAAGGAACGGCCGCCCTGCATATACAAACCGATAGAGACCAGCTACCACAAAAATTTGCTGATGATAAGCTGGCGGGTCAACAAGCAAGCGTTGGGGTGTCACTTAGCGAAGCAGAGTGGGAATTTAATCTACAAGCCAATCTAAAAAATGACAAACTCATTGAAGATGGCTCAGACGTTAGCTTTGAAGGCTCATATCTTGCTGGTACCGCAGCCAATCAATGGTTGATTGCAGGTAAAATTCCAACCTGGTGGGGACCTGGGCATGATGGTAGCCTGATTCGAGGCGATGCAAGCTTACCAGTGACAGGGTTTACGATGCAGCGTGACCGACAAGCTGCACCGACATCCCCATATTTATCGTGGGTCGGACCTTGGCAGTATCAGCTATTTGCCGGTCAGCTAGAGGATTATGAAGCGATTCCTGATGCTAAGCTATTTGGCGCAAGGCTGACGGCTAGTCCTTGGGAATGGTTAGAAGTTGGTGCTTCACGTACCTTTATGTGGGGCGGTGAAGGTCGTCCACAGAGCTTTAGCTCCTTTACTGATGCTCTCTTAGGAACTAGAGATAATGGAGATACAGGTAAAGAAGACCCTGCTAATCAGTTAGGCGGTTTTGATGCGCGCTTAAATTTAGCGCCATTGGTGAATGTGCCTGCTGGCGTTTATGCTCAATATATCGGTGAAGATGAAGCAGGCGGCTTGCCAGCGAAAAACATGTATTTAGCCGGTGTTGATTATGCGTCTGCTGCTTACGGCAAACCTTATCAGCTTTATGCTGAGTATACAGATACCCGTACTAGCGGTGAAGTTAGAGGGGTTTCTTATGATCATGGTACTTATAAAGATGGCTATTATCAGCAAGGCTTCCCATTAGGCTATGCGTTAGGCGGCGATGCGGAAAGTATCGCGCTTGGTGGTCGCTTATGGCTCGATAACCGTAATTTTATTAATGCAAAAGTACAGCATGCTAAGGTAAATCAAGCCGATGAAGCCATTAATCAAGCATTCCCAACGACTGATAAGTTGACTGGTATTGATGTGGCTTGGGAGCATCAATACAATCCCAAAGCACTTATCTCTAGCCGAATTTGGGCCGTAGATTCAGATATCCAGTCCACTGATGTTGGCGTAGGTATAGGTATTGAGCTGCAGACTTATTAAATGCTTGCTTAATCAATGCACGACAGTGCTTGAAAACAAAAAGTCGGTCTATTAATATTTAATAGATCGACTTTTTTATGGTCACGTTATTGTTTTTTAATTATGGCTTTTTAATATAGTGAGTTCAATATAAAGGAGTTATGCTTAGAATAGCATTACACTGGGATAAATTTCTCTCGCTTGCTGTGCGCTTCGCACTCCAGAGGCTTCGTAAAATTTATCCCAGCAGTACGGTGTTCTTTTTAAATTGAATCGAATATAGGGTGCTAGGATTTTTTGGCTCAGGCAGGTACAATATGAGTATCAATCATACCTTGATCAAGGATAAGACAGGCATGCAAGCAATTGCGGCGCTGTCTTTACTTTTTTTATCGCACCCTCTATTGGAGTTACTATGTCAATTGCGTCTATTACGTCAACTGCCCAAGGATCTGCTACCGTTTTGGACGGTAAAGCACTTGCTAAACAAATAGAACAGCAACTGAGTACGCGTGTAGACGCTATTAAAGCTAAGACAGGACGTACACCAAGCTTAGCGACGATATTGGTCGGCGATGATCCGGCTTCTGCGACCTATGTACGTATGAAAGGCAATGCTTGTAAACGTGTCGGTATGGATTCTATTAGGGTTGAGATGCCAAGTGCGACAACGACTGCAGAGCTGATGGCAAAAATAGACGAGCTAAATAGCAATCCAGACGTGCATGGTATTTTGCTGCAGCACCCAGTACCGGCTCATATCGATGAGCGTGCTTGCTTTGAGCAGATTGACTTGGCAAAGGACGTCGATGGTGTGACCTGCCTTGGCTTTGGTCGTATGGCGATGCAGCAGTCCGCTTACGGCTCATGTACGCCGCAAGGTATCATGCATTTATTAGAGCATCATAACATTGAGCTTGCAGGCAAAGAGGCGGTAGTCGTTGGTCGCAGTGCCATCTTGGGTAAGCCAATGGCGATGATGCTATTAAATGCCAACTGCACGGTAACGATTTGCCATTCAAGAACGCAAGATTTAGAGTCGCATATTAAACGCGCTGATATCGTCGTTGGTGCAGTGGGCGTACCAGAGCTGATTAAAGCGGATTGGATTAAAGAAGGCGCGGTGGTGATCGATGCAGGTTTCCATCCAACAGATAATGGCGGCGTCGGTGATATCGAGTTGCAAGGCGTAGAAAATATCGCTAGTGCTTATACACCTGTGCCAGGCGGCGTAGGCCCGATGACGATTAATACTCTCATTCGCCAGACGGTAGAAGCCGCTGAAAAAGCTGCCGGTTTAGACAATAGTTAATCAGTTAATCAGTTAATGAGTTAATGAGTTAATGAGTTAAGCATAAGAGCACCGATTGCCGATAGATAAGGAGCCTGAGACTTCACAGTAGACAGCACAAAGACTCAGGCTAAATCAACCCCTTTACCGTTGATAGGATCTAACATGGCTAAAAATAACGTGGATATTCATGAGCGATTACAAGGTATTGGTAGAGAGTTCGTCGATGTCTCTCATTACATAATCTTATTTTTAATCAGTGTAGTGGTGGTTTGGACAGCGGGCAAAGAATTCTTTGTCATCTTTCAAAAAGGTTCAGCGGATTTGAAAGACATCTTATTACTCTTTATTTATCTAGAGCTGTTAGCGATGATAGGGATCTATTTTAAGACTCATCGTTTGCCAGTGCAGTTCTTGATATTTATTGCGATTACGGCGTTATCGCGACATTTAGTCGTCGATGTACAGGCGGTATCAGATAACTTTCACTTATGGCTGTTAGCAACGATTTCCTTTGCCATTATGGTGCTGAGTGCGTCAATTGTTATATTAACTTGGACAGCTAAGATGTTTGGGCGACCAGAAGATTATTTGAAAGACCATCAAGTGACCAGTACTGAGCATCACTTGCCTTGTGTTGATAATGAACAGTCTCTTAAATAATTATTTTCGATAAATATCATGAATAAAGGGATGATAGGTGTCGATGAGTTACTAACGATAGTTAATATCTGTTAATAAAAAAAAGGCTTCCATATATATGGAAGCCCTTTTTTTTATCTAAAAAGCGGGTTTATAACCAGCCTAAGCGCTTAAAATTAAGGTATAAAAAGCTACATAGTGAAATGATAACCGCCATAATGATAAAGTAAGAATATTGCCAGTGTAGCTCAGGCATAAAGTCGAAGTTCATCCCATAGATACCAGCAATCGCTGTCGGTACTGCCAAAATACCTGCCCAAGCCGCAAGCTTGCGAACCACCTCATTCTGTCCCATATTGACCATAGCGAGATAGGTATTCATCACCACACTGAGCATCTCATTTAAACCATTGATGGCATCTAAAGAATGCAGTAAATGGTCATTCACATCTCGAAAGTAGGGTTTTGCAGCATGCGAAAATGGTGAGACCAAATCGCTTTTTTGATGGTTTATAAAAAAGCTACAGATATCCTGCACTGGTAAAATAACTGCACGCATATGCACCAATTGTGATTTTAATTCATATAGGTTTCTAAGCGTTTCTTTATTGAATTCATAAGTAAAAATATTGCGCTCTTGCTCACGTAAATAGCTGCCTAAGCGGTCGGTCACTGGCATATAGTTATCGACGATAAAATCAATAACAGCGTGCAAGACAAATATAGGTCCCATACGCAGTTTTTCAGGGCGGCGATTGCAGTGTTCACGTACTGGCGCATAGGAGTTAGACGGACCATTACGAATCGTAATCAGATAGTTCTTACCCATAAATATCGCGGTAGTCCCGTAGCGGATTACATTACCTTCAAGCTTAGCAGTACGTAATACCACAAATATCGTATCGTTATCATAACTTTCAACTTTGGCGCGTTGATGATCGGCAAATGCATCTTCGATTGAAAGCTCATGCAGATCAAAAGCTTCTTTTACCTCAGATATCGTTTGCAGGCTAGGCTCATAAAGACCTAACCAGATAAACTGACCGCTATTGCTCAAGGCTCGACTGACATCCCTGAGCGCTATTTTGTTCAGCTGTTCACCCGTTTTACGGGAATAAGCATAACAATTGACCACTTCATTAGCACTGAGTGGCTCAATATCCTCATAGCGCTCAGAGTCTGGATCATAGACGGTCATGGTCTCAATAGTGTCCTCAACCGTCGCATCAGAATCGCCATAGATATAGCTGTCATAATTGTCTAGATAGGAGTGCTGCTCGTCTATGATAGTGGCGTCAATAAGACTGACATTAGACTCAGGTGTGATACGCGTTGCCGTTTTGACAATCAGGTCATCATCTTGGTTCATACCTACTCCTTCTGTCTAAGTATAAAAATAAATATAAAATAACTTCTGCAACTGATGCGGATTATAAGGCAAAGCGTTTTAACGTATCAATGTCGACCAAATTTAATAAGCTCTCATGACATGCTTCAAGCTTGATTTGTGGTGCCATGCCTAAATCGAGTGCTTCAACCCAACGTAGCGCGCAAATACACCAGTAGTCACCTGGTTGTAGACCGGCGAAACCATACTCAGGCAATGGCGTAATCAAATCGTTACCGCGACTGGCTGAAAAGTTTAAAAACTCGCTGGTCATTTTGGCGCAAACGGTATGTTGACCAACATCATGGTTGCCCGTATGACAAAAACCATTGCGATAATAACCGGTAAGCGGATCAAAACAACAGCTGGCTAGAGCAGTGCCAAGCACATTTGCTTGGTTGGTAGCAGGATTTGGATGATAATCAGATGACATAAGGCTTCCAAAATAAAAATATAGGCTAGTGTAACATGAGTGCACATCTAAGACGTTATTCAACGATAGATGCAACAGATAGTTAGACGAAATATTGCCCCGTTAACGCTATATTTTCTCTATATAAATACGGTATTGATGATGATAAATCTGTCATAAAAAAGACGGTTTTTAAGGTTATTAGTATAAATTAGATGGCGATTGCCGTTAATTGTCACTAGGCGAAGCTTAGCTGCTATGCTAAACTAAAGCATAAAGTGCCTTGATTATTTATCATAGTTTTCTATCACATAAATTTTAGCGCATAAAGATACTCGTCTTATCATCCCAACTTATACTATTACTCACCCTTTTGCGGTTACCTAGTTTGCTTATCAATAATTGGGTCAGTGATGTTGCGCGTGAAAAATAAAAAACGCCTGATATCTATGCAATTGGAAATATAACCTTTAAGTACCGCATCTTTACCGCGCTTTTGGTAAGCGATACGCCAAACAAGGATTTATTGTGTCTGCCAGTTCTGATTCTGCAAAACCTGCCCTGCAAAATACCCTCAAGCAAGCGGCTACTCAGCCCGCTGATAATACTGCCGCACCCAACCGTTTACCTTATTTAAGCAATCTTGCCAGCGATGTTGCTAACAGCTGGTTGTTGCCTGATGGGGTGGTCGATGTATTGTTTGAAGACGCCCATAAGCAAGAAGTGCTTAGACATCAATTGATCCAGCAACTTATCAGCCACGGCTATCAGTTGGTCAATCCGCCAATGATTGAGTTTACCGAATCACTACTGAGCGGTGCCTCAGAAGATCTAAAGCGTCAAACCTTTAAGATTATCGATCAGCTAACGGGTCGCTTAATGGGTATACGCGCGGATATCACGCCGCAGATTCTACGTATTGATGCACATCATGGCGGTGATGGAATCGCGCGTTATTGCTATGCAGGCGATGTCATTCATACCTTGCCATCGGGGCTTTTTGGCTCTCGTACACCGTTACAGCTCGGTGCTGAGATATTTGGTTGTGAGTCAATTGCAGCAGATATTGAGCTGATTGATGTCTTATTTAGCATGCTCAATAGCCTAGAGATGAGCGCAGCATTACACGTTGATTTGGGTCATGTAGCGATATTTAAGCGCTTGGCAGAATTGGCAGTATTATCAGAAAGTGATACTGAGCAATTGATGCAGCTTTATGCCAATAAGAACTTGCCAGAGCTTAAGCAGGTTTGCCAAGCGCTACCGCTGGGTAGCGATTTTTATACCTTGGCGCGCTTTGGTCATGACATTGCAAATCTGCTTGGAAGATTGTCAGAGAATGCGCAACAAGACGCTCAAATTGTCACAGCTATTGATGAGCTGCAACGTCTAAAAGCGCACTTGCAAGTACAGTGGCAGTGTGCGGTCAGTATCGATGTGACCGAGCTATCAGGCTATCATTATCATACGGGCATTGTGTTCAATGGTTATATCAATAGTGAAACTCAGCCACTGGTACGTGGCGGGCGCTTTGATGGTATGAAAAGTAATCAATTAGCCACGAATCAGCCACGTCAAGCGACCGGCTTTAGTATGGATGTCAGCCGTTTGCTCGCGCATACTCAGCTTGATGCACCTGTTATTGTGCTGGTCGATTATGACGCTTTCAAGGATTTGGGTAGTGAGCAGCTGCAGCTATTATTACAGCAAGTGGCAAGCTTACGTCAGCAGGGCTATCGCGTGACCATGCCATTAACGGCAAAAGATATTCCAGTGGGTATGACTCATCGTTTAAGCCTTGTCGATAACCAATGGCAGCTACACGCGGTTTAACTTTGAAAATATTTAACATTTATGAATGCTATAAAAAAAGCGTTTGCTATAAAAAGATATTTAGTGATTAAGTCGTTAAAAATATACTTTGTTTAAAGTATCGTTTTTAGCATTACTTTCGTTTTGATAGGTAGTTTTAAACACTTATTGCACACACCTCAATATATTAAGGTAAGGATTTATCATGGGTAAGAATGTCGTAGTTTTAGGTAGCCAATGGGGCGATGAAGGTAAAGGTAAAATCGTCGATTTACTAACCGAAAAAGCCTCAGCAGTTGCACGCTTCCAAGGCGGACATAACGCTGGACATACGTTAGTTGTAGATGGTAAAACCACCGTCTTACACCTAATCCCATCTGGTATTTTGCGTGAAGACGTTACCTGCTTTATCGGTAATGGCGTGGTATTAGCACCTGATGCACTACTTAAAGAGATGAAAGGTTTAGAAGAGAATGGCGTACCAGTACGTGAGCGTCTGCGTATTTCTCCTAACTGCCCATTAATCATGCCATATCATGTTGCCCTTGACCAAGCGCGTGAAGCCAAGCGCGGTAGTGGTAAAATCGGTACGACTGGTCGTGGTATTGGACCAGCTTATGAAGATAAAGTTGCGCGCCGTGCCATCAAGCTTGCTGATTTGTTCCGTGATGACTTAGAAGAAAAACTACGTAACTTAATCGAATATCATAACTTCCAACTGACTCAGTATTATAAAGTTGAAGCGATTGATTTTGATGAGACGCTTAAGCTTTGTAAAGAGTGGAAAGAAGAAATCAGAGGCATGGTAACTGATGTCACTGAAGATTTGAACCAATTGCGTCTTGCTGGCAAGAACCTAATGTTTGAAGGCGCGCAAGGTACATTACTTGATATCGATCACGGTACTTATCCGTTTGTAACCAGCTCAAGCGTGACTGCTGGTGGTGTATCTACAGGTACGGGTATCGGTCCATTATATTTAGATTATGTCCTTGGTATCACGAAAGCCTATACCACCCGTGTTGGTAGCGGTCCATTCCCAACTGAATTGTTTGATGATGTTGGTGCACATTTAGCCAAAGTCGGTCATGAGTTTGGCGCCACGACTGGTCGCGCGCGTCGCTGTGGTTGGTTCGATGCTGAAGCATTACGCCGTGCAGTGGTACTTAACTCTATGTCAGGTATCTGCCTAACCAAGCTTGACGTGTTAGATGGTCTAGAAGAATTGCTAATCGGTGTGGGTTATAACTTACCTGAGACTGAGTGTGCAGGCGCGCATGATGCAGAGTTCTACGAAGCGGTAACGCCAAAGTATGAAACGCTACAAGGCTGGAGCGAATCAACGGTTGGTATCACTAACTACGATGAGCTGCCTGAAAATGCCAAAATATATATCAAACGTATTGAAGCATTGATTGGTTGCCCAGTTGATATCATCTCAACCGGTCCTGATCGTGAAGAGACGATTGTATTACGTGACCCGTATGATGCTTAATTGGTTATAACGCTATTATATGTTTAATTCACAAAACCCTAATGCTAAACATTGGGGTTTTGTTTTTGATAAATCAAAGATTGATGAGCAGTAAAAGCTTATCCAATTTACTTTTGTGCAAGTTACAACCGTAAATTAATCCTATCATTTACAGTCTTAATCATTATAATAGGCAGCAATCATTCGCTGAGCATCGTATTGCGTATCCGCATTGGACATTCATAAATGAATTCGCTCAGCGCAATGATCACAGACAATGTAAATTATTTAACTTCTCACTTATTTATTAGGAGCTTTTCATGGCTAACGAACGTACTCTATCTATCATCAAACCTGACGCAGTCGCTGGCAACAACATTGGCGCTATCTACGATCGTTTTGAAAAATCAGGTCTAAAAATTGTTGCTGCTAAAATGATGCAACTTGATGATAAAAAAGCGGGCGGTTTTTACGCTGAGCACGCTGAGCGTCCATTCTACAACGACCTAGTATCATTTATGACGTCAGGTCCAGTACTGGTATCAGTATTAGAAGGCGAAAATGCGATCGCTACGCATCGTGATATCATGGGCGCGACTAACCCAAAAGACGCAGCTGAAGGCACTATCCGTGCTGATTTCGCTAGCAGTATCGATGAAAATGCGGTTCATGGTTCAGATTCAGCTGAATCAGCAGCACGTGAAATCAGCTACTTTTTCAATGAAGAAGAAGTGTGTGCACGTACGCGTTAATAGCAGTTTTTATTGATAGCCGCTTTTATGCATAATAGCTGTTATGCATAATAACAGTGCTAATTAATAATTAGTGTAGCGAAACGGCTTATATCTTTTGGTATAAGCCGTTTTAGCTATTATAATAGTCTGACTATATATTGAAATTTTAACTTTTCTCCCTCATTATTAGTTTTATATAGCGTTATCAATCCTTTATCAGCATATTGCTTTCAGTTTTTGGTAAAAAATGCGCTCATAACGGATTGCTCATGCACTCATATATTGAGTACGTCTAGCAACACCCATCTCAACAATTGCATCGCTCATACCAGTAGATGCAAAAAGGTTATTTATTATGTCAACTGCTCAAAGCCCTATTCAAACTGACGTCCAACATGTACCTGCTAAAACTACTAAGAGTATAAAACTGGTAGATGAAGCGCAGGCGAAAACCAATCTACTAGGTATGACACAAGCGCAACTGGCGGATTACTTTAAGAGTATTGGCGAAAAGCCGTTTCGCTCGACGCAAGTCATCAAGTGGATATATCAGCAGGGTGTCACTGATTTTGAGCAAATGACCAATCTGAGTAAATCTTTGCGTGATAAATTATCAGCCAATGCCTGTGTCATTCCGCCAAAAGTGATTCATCGTCAATATAGTGATGACGGCACGCGTAAATGGGTATTTGAAGTCACTGGCGGTTCATTGGTTGAGACCGTATTGATTCCCGCAGATGATAGCAAATTAAACGGTCGTAAAACCTTGTGTGTCTCTTCGCAAGTGGGCTGTGCACTTGACTGTAGTTTTTGTAGTACGGGTAAGCAGGGCTTTGAGCGCGATTTGACGGCGGCTGAGATTCTTGGACAATTATGGGTGGCAAATGCCTCTTATATGACTGATGAAAATGATAGTTTAGAAAATGTTGACCATAGCTTGTGGGAAAACAACGTCACCAACGTCGTCATGATGGGTATGGGTGAGCCGTTACTAAACTACCGTCCTGTTGTCAGCTCGATGGAATTGATGCTCAGTGACCATGCTTATGGTTTATCAAAGCGCCGTGTTACTTTGTCGACTTCAGGTGTGGTGCCAAAAATGTACGAGTTGGCACAGGAGCTTGACGTGGCTTTAGCGATTTCATTACATGCGCCAAATGACGAGCTGCGTAATGAATTAGTGCCGATTAATAAAAAATATCCATTAGAGCAGCTCATGGCAGCGGCGAGAAATTACGTTTTTGATGTGAACCCACGCCACAAGAAACACGTGACTATTGAATATGTGATGCTAGATGGTGTCAATGATAGTAATGAGCATGCTGAGCAATTGGTCACATTGTTGGGTGATTTACCCAGTAAGATTAACCTGATACCGTTTAACCCGTTCCCACATGCAAATTATGATAAGTCGAGTAATAATCGTATTCATGCTTTTAGTAATATATTAAGTGAAGCAGGTTTTGTTTGTACGATTCGTCAAACGCGTGGCGATGATATTGACGCCGCTTGTGGGCAATTGGTTGGGCAAGTCGCTGATAGAACGCGTCGTTCAGCCGCATGGCAGCAAAGCATCAAGGATCGCGAGAATATCTGATGACATAGTGAGACTGACTGCGCAATTTTTTTCTGGAATATAGATGTTGAGCTGTCTTTTTTGCATCACAACGGTAATAAAATGTAGTCGCCAATGCTGACGCTAAGGGAACAAGACAATTAATGACAACTAAATTGTACTTATGGAGGCTAAATCTATTAAACTGATGCCTCGATGATCGAACGCATTAATTCAGCGCATTGAATCACAGTTTTATGATGGCGGCTATAATGACTTCTAAAAATTCTTGTCAGTTCAAGTATCAAACATCTCTTTCTCATGCAGCGAGACAGTTGGGCGCTACAGTTTTTGTTAGAAAAAGCGCTCATCGTGTATTGCTTGCTGGCACGCTAAGCGCGTTATTGATTTCTGGTTGTCAAAGCACGCCAACCAAAGATCTAATAACGGGCACGCCTTATCAAACCTCAACGCAACCCAATGACAATCGTAAATTGGATCAGCAAGAAATTGCTCGCGTTCGAACGACACTTGCTGCACAATATATCCGCAAAAACGAGCTTGATGCTGCCCAAAGACAGCTCGAAAAAGCCTTTGCTGCCGATAGCCGTCATGCGCCCGCCTATGATATGATGGGTGTTTTGTTGCAGCAAGAAGGCAGCCGCCTTAATCTTGAAAAAGCGGATCAATATTTCAAAAAAGCCATTGCGCTCGATAAAGATTTTGACCAAGCTCACAATAATTATGGCGTGTATTTATCGCAGATGAAGCGTTATAAAGAGGCAGCTGAGCAGTTTGAAATCGCAGGTGCTGCCCTTGGTTACGAAGGTCGTATTGGGGCGTTAGAGAACTTAGGTCGTACCTACCTTCAGCTCAATGACCATCCTGCAGCGGCAAAGGCTTTTTTACGGGCTTTAGATGGCAATCGAAATAGCGTTATTGCGCATATTGAACTGGTTGATTTATTACTTGAGCAGCAGCGTATTGAGCAGGCACAAAGGCTCTATGATGAGACCTTGATATTGGTACAAGGGCAGGGTGCTAGTCCACGCTTGCTCCTACAAGGCATCAAATTGGCGGCAGCGCAAAAAAACATCAAGACACGCCAACAATTGGCACAGCAACTTTTATCTGCTTATCCATTAAGTGATGAAGCAAAACAACTAAAGACTTGGCTTAACAATCCAGAGGCACCATGGAAATGACCACCCCATCATCAAACACAAACTTTAACGCTCAGGGATCATTTGGTGCCATGTTGCAGCAAGCTCGCAAAGCTAAGCAAGTAAGCTTGGACGACGCGGCAAATGAATTGTTTATTTTAAAACGTCACCTGCAAGCGTTAGAAAATGAAGATTTTGCAGATTTACCGCAAGTGGCGTTTGCGCGCGGTTTTGCGATCAACTATGCCAAATATTTGGGTCTCGACCCAGTCAGAATAGCCAGTAGCTTTGATGCCGCTTACCCAAATGAGCTGAAATCGCGTTCGGCTAATAATACTCAGTCGCCACTGCAGCCTATGGGTACGCTACAGCGTGATACACACAATCGTATTCGCTTTAATCCGCTACTAATTATCGCAGTGATCGGTGTCATTATTTTAGCGATTTTCCTATTCCGTATGGTTAGTAATGCCAGCAAGGAAAATACCGAGCAGCCTATATCTAGCTCTGAAGATATCTCAGCAGTAGAACAAGCACAAGGCGCAGCTATTAATACCGATGTTACAGGTGTTAGCGCTTCAGGTTCAGCACTAAACTTGGGCGGTGGCGACGTTGCTCCTGCCACTTTGGATGTTAAGCTGACGGATGCTGCTGTCGTCACTATTACAGATGCTACTGGTAGCAGCTTGATAGCGGGCTCGCAGAATGCGGGTGATTATCAGTTATCAGGTATGCCACCTTTTAATGTACAGATCGATGATATCAATAACGTGCGCTTGATGCTTAATCAGCAATCTGTCGCTTTAAACAGCTATGCAAATGGTAGCCAAGCCAGTTTTGAATTGGCACCTTAATTTATCAATTGGTTCAGTTTTTAAAGTAAATAGTATTACCTTGTTTTTATTGTTATTCTCGTTTTTACTGCTTTCATGAAAGGGTTTGTCTATGTCAACGTCAGCACCTATTAACCGTCGTCTTACGAAGAAAATATATGTCGGTGATGTCGCGATTGGTGGTGATGCGCCGATTAGTGTGCAAAGTATGACCAATACCGATACCTGCGATGTGGCAGCGACTGTTGCCCAAATTGAGCGCTGTGTTGAAGCAGGCGCTGATTTGATGCGAGTTTCTACTCCCACGATGGATACCGTTAAAGCGTTTGGTGAAATTCGCAAGTTGGTCAGCGTACCCTTGATAGCAGATGTGCATTTTGACCACAAAATTGCTTTAGCCGTTGCGGCAGCGGGCGCAGATTGTTTACGTATTAACCCGGGCAATATCGGTAGTGACGCTAAAGTACGCGAAGTAGTCGCCTGTGCCAAGCATTACAATATTCCTATTCGTATCGGCGTCAATGCTGGCTCTTTAGAAAAAGACATTCAGCGTAAGTATAAAGAGCCAAATGGCGCAGCGATGCTCGAATCGGCAATGCGTCATATTGATATATTAGAACGTCTTAATTTTGATCAATATAAAGTATCGGTTAAAGCCAGCAACGTATTTTTGACCATGGATGCCTATCGTCTGATTTCAGCACAAATTGATAATCCTCTGCATTTAGGTGTGACTGAAGCTGGTGTTTACCGTACTGGTTCGGTCAAATCTGCTATCGCGCTGGGTGGTTTATTATTAGACGGTATTGGTGATACGATTCGTATCTCCTTAGCTGCAGAGCCAGAAGAAGAAATTAAGATTGGCTTTGATATCTTAAAATCGCTCAATATTCGCTCTAATGGTGTCAATTTCATTGCTTGCCCAAGCTGCTCACGTCAAGAGTTCGACGTGATTAGAGTGATGACCGCGTTAGAGTCGCGTTTAGAGGATATTCGTGAACCAATGAACTTATCAGTGATTGGCTGTAAGGTAAATGGTCCAGGTGAAGCGAAGGAAGCTGATATCGGTATTGTTGGCGCCGCACCAAAATCATTGGTTTATCGTATGGGCGAAAAAAGTCATCTGATTGATACTGATAATCTGGTTGATGAGATAGAAGGTATGGTACGCGCCCATGCAGAAGAATTGGCAAAAAAACGTGAAAACGAGATTATACGTGTTAGATAATAAAGCGTTTCATTAATAAAAATTATAGAGCTGTTTGTTAAAAATTAAAGGACATAACTGTACCATGATTAAAGCGATTAAAGGGTTTAATGATATTTTGCCTGCACAGTCTGCAAAATGGCTGTATCTAGAGTCTATATTAGCTAATGTGCTAGGCAGATACGGTTATGAGCATATTCGCTTGCCTATCGTTGAGCAAACCGATTTGTTTGCTCGCGCGATCGGTGGTGCTACGGATATCGTTGAAAAAGAGATGTATAGCTTTACCGATAAATCTGATCCACCAACGCCGCTTACCTTGCGTCCTGAAGGTACGGCAGGGGCAGTACGAGCGGTGAATGAGCACAATCTACTACGCGGTGATACGCCTAAGCTTTGGTATATTGGTCCAATGTTCCGCTATGAACGCCCACAAAAGGGTCGCTATCGTCAATTTCATCAAATAGGTGTTGAAAGCTTTGGTAGTGCCTTACCAGACGCTGATGCCGAGCTGATTGCGATGACTCATTTGATGTGGCAAGAGCTGGGTCTAAAAGATGAGATGCGTTTGCAACTAAATAGTCTGGGCGAAATTGATGAGCGTCATGCTTATCGTGAAGCGTTGGTCACCTATCTGACCGATAAGCAAGAGCAGTTAGATGAGGATAGTAAGCGCCGCCTGACGACCAATCCGCTACGTATTTTAGACAGCAAAGAAGCCAGCACCCAAGCCCTATTGGTAGACGCGCCTAAGCTTGCTGACTTTTTAGGTGAAGAAAGCGTGGCGCATTTTAAGCAAGTACAAGCTTATTTAACGGAGCTTGGTATCAACTTTGAAATCAACCCGCATCTGGTGCGTGGTCTTGATTACTATAATAAAACTGTTTTTGAGTGGGTGACTGACAAACTTGGTAGCCAAGCAACTGTCTGTGCCGGCGGTCGCTATGATGGTTTGGTTGGACAGCTAAAATCTGCTGATAACCGTGATGGTAAAGGTGATAATAAACCGGTTAAATCTGAACCTGCAGTTGGTTTTGCCATGGGACTTGAGCGTTTATTACTTCTTATGGAAGTTGTCGCACCTATTGCTGATATGCCTGCTTGTGATGTATTTGTGGTCGCCCATCCTGAGGTTTATAGTGCGGGTATTAGTTATGCGCAAAACCTGCGTTATAGCCGTCCAGATTTGCGCGTCAAAATGGCAAGTGCCACCAGCTTAAAAGCACAAATGAAAAAGGCGGATAAGTCAGGTGCTGCATTGACCGTTATTATCGCCCAGCAAGAGCTGGATGATAAAACCATTAGCATCAAAGATATGCAAACTGGCGAACAAAAAACAGCAGCGCAAGATTGGCTGTCGGATAAAGATAACTTTTCTCGCCATAAATAGTAGTGAGCGTAGCATTAGCACTTTAATATAAATTGATCAGGTAAAAGTATATGGCTCTGACCCCTAATTCGCCGAATGCAGACAACTCAATGCAAGCGTTAAAGCAGTATGGCAGCTATATTGTCACCGCGATTTTATTGGCGTTAGCCGCTTATTTTGGCTGGACTTATTGGCAGGATAATCATGCACGTGTCGATACCGTTGCAGCCGATCAATATGCGGATATTCAACGTCTTAATGAAGAAGTGAGCTTGGCATCGCAAAATCCAGATCTAGGAGCGGAGGCAAAAGCATCGTTAGAGAAGAGTCGTACTCAGCTAGATAAGAACATTGATACTTTAGTTGGCACTCATGGAGAATCGGTCTATGCTTGGCAGGCTTTAATGATTAAAGCGCGTCAGCAAGTTGACAATGATGATTTTAAAGCAGCAGGCGAGACCTTTAAAAAGGCATTGGCGATAGATTTGGGTGATGCAGGTCTAGAGGCAATTACCCGTTTGCGCTATGCGACCACGCTTTTGGCAGCAGGCGATGCAAAAGCAGCATTGACAGAAGCCAGTCGTGATATGCCAAGCTCATTTGAAGCCAGTCAGCAAGAATTATTGGGTGATATTTATTTGGCACAAGACAATTCAGATTCAGCGATTAAATCCTATAATAATGCTTGGAGCTTATTACGTGAGCGTCAAGAAACTCGCGCAGTATTGGCATTGAAAATGGAAAGTTTGGGTATCGTCCCTGAGCCTATCGCTGAGCAGACCAGCCTTATTCAAGAGTCTACGGCAACATCGCAAGCACCAGTAAGCGAAGATTCAGTAGCAGCCAATACCGGTGCTGGTGCATAAAATAGTAGTGCTAAATATTCGGCAATAAAGACTTAGTATCAAAAATTTGAGTACTAATTTCGATAGACATGGTAATACCTCAAACCGTTCTACAAAGGAAGTAGCCTAATCAGTCGGAAGTAATATGGTGGTAACTAATACTTATTTGTACTAAGTTATTATCGTTTTTTATCACTGATTAAATGCTAATTTATTAATGATTAATTTATTTGTAGTGAGACCTATAATGACTCAAGCTATTCGCTTTAACAAAACCATCAAAGCCAAGACCATGCGCTCAACGGCCATGCATGTAGCCGTAATTGCAGTGATGGCAACTGCGGTCATTGGGTGTAATCGAGGTATCAAGCCAGTCGTCAACGACCCTGTAAAATTGGTACAAATCGTGCAACCTGTTAGCGTATTGCAGCCGGTTTTTAGTACCGACCTTGGTAATAAAAACGTCAGTAAAAAAGATCCGCTTACTTTGCAAGTCGGCTATGCCAATTCGCAAATCGTTACTGCCTCGCGCGGTGGTGATTTGGTGGGTTTTGACAAAGCTGGTCAGCGTTTATGGTCAGTAAATGTTGGCGACCAGATTACAGGTGGTGTTGCGATAGACGAGCTAAGCCAAACTGCTATTATTAGTACTCGTGGCGGTCTGGTTATGGCATTCGATAGTGTAACAGGTGCAAAACGCTGGCAGCAACAGCTTACTGGTTCAGTATTAACGCCAGCGCTCATTAGCAATAACCGCGTTATCTTGTCAGCCAATGATGGTTTTCTACATGGCTTATCGCTGCAGACTGGTCAGTCAGTTTGGCAGTTTGCTACCCAAGTTCCAGCGATTAGTGTACGCGGTAGCGCTGCACCAACGTTATTAGATGCTAAGACAGCGTTGCTAGCGACTGCCGATGGACGCTTACATGCTGTCACGGTAGATAATGGTTTGCCGCTATGGTCAAGACGCGTTGGTGTGGGTACAGGCAGCAGCGAAGTTGAACGCATGAGCGATGTTGATGGTATGCCAATTGTAGATAACAATCAGTTATTTGCCATTAGCTATAGTGGTCAGTTACTCGGTATTGATTTGGCATCGCGCCAAGTGATGTTTGTTAATGAGCTTGCCAGTTTAAAAGCGCTTGCAGTCAACAATCAGCAAGTGGTTGCGACAAGCTTAGACGGTAAAGTGGTTGCTTACAACCGCAGTAATGGTGCTGTTCTCTGGGAAAGTGAAGAATTGGCCTATCGCCATTTGACCAATCCTGTGATGATTGGTAACTATATCGCAGTTGGTGATTTTGATGGGGTTGTGCATTTATTTGACCCAGCCACGGGTAAGATTGTCAGCCGTGTACAGACCAAAGGCGCATTGACCAATTTGCAAGTGCAAGGCAGCCGCTTAATGACCCAAAGCACCTCAGGTCAAGTAGCGATTTGGCAGTTGGCACGCTAATCTTAGTCACTTGCAGTCCTATTTAATGGGCATTTTTCTATATTGCTCATTAAATAGGTGGCCTAGTAGTAAAATGAACAGAAAACGCTGCATAGTCAGCGTTTAATGCCTTGTAAAATTGCTTGTTTACATATCGGCTTTCGCGTACGCTATGCGACCGGTGCATTATTGGCGTTATCTATATATAATAGTGACAGATAATATCCATATATGATGCATTCCTCTGAATATCATTTATTCATTGTAAGATAGCCAAGAACTATTTTCTGACTATCGTTTTATCTTATCATTCATTTAAATTTGCGGTCAACGGCTGCTACTTTTTGCTTTTTTATAACGGTAAATTTACGTTGTAAAAGAGATTGTATCTAAGTAGTTGCACTGTCCGTCATTGTGCCTTTCACTGAGAGTAACCCATGAGTATCAAGCCTGTGGTCGCCTTAATTGGTCGTCCAAACGTCGGTAAATCCACCTTATTTAATCAGTTCACTAAAAGTCGGCAGGCATTGGTTGCTGATTTGTCAGGATTGACTCGTGACCGTCAATACGGTGATGCGACCTACGAAGACAAAGCTTTTATTGTCGTTGATACCGGTGGTATTGGTGAAGCGGACGATGGCAGAGGCGATATTGATGATTATATGTCTGAGCAGTCGTATACTGCCATTCATGAAGCCGATATCATTGTGTTTGTGGTTGATGCACGCGCAGGGATGATTGGTGCCGATGCTGAGATTGGTAAGTTTTTACACACCCTTGGCAAGCCTGTATATGTCGTTGCCAACAAAGTCGATGGTGTGCATGATTCAGCGCCTGCTGAATTTTATGCATTAGGTCTAGGCGAACCATATCCAATGGCGGCAAGTCACGGTCGCGGGGTCGGCAATCTGCTCGAAGTATTAACCGCTGATATGCCTAGTCAGGAAAATGTGGTTGAGCCAAGAGGTTTGAAACTTGCTATTATCGGTCGTCCAAACGTTGGTAAATCGACGCTAGTCAACCGTTTGCTTGGTGAAGACCGCGTTGTCGTCTTTGATATGCCGGGTACCACTCGTGATAGTATCTATATCCCATATACGCGTGAAGGTAAAGATTACGTATTGATTGATACGGCTGGTGTTCGTCGCCGTGGTAAAATCGATGAAAAAGTTGAGAAATTCTCAGTTATCAAAACCTTACAAGCGATTGAAGACTCTAACGTAACCGTTATTGTTATTGATGCTCATGAAGGTATTGTCGATCAAGATTTGCATATGATTGGCTATGCGCTGGACGCAGGTCGTGCGCTAGTGGTTGCGATTAATAAGTGGGACGGTCTGACTGCCGATCAAAAGAACTATATCAAAATTGAGATGGATCGTCGTTTCAACTTTATCCCTTATGTAAAAGTCCATCAAATCTCAGCATTACATGGTACGGGCGTGGGTAATTTATATCCGTCTATTTTGCGTGCTTATCAATCGTCAATGTTTGAGGTATCAACTAACCGTTTGACGCAGATTTTGCAAGATGCTGTTACTGCCAATCCACCACCAACGGTCGCTGGTCGCCGTATTAAGTTGCGTTATGCGCATATCGGTGGACACAATCCGCCCGTTATCGTCATTCATGGTAATCAAACTGGTTCGTTACCTAAGAGCTATCAGCGCTATCTTGAAAATCAATTCCGTCAGGTATTCAAGTTAGAAGGCACGCCACTAAACGTGGTCTTTAAACTGAATGAAAACCCGTATGCTAATAAAAGCGATACGCCAACCAAAGCCAAAACCCAACAACTGCGTCAACGTGAACGTAATCGTGCGCAGAAATTTACTACCAAAGATAAGCCGAGATTTACCAACAAAGATAAAAAGCGTTAATGTAATCATATTTGCGCTTTTGGGTAGTAGTAGCTAGCCGATAAAAACCCTTTGATACTATTTATCAGGCTTTCTAAATGTGCTTTGTCATGACGGCTGTATCAGTTGTCATGGCATTTTGCAATTTAGGGAACTATTTATTAATTGCCTTAAAATATCAATTTTCACTTATAACCGCTATAAAATACCTGTACTATAATCAAAAGTTGTCTAACTCAGTTGAGTGATATGAACAACCGCCCGCATCAAACACTTCCTACGCTTATCTGGCACTCTATCATGCAGACCATGGTTTTGGCTGTTTTGGCAGGTCTATTAGTGTCTTTTATTTATGGCTTTGTTCACTATTACAAAGACACGCGCCAGCATATTCAGGATTTAGCGACATTACTGACCATCAGCGCATCGATAGCAGATTCCACCGATATCGTCGATGAACAAATACGTTTTTTATTAGAAAAAGAGCAAGGCATTGAGAGTATTTTATTTTATACCACCTCTCAGCCTATTGTTGAAGCCAATCAATTAAGAGATGATTGGAAAAATGCATTATTTGCTAATACAGTTAGCTTTAACTATCCAGTCGTTGGCGATCCTACTAATAAAATTATTTCACCTAAAGAAGATGCTTTGGTTGGTTATCTGAATATCACTTTAGATGTGGCGACGCTGCGTGAAAATTGGATTAAAAAGAACCTACTGCTATGGCTTACGACAACGCTATTGGCGATTATTTGGGCGTTGTTTATCCTGCGTAAGCTGAATTGGCCGTCAAAAGATATCGCTAATCTGACGGCAGCTTGCGATATAGTTATAAAAAATCCAGATATTGAGCAGTTACCTCTGATTCAACAGCGTTTTGAGTTTCAGGAGTTGGTACAGATTAAACAGGCTTTTATTGGCCTATTTGATCGCCTGCAAATTGCAAAGCAAGATTATCAGGCACTTGCGGCTTTCGAGCAACAACTGCATCATAAAGATGTGTCACTTGATGTGCAGCTACATAACTTTCAAAGTATGATTACCCATGAGCTAAAAACTTCGCTAAATGCGATCGTTGGCGGCTTACAGCTACTAGATGATGAAAAGTTAAATCACGAGCAAAGAGACGCGGTTGATATTATTCGAGAGGGTAGTGAAAAGCTGGTCTTAACCTTAGATCAAATTATTCAGTTAAATCAAATCCAGAAAGGTCAAATCAGCCTACATGTGCACGAATTTAATCCATTGCAACTAATCGCTGACTTATTGGCAGAGTTTGAGCCAGCTATTAAGAAAAAGGGCTTAACGTTAATCAGTCATATCCATCATAACGATTATATCCTCGAAGGCGATGCTGAAAGAATACAGCAAATTTTAGCGATACTGGTCAGTAACGCCATGAAGTTCACACCAGCAGGTCAAATCACCATTACGTCGCAACTGACCCATTTTGATAACAGCAATCGCTGGCAGATTAGCGTAAAGGACACTGGTATCGGGATTGATAGCAGTTTTATTGAAGATATTTTTAATCCATTTTTTCAGGTAGATTCATCGCAAACCCGTCAATACGAAGGGTCGGGAATTGGTCTGCCAGTGGTTAAGCAAATGGCTCAGCTGATGGGGGCCAGCATTGAAGTGGATAGCACTTTAGGTATTGGTACGAATTTTACAGTTACTATTCCTATGTCTAATCAACACCATTCTCAACAACAGCAACATCTGCGTGGCTTAAAAATTATTTATTACTACTATCATGAAAAAGGGTTGTTGGTAGATCAATTACAGCATTTGGGTGCTGATGTGGCCTGCTATCAACATGAACAGCTGGTCATAGATGAGGTACATGCAAAGCAATTTGACATGCTGATGTTTGCAGAAGATGTGTTCCCCAGAAAAGCAGCTTCATTAGCGAGTCATATTCGTGCGGCTGAGACAGAATATCGAACGTTACTGGTGTTTTGGTATCCACAGCAGCAAGCAAAACATTTAGCCGATTTTGAGTTTGGTCTAAAGGCTGCAGGTATAGACTACTGCGAAGTTGCCAAATACGAAGACAAAGCGTTAAGTGATTTACTAAAAAGCTGGCTGACATGGTCATAAAAATAGCTAGAAATATAAAATTTTAGACATAAAAAAGACGCCTCGATATGAGACGTCTTTTTTATGTTGAACTTCATGATAAAAGCATTATTTCAAAACGCTATCATTGTGCTTAAAATAAGTTCTGGGTCCAACGAGAAAAACGTTGCCAGATACGGCTCATAAAGCCTGATTGCTCAATATCGCTTGTCGCAATCACAGGCACAGAAGCCACTGCTTTGCCATCTATCACAGCCATCATTTTACCGATTTCTTGACCCTTTTTGATAGGCGCTTCTAAGCTTTCAGGAATATCGACCACAGTAGTGATTTTATTCTTTTGAGTTTTAGTGGTCAAAATCTGCAAATTATCACCAGTCGCTACTTCTATCTCTTTTGCTTCACCAAACCAGACAGGAACTTTGCTGACAAACTGCCCAGCAGGTGCTTGAGTAACCGTTGTGAAGTGACCAAAACCCCAATTGAGCAATTCACGCGACTGATCAGCACGTGCTTGCTGACTTTCAGTGCCCATAATGACAGAGATTAGGCGCATACCTTCACGGTTGCTCGAGGCTGCTAAGCAATACCCAGCTGCATCCGTATGTCCTGTTTTTAGACCATCAACAGTAGGGTCGGTAGCGAGTAGGGCATTACGATTACCTTGAGTAATACCGTTATAGGTAAACTCTTTTTCTGAATAAATGCTGTAGTAATCGCCGCTGTTTTTGATAATGGCGCGTGATAGCTTGGCCAAATCTAGAGCAGATGCTTGGTGACCCTCATCAGGCATACCAGTAGAGTTAACGAAATGGGTATTCTTCATACCAATCTTTTGCGCTTGCTCATTCATCAAGATAGCAAACGATGCTTCGCTACCAGCTATATGCTCAGCCATTGCTTTTGAGGCGTCATTACCTGATTGGATAATAATACCGCGTAGCATATCTATAACACTCGCGCTCTTATTCACCGGTACATACATGCACGATTGGCTACTACTGCCGCGGCACCAAGCATTTGGACTCATCAATACCTGATCGGTTTCTTTGAGATCGCCTGAAGCTAAGCGCTGTTCAATGATGTAACTGGTCATCATTTTGGTCAAAGATGCTGGCGGCAAGGCTTGATTGGCATTTTTCTGTGCCAAAATTTCACCCGTGTTATAGTCCATTAATACATACGCAGTATTTGCCATCTCAGGCGGCTGTATGGCTGCACTTGCCATCACTGCACCCATAGAAATACTGACACCCACTACCAGCTGCACCAGCTGTTTTTTCACACGCTTTACTGTCATAGATTGTTACACCGCATCATAAAACCAAATGTATCGGTCGCTTTTCCCCAACACCACTACCTTTACACAATCTTTGGCAGACTATGTTAAATCTCAAGTTAAACCATGGATTTTTTGAGAGTAGAGGAGACTAAAGCAACGGACATAAAATTAACGCCTTATCTTAGCAAAATGCCGCCCGATGGGGAAACGATAAATACAATAAAATAAGACGTTATTAAAAATAAAGCGAATAATTTTATAAACTTCACTCATAAAAAAGCTTGCTGCTATCCTTATTAAATAATAGGGATGGCAGCAAGCTTTTTGTAGCGAGTCATCTAAATAAATAAGCATTTAGAACTGGCTTATATAATACTTATTTGACCACTTTATACAGATGTTAAAGAGATAAGAAAGTAGATTGTTATCGTTAATTATGGCGATCTTTACCTATTTAATCTCTTAATATGGCTTAAAAACGTATTTCGATAACATAGCGTATCAATAAAGGGCTACTACTGATATTCAGCATTCGCTAAATCTTCACACAATGCTTTATTGTCTTGCTTAGCAAATCCCATCGTCCAGCTACGAATGCCTTGCAGAATTTGACGATAATCTTGCTGAGTAGATAAGTACTGGATAGCTGCTTTTGGGTCTTCTAATGACGGCATCAACTCATGAAGCTGCACGTTATAAGACTTATAAAAACGCTGCTTTTGCTTACCATTTAGCATCGGCGGGCATATCTCTGACAGCACTTGCATAACCGCAATTTCATGTTTTGTGATATTGATACCAGATAAATCTAAAGGTATGGTCGTCGCAGAGTTGGATGCAGCATTTGTGGCTTGAGACAGCATCGCAATAGATGTTATCAATGCTGCTAGCCCGACTTTTGAGGCACTTCTTGCCAATACAGAAGTCATAGATAATATCGATTGATTTTTCATTCAGTATCACACTCGCTTATCTTTATTTAATGGTGCTATGTTAATGGGTAAAAAAACAAATGTCACATAAAATATTGATTTATGTGTAGAGATATTGTGAGCTAAATCAGCTCTCCAGCAACATAGCGGTATTATAAACCGGTAAGTTACCTCAACATAAAAGTATAAGTTGTAAATGTTGTGGGTTGTAGCCTACTGTAACCTCAGCGCAGGTTTTTAATGCTGAAAAATAGGGGTCTTACTATGGGAAAATCATTCAAAAAGCTAAGTTATCATGCAAATTATGTATAAAGAGTGGGTTCGTCTCAATAGTCTATTAGGGTATAATCGCCCGAAATAATCATAGCTATTTACTATGCAAACAAACATAGACGGGCAGTATAAATAACTGATATAGCTTTAAGTATCATACTTTTAAATAGAATGATATTAGTAGCAATAGCGGTGATTATAGCAACTTTACGCAAATAACGTAGATAAGTGGATGAACGGTCATTCATAAATAGATTGAGTAAATATGAAGATTTTAATGAGCAATGACGATGGTGTTTATGGACCAGGTTTGCTGGCACTATATGAGGCATTATCTACTATTGCCGAGGTCATGGTGGTTGCGCCAAATAGTGAGCAAAGTGGCTGCGCCAGTGCCTTAAGTATCACCACACCCTTATATACGCATCAATTGCCTTCTGGTTTTATTGCTGTCAATGGCACACCAGCTGACTGTATCTATCTGGCATTAAACGAAATATATTCTGACACAGATTTTGATTGTGTGATTACGGGGATCAATTCAGGTGCCAATCTTGGTCAAGACGTTTTGTTTTCAGGCACTTTTGGGGCGGCATTAACTGCTCAGTTATTTGGCATACCCGCTATTGCGACCTCATTGGTAGGCGGTGGGGCAAAAAGCAGTGAGCAGGAATGTGAGCGTCATTATCAAATGGCAGCAAGTGAGATTGTGAAATTATTGAGAGATACGCCAATATTGGATATTTGCAAAAATTTGCCCTATCACGTATTAAACGTTAATATTCCTGATGTGAGTAATGCTGATGAGATTAACGGTCGCAAAATGACAGCTTTGGGGCATAGGAAAATAGCGCGTCCTGTCCATCATGTGGTAGATCCACGCGGGCGAGATGCATATTGGTTATCACTACGCAAGCGTCAGGATATATTGGCAGATAATACTGATCATGATTCGTCTGGTACTATTATGACTGATGATCAAGCGGTTGCCGCAGGTTACATCAGTCTATCGCCTGTACGTTTGCACCATACGCCAGCCGCCACACTCGATATGCTATCAGCGTTAATGCTGTAAGATGAATCGAATATTGATGATGGCAGCTAAGATAGCTAAACACTTAAACGGTATAACAGTTAGCAAAATGCTTGTGAGTCACACAAGGAGTTTGTACGTAACATAAAGAATAGGAAATCTTGTATGAAGAAGCTTATTGCTGGATCGCGATTTATCACAGTGGCATTGCTGGGCACGATGGCTGCTGCCACAGTAACGATGGTAGGCTGTGCTACCAAACCCACTTACCAATCAGCCAACCAAGCGGGACCGAAGATTATTACCAATAATCAAGGGGTTCCTAACTATCATCGGGTGCAGCGCGGCGATACGGTCAGTCAAGTGGCGGCGCGCTATAATCTCAATTACCGTCAAATTGGTTCACTGAATGGCCTAGACAGTAAATACACCATTTATAGTGGTCAGTGGCTCAAACTGTGGCAAGGTGAGCCGGCAAGCGCTAATAATAGTAATCGCTACAATGCTTCGAACAATAACTCTACACCTACACAGCCAACCTATACACCGCCTGTGACCAGCACGCCTAACTATTCACAACCGCCCGTCTATGAAGTGACTGCCAATGCAACGTCAGGCTATGAGTATCCGACTCGCAATCAAATAACCCGTAATTTCGATGCAGCATCTAGCACGATGGGCATGTGGTTTGCTGGTAACGTAGGTGATCCAGTGCAAGCAAGTCAATCAGGTACGGTTCTTTATTCGGGCAACGGTCTGCCAGAGTATGGCAACTTGATTATGATTCGTCATAGTGACAACTATATCACTGCTTATGCCCATAACAGTCAGCTATTGGTTAAAGAAGGCGATAGCGTCCAACGCGGTCAACGTATCGCAAATATGGGTAATAGTGGTCAGACCAATCAAGTGGGTTTGGAATTTCAAGTACGCTTAAATGGCAACCCTATTGATCCACGAGCGGTACTAGGGCGTTAAATTTCTTATTGTTTGGCGATTAAATGGAATTATCTAAGCCACATTGCACCTTACTTACGGATACTTGAGACTTCTTATGCGATTAAATAAACACTACCTTGCCTTTTTCCCTGCCTTAGTGATGGTTGGCTGTACCAGTCAGCAGGCGATGCAGCAACCTAATAAGCCAGTTCGTCAAGGTAATGTGCAACTTACCCAGACTCAAACCATTCAAGTGAAGCCGACTCCAGCACCGGTCATTAAACCAACACCCGCAAAGCCAAGCTACAATAGTTTTTCTGATTGGAAGTCTGATTTTTCTATGCGTGCCATTTCATCAGGTCATGATGCTGCTACGGTTCGTCGTCTGCTCGATTCTGCTTACTTAAATCAACAAGTCATCTCGCTTGATTCAGGACAGCCAGAGTTTTCAAAAATGCCATGGGAGTATGTCGATTCTGCGGTATCAGATGGTCGCGTCAGTACTGGTAAGCGTAAGTTCGCTGAGCAACGCACGTATTTATCGCAGTTACAGTCGCAGTATGGCGTCAATGCAGAAATCATTGCAGCGATTTGGGGCATGGAGTCGTCATACGGCGTAGTAACGGGCAATAGTAGTATTCCAAGCTCGCTAGCTAGCCTTGCTTATGATGGGCGCCGTCAAGAATTTGCCGAAACTCAGCTATTATCACTAGCAACACTATTACAGCGCGGCGATGTGTCTTGGTCACAGCTCGATGGCTCTTGGGCAGGCGGTATGGGGCAGACGCAGTTTATCCCTGATACGTGGCTTAAGCATGGGGTTGACGGTGATGGTAATGGACATCGCAATCCATGGTCGACGGGCGACGCCTTGGCGTCTACTGCTAATTATCTGAGCAATTCAGGTTGGGTACGTGGTTTGGCACCGTTCTATGAAGCAACCATTCCGTCATCATTTGATTACACACTGGTTGGTACTAAGCAGCCTGCTGCTAGATGGGCGTCAATGGGCGTCGATACCATAGCCGATGTGTCCTTAGATGGTAACACTCAAATGGAGTTGTGGCTGCCAGCGGGTAAAGACGGTCCAGTACTGCTACTCAGTCCAAATTTTGATGTCATAAAAGTCTATAACAATTCATCAAGCTATGCCCTTGGTGTTAGCTTATTGGGTAAAGCGCTGATTGGACAAGGTGGTTTACAAAAGTCATGGCCACGTTATGAGCGTCCGTTATCAACGTCGCAAGTACGCAATTTACAACAGCGTTTGACAAGCTCAGGCTACGATACAAAAGGCTCTGATGGTATCGTAGGTACCAATACTCGCAATGCGTTCCAGCGCTGGCAAGCAGCCAATGGTCAAACGCCAGATGGTTTTATTACTCAGCGTAGCGCGTCTTCATTGGCGGGGTGGTGAGATAGGTTGAAATCACTATTTTTGGATAATCGTTGTTTTCAAAGGTTGTTTAAAAATAACGATGTTAATAAATAAAAAAAACTCCGTTTTATAACGGAGTTTTTCATTGTATAAGGATAACAGCAGCAGTTTTGATGTTTAGGTATTTAAATAGTAATGTTAAATTCATATAAGTTAAACTCTGCACTCTCAGCAATAATACCTTCATCTACGCTTGCTGTAATTGCACCAATCACGGCACTCACTTTTTGCTGGCGCTTGTCCTTATTTAACAGTCGCCAATCACCAAGTACATAGCGAGTTTTGCCCTCATTACTTTGGTGGATTTCAGGACGATGGGTATGGCCATGTAGTAGGGCGTCAAAGCGATAAATAGCTTTATTCACTGCTGCTTCATTAACATCCATGATATGCGCCGCTTTATTGGCATTATTTTGCTGACTTTTTTGCCGCATATTATCGGCGATTGCCAAGCGTTTCTCTAACGATTTATTGAGCAAATACCACTGCGTCAAACTATTACGCATTACTTTACGAAAAAACTGATACTTTTTATCATCAACGCATAGTGCATCGCCATGTTCTAAGCGATAGTTTTGCTGTCCAACGGTTAAGGTATACGGCTCATAAATAAGCTCGCCACCGAATACATTACAAAAAGGCTGCCCTAACAAAAAATCGCGGTTGCCATGCATGACCAAAATCTCGCAGCCAGCTATGCGCAGTTTCTTTAATTTAATGATAAGTGGTGTGAGCCAATGTTTTTGTCGTTCCTCTTCGGATAAAGACAAATAAAAATCATCCCCAAGCCAGACTTCAAACCAGTCACCTAATATAAATAGACGTTTAAGGGCAGGTAAGGCAAGGCAATCATCAAGCAGCGCCAAAAAAACCTGCACTAAGGCAGGCTCTTCAGGCGATAAATGCAAATCGCTAATCAATACTTGTCGCACCTCATGAGGGCGGGTGGTAATTAGATGGCTGAAACTTTGCATTTATCCTTATCCTCATAACTTTAAACAGTAACGACTCATAAGCTTTCACTGATTCATCGCTACTAAGTAATAACTATTGAAGAATGATTACTGAGTGATGATGGTGGCTGAATTGATAACCACTGGCTCTTTTGGTACATCAGCATGCATACCGAAACGACCAGTTGGGACGCCGCGCATTTTTTCGATGACGTCCATACCGCTTGTTACTTTACCAAATACGGTATAACCCCAACCTTGCATGTTTTTGCCAGAATGATTTAAAAAATCGTTGTCTTTTACGTTGACAAAAAATTGGCTAGTCGCTGAATGTGGATCTTGAGTACGCGCCATAGCAATCGTGCCAGCGTCGTTCTTTAGACCGTTGTCTGCTTCGTTTTCTACTGGCTTGTTGGTGGCTTTTTCATTCATGTCAGCGTCCATTCCACCGCCTTGAATCATAAAGCCGTCAATAATGCGATGGAAAATCGTGCCATCATAATGACCAGATTTTACATAGTTTAAAAAGTTTTCAACGGTTTTTGGTGCTTTTTCTTCATTGAGTTCGATAACGATCGCACCCATACTGGTGTCAAGTTCTACTACTGGTGGCATGTCTACCATAGGATATTCCTCTTTATTGCAGCGCCTAAAATGACGCTGTTAAGTGGTGGATGAAAATTTGGTGGATAAAAAGTTATGGCTAGTCTAACGGCTTTTTTATCCCGTGTCATGTATCAGGCTGTTAATGCGTTTGCAAAAGCTGATAGAATAACGCAACTTTACCCATTTCTAAACGATTTTGACAAAAAGTCATCATAGCTTGGTGTTTATAACACACTGTTTTTATAACCCAAATTTTTGTAAATTGGCTTAAATTTAATGGCTGAGGCTTGTTTTACGATATCGTTTTACTTTATCAAATATTTTGAATTTTCCATGAGGCGTGATGGCACGTCGCATGAATTGACCATTTGCGTTAGGAGCAATGCCCGATGAGTGAGCACTCAAGCAATAATGCACAAAAAGACGAACACAAAAACGACTTTATTCGTAATATTATTCGTGATGATGTTAATGCGCAAAAATACCAACAGATTGTCACTCGTTTCCCACCTGAGCCAAATGGTTACTTGCACTTGGGGCACGTGAAATCCATTTGCCTAAACTTTGGTGTGGCTGAGGAGTTTGGCGGTATCTGCAACCTGCGTTTTGATGACACCAACCCAACCGCAGAAAAGCAAGACTTCATTGATAACATCGAGAATGATGTGAAATGGTTGGGGTTTGAGTGGGCAGGAGAGGCGTACCATGCCTCAGGATATTTCGACCAACTTCATGCTTGGGCGATTCAGTTGATCAAGCAAGGCGATGCTTATGTAGACTTACAATCGCCTGAGCAAATCAAAGAAAATCGTGGCTCATTTAATGAAGCAGGTACAGCGTCACTACATCGTAATGCCAGTGTTGAAGAAAATTTGCAACTCTTTGATGATATGAAAGAGGGCAAATATGCTGAAGGTAAAGCAGTGCTACGTGCCAAGATTGATATGGCAAGCCCTAATATGAATATGCGTGATCCTGTTATCTATCGAATTATGCATCAAGCACATCACCAAACGGGGGATAAATGGTGCATTTATCCGATGTATGACTTTGCTCACCCGTTATCTGATGCGCTCGAAGGCATTACCCATTCATTATGTACGTTAGAGTTTGAAGACCATCGTCCATTTTATGACTGGGCAATAGAAAAAGTTGGCTTTGAGCAACCGCCGCATCAATATGAGTTCTCTCGTCTAAATGTCGACCATACATTGACCAGTAAGCGCAAATTAAAGCAGTTGGTTGATGAAAATATCGTTAGCGGTTGGGATGATCCACGTATGCCGACGATTGCGGGCATGCGTCGCCGTGGTTATACGCCAGAAGGCCTACGTGATTTCTGTGAGCGTGTTGGCGTGACCAAAGTGGACAGTGTTGTAGACTTTCGCTTATTAGAATTTAGTATTCGTCAGTCACTAGAGACGACGACTGCACGTGGCATGGCAGTGCTCAAGCCATTAAAAGTGACCATTACCAACTTTAGCGATGCTGTTAGCAGTTGGGAGTTGCAAAAGGCTGACACCGTTCAAGCTCGTTTTGACGATGCCTCGCAGACTTTATGGTTAACTCAGCCCAATCATCCCAATGTCGATATGGGTGAACGTGAAATTCCATTTACTGAGACCATTTATATTGACCAAGGCGATTATGAAATTGAGCCGCCAGCAGGTTATAAGCGTTTATCACCAGAGAAGAATGAAATTCGTCTGCGTAATACCTATGTATTGGCCGTGACGGAGCATATTTTAGATGATAACGGTAACGTGATTGAGCTTAAAGCAACGATTGATCCGGCGACTTTGGGCAACAATCCTGAAGGTCGTAAGGTTAAAGGCGTGATTCATTGGGTATCGGCTAGCCAAGGCGTTCCAGCAACGGTGCGCATGTATGAGCAGCTATTTAGTGTTGAAGACCCAAGTGGCGTCGCTGACGTCCATCAAGCCTTGAATCCTAACTCATTGACTGAACTCAATGCCGTGGTTGAACCATCATTGGTCAATGCAGATGCTGGGACGCGCTTCCAGTTTGAGCGTGAAGGTTACTTTATCTCTGATAGCGAAGATCATAGCAGTGATAAGCCTGTCTTTAACCAAATCGTCAGCTTACGTGATAGTTATAAACCCGCTTAATTTATCATTAGCGCAGTTCATATTTATTGTAAGAAAATACTGAACAATAGTGGTTTGCAATGTTGCCCATTTCTAGTACGCTAGGGATGGGCTTTTTTGTGAATAAGTATAAATTTTAATCGTAGATGGTGAGGGTATTGAAATGGCAAAATTTTTAAACAGCAGTGGCACGACTTATCATTTAGAAGAGTTGATTAAAAATGCGTCTGATAGATTGATTATTATTAGCCCCTATCTAAAGCTTAATGAGCGTATCAAAGAGCTGTTAGAAGATCGTAATCGTCTCAAAATTGATATCCGTATCGTTTATGGTAAAAATGATTTGCACCCTGAAGAAATAAACTGGCTCAAAAATCTGACTTTTATTCGCACCAGCTTTTGTAAAAACTTGCATGCGAAATGCTACCTGAACGAAAATGAGTGCATTATTACGAGCTTAAACCTTTATGAATTCATCCAAGTCAATAATAATGAAATGGGCGTACTGATTTACCGTAATGAAGATGCGAAACTCTATGCCGATACTTATGAAGAGGCCCAGCGCATTATTCGTATCAGTGATGAAGTCAGAATGTCACTTGAAAAAATAATTGAGCCTAATAATAGTATTGATAACAACCTTAGTTCTGAGAGTGCTTCTCGAGTCCCTACTGAAACTCATTCTGCTAAACCTACAGAAATAGCAACACCTAATTATTCTAAGTTAACGACGGCAAAGCTTGCCAAAGAGCTGGGTCTTAAAACCCAAGAATTAAACGATAAATTACTGACAGCAGGATATTTGCAAGAGCAAGAAGGTGAGCTTACATTAACAGATGCTGGGCGTGCAGCAGGTGGCACTAGTAAAAAAGGTAAATTCGGTGATTTTTGTTTATGGGATTCAGGGATGGTGATATAAAAGTCAACTTAACTTCTCACTTTTTAGCTCATTACTTTGTTTTCAAAGAATAATTTTGCTACATTCGTATTAGTAATAAAAGGAATAACCGCATTACAATCCGTCACAAGACATTCATAACCAGTTTGTTAAGATAAAGTCAGTTTTTTTGTTGAGATGCTTGGTAGATATTTTAACCGCTGAGTATGTCGTTGATAATAAGAGAGCGCGTAGATAGCATTCGATAATAGCGCTCGTCACAATCATAAATAAGGAATCAAGCATGGCACATTTACGTTTAGGCGATATCGCACCAAATTTTGATGCAACCACTACTGAAGGTGATATCAATTTCCATGAGTGGGCGGGCGATAACTGGGTGGTTTTCTTCTCACATCCAGCCGATTTTACCCCAGTATGTACCACTGAGCTTGGTCGTGCTGCTGCGCTAAATGGCGAATTTCAAAAGCGCGGCGTGAAGCCAATTTGTATCTCTGTTGACGGTATCGATGACCATCATGCTTGGGCAAAAGATATCGGTGAAACTCAAGGTACTGAACTGAACTTCCCAATCATCGCTGATCCTAATAAAGAAGTGGCTGAGCTGTATGACATGATGCATCCAAATGCAGACAGCACGCATACCGTACGTAGCGTCTTTATTATTGACCCAAGCAAAAAGATTCGACTAACGCTGACCTATCCTGCTAGCTGTGGTCGTAACTTTGACGAGATCCTTCGCGTGATTGACGCACTGCAATTGTCTGATGAATACAACATCGCAACGCCAGTAGATTGGAAAGATGGTGATGACGTTATTATTCCGCCAAGTGTTAAAAACGAAGATATCGCTGCCAAATATCCAAAAGGTCACACAGAAATCAAGCCGTATCTACGTACCACTCCTGCACCTAATAAATAATAAGTTGGAGCATGTGAGCTTGATGAAGAGATGATTTAAAAAGCCCCATAATGCAAAATTGTGGGGCTTTCTGTTATTCAGCTTAACATCAGAAACATCAGCTAAATAAGGCTTTGCTATGATGAACAGAGTACGCTATAACTAGTAAATCAAGTATGCGTGATTTAGAGATGAATCGTTATCGTTAATACTTGAGTTAATAGAGCATTTGATACTTGATGACACAACAATCATAATAAAGTATAGCAGCGCTAAGTCGCTTTTAAGCCCACCTTACAAGGAGTTTTTATGAAAAAACTATATGTCACCCGTACAGCACCTAATCCACGGAAAGCACTTATTTTGCTAGCATCAAAAGGTATCGATATTGATGATATGGACGACCTCGATGTGATTGATATCGATTTTGCTGCCAACGAGCAAATGTCAGAGGCATTTACCGAAATAAATCCCATGCAAACCGTACCTGTTTTGACATTAGATGATGGTACTGTACTCAATGACTCGCAGGCAGTGTGCGAATATCTCGACCGTGTTTATGGTGAGCGCTCGGTGATGGGCAATGATGTGGTACAGCGTGCGCAAGTATGCTCTATGCGCCGTATCGCCGAATTTGAGGTGCTATATAACTTTATGCTCGCCTTTCAGCATAGCCACCCATCAAAAGCCCAGCGTGTTGAGCAAGTACCAGAGTTTGTCGAGCCATCTATCGCACGTGCTGTCAAAGCATTAGCATATTTTGAAACCCTGTTGGAGGATCATGAGTATCTGGTCGGTGACCAGCTGAGCTTTGCTGATATTGTGCTATATTTGGGTTTAGATTTTGGCAAAGTCCTGCAAGTCAATCCCAATGAACAGGGCGACAATCTTGCCCGTTTTTACCAGATGATGAACGAGCGTTTTAGCATCAAAAACATGGCAAAAGCCAAACCTGTTCATAAAGAAGATTAAAGTAATAAATTTTTTAAAAATGTAATTATAAGCAGCAACAGCTTTGCGTAACGAGGATAATTCCTAACGACGCAGGGCTGTTTTGCTATGGTTAACATTAAAAATAGGATTAGCATATATGTGAAATTTACTATGAATCTATAAAATTAAACACTTCGTTACACCCATATCACTTATGAGCGCTATAGTGGTCAGATTATTACCCTTTTATAAGCATCTTTTTAAATGCCCTTTGAATAATTTGACTGATATCCCTCTTATAATTGTGACAGTCAGATTTTGTAGATTAAATGGGTCAAAAAGTTGAATTAAAAAGTATAACTGCAAGGTATGATCTTCATGACACTATCTTTTAAATCCGCCCTATTGCCAAGTATGCTAGCGATAAGTCTGGCATTAAGTGCTTGCCAAGATGCGTCTGTTCCAACGGATGCAAATCTCGAGTCAGCTGATACCAATGTTAGCACTGCAGATGCTGATATAGCGAATAATAATGCCACGTTAGCTAAGGCAAGCGAGATGAGTGCTGAAGAACAAATGATTGAAAATCTTGCGCGTTATCGTTGGACACTACTTGATATAGATGATAAAAGTGGTGGACCTGTCATAACGACGCTTGTAGATATTAAGAACCAAGTAATGCTGTCGTTTAAACAAAACCAAGGTCATAACACCCTGAATTATGGTGTAGGTTGTAACACTATGAGTGCAGGTTATGAGTTGAAAGGTCATACGTTAATGACAGAAGACAGCATGAGTACCAAAATGCTATGCGAAAATCTAAACAAGGCAGAAAATCGTTTAGATACCTTGATGCAAGGTACTAGTGAGCTAAGTGTCACTGAAGGTGATAACCCAGTCCTAACGCAAGTGACCAGCAATGCGGTCACTTTGACTTGGAAAGGTAGGTTGACGTCACAAGCTAAGTACAATAGTAAAGGTGAGACGGTATTTTGGGCCGTAAATGCCAATGAAACAGTGTGCTCTGATAATAGCTTAGAGATGTGTTTGCAAGTGAAACCAGTCACTTATAATGATCAGGGTATTAAAGTCAGTGAAGGCAAGTGGTCTGCATTTAATGGTGAGATTGATGGCTATGAGCATGATGGTAAGCATGATGAAGTGCTACGCCTACAACGTTATCAATTAGACAGCGATAAGGTATCAGAAGGTGAAGAATATGCCTATGTATTGGACGCCGTTATTGAAAGCTCAGTCGTAGAATAGGGCTGATTGGTTATTAACGAATGAATACATCAAGTAGTGACATTAAATATTGATAATAAAAAACACGCGCCATTTGAACGCGTGTTTTTTTTATGCTTGCTTAATTGTTTTAACGCAAATTACCTAAGTCTTCTTCAGTTAAACGCCAGCGTCCCTTTTTCTTAGACGCACCGCGCCCACGCATAGCACTATTTAATATCAATTTGTTCATTGAATGGCTTGAGTGCGCATGACAGATGGCGCAGGCAAGACCGTCTGCCGCATCTTGTTGTGGTACAAAATCCAGAGTCAGTATCCGGCACACCATTTCTTGTACTTGCTCTTTTGCTGCTGCGCCATAGCCGCAAACGGCTTGTTTGATTTGGCGTGCAGTATATTCTGAAACTTCCAAATCCAGGGCTACCATTGCTGCAATGGCTGCGCCACGTGCTTGCCCAAGCTTAAGCGCTGAATCAGGGTTTTCTGCCATAAATACTTGTTCAATTGCCGTATAAATAGGCTCATCTGCATATTTTAGATGATGCTGAGTAATACGCGTCAAGCCATTAAAAATACGTTTTAGGCGTTCAGGCATCTCTTTGGTATCTGTACGAATGGTGCCTGAATCAATATAGGTGAGCTTATCGCCCGTTTGTTGAAGGATGCCATAGCCGGTCATGCGTGAGCCTGGATCAATCCCGATAATAATTGCCATAGTGTTCCGTCTTACTTACATTTTGTTTTATGGCTTAAAAATTAGCCGTAAGTTTGATAGTATAGCAATCAATCCCCATATACATCATATGTTAGCCATTTTAATTTGCATGGCGCTCAATTTATTGGTTTTTATTTTATAGGACGACACTTTATGGGTCAGATAGTTGGTATTGCCATCGTATGGTTTATTATCGAGATGCTGCTTTGGTATTTGCTTGCTCAATTTACGAGTGGCTGGTTGGTGTTTATTTGGTTTATTATCGCCGCCGTCATCGGTATTTCGCTCCTGCGCAAAGGCATGGCAGCTCTCAACCCAATGGCCCAGCAGATGAAAGCAGGCGGTATGATGAATCCGTCGATGCGTCCGCAAGAGTCAACCATGATCAAAAGTGTGGCTATGGCAGCGGCTGGTATTTTGCTACTCATTCCTGGTGTGCTTAGTGACTTATTGGCGTTACTGGTTATCTTGCCACCCGTGCAGAAAAAGCTCAAAGACTTCGCCAATAATTACGTCATGAACAATCAACAAAAAATGATGGAGATGATGGCCAAGCAGATGGGTGGACAAATGGGCGGCGGACAAAATCCGTTCGGTGGTGCTGGCGGCATGGGTGGTCAAAACCCGTTTGGCGGCGCAGGTGGTATGAATAATCAGAACCCGTTTGGTCAACAGCAAAACCCGTTTGGTGATGTGTTTAAGCAGCATACAACGATTGATGGGACAGCAAAAACCATTCCTAAAGATGTGAAAAAAATCACTAAATCTGCTAATGACGAATAGTTGAATTAATAGACAAGCATAGAAAAAGCCCCTTTCGTCAATGACAAAAGGGGCTTTTTAGTAGCTGTAATTCATTGTTTATAAATATAGTACTTATAAATAAAAAAACTACTAACCGAATATAACAACCGAAGTGCCGCCGCAAGATGGTGACCCATGAACCGTGAAGTTCAGGGCGGATGCGTCACTGCCTCGGCAGGTTTCCTGATACACCGCAAGCGGTGCAGGCATACACAATGAAGCAATAGGTACCACATCCTGGTAAAGCATTATCGGCTCAGGGAATAAACATCTGCTAGCCAACACTTCAGAATATAATTATCTTAACCAATGGTTTGAGTGATTGCAAGTACGATTTACAGATTGCTACGTGAGTTTGATAATTAGCATGATTACCATTAGATCATTATTAAATCCTAATCTATTTATATAGTAATCAATTGTTGACTTAGAAGCTCACTTTTCAGCTATTTCAAGATGTGTGCTAATATAGACAACTTTAGACATCCTAATACAGCATTATAGGCGTTCATTCACTTGAGGAGCGGTAATCCATGACCAATACCCAGCAACAATCAGAATCTATCGACGATAATCAGGCACAATTAAGCAAGCAGCAGGATAGTGATAATAATAAGAAAGTGCCGCGTGTATTAATGATATTAGATGGGTTTGGGCATCGTGAAGACGATAAAGACAATGCCATTGCTGCCGCTAATATGCCAAATTTAGATAATATTTATGAGCAATATCCGCATGGATTGATATCAGCGTCAGGAGAAGATGTTGGTTTGCCAGATGGTCAGTTTGGTAATTCAGAAGTTGGGCATATGAATTTGGGCGCTGGGCGCGTGCTTTATCAAGATTCAACTCGTATCTCAAGTGAAGTTGCCAGTCGTGATTTTTATAAAAATGAAGCCTTGGTAAATGCAGTAAAAGCTGCCAACACATTGGGCGGCAATGTGCATATTATGGGCTTGCTGTCAGATGGTGGCGTCCATTCTCATCAAGACCATATTGAAGCAATGTGCCATTCCGCATTGGTACATGGTGCCAAAAACGTCTTTGTGCATTGCTTTTTAGATGGACGTGACACGCCGCCTAAGTCGGCTGATAAATATATCAATCGTCTTCGTGATCATATCGCAAAGCTGAATGCGCATTATGAGAGTGGTCGTGTACAGATTGCCAGTATTATCGGGCGTTACTATGCGATGGATCGTGACAATCGCTGGGATCGTGTGCAAAAAGCTTATGAGCTGATCACTGAAGGTAAAGCGGATCGTTTAGCAACTCGTGCTGATGGGGCAGTGCAAGCTGCGTACAAAGCACGCGAAACCGACGAATTCATTAATCCAACGGTCGTAATTGGGCGTGATGAAGTGCCTTATACCGTTGATGACAATGATGCCCTTATTTTTATGAATTTCCGTGCTGACCGTGCTCGTGAGCTTGCGCAAGCTTTCGTATTACCGGATCATGAGTTTTCAGGATTTGCCCGCAATAAGCAGCCAAAACTTGCGGCATTTGTGATGTTGACCAAGTATTCTGATGTGTTAGCAGATAATCCTAAAACCAGCATCGCTTATTATCCAAATTCATTGACCAATACACTTGGCGAATATTTGCAAGATAAGGGCAAAACCCAGCTGCGTATTGCTGAAACTGAAAAATACGCGCATGTGACATTCTTCTTTAGTGGCGGGCGTGAAGAGGAATATAAAGGTGAGACACGTATCTTAGTGCCATCGCCGGATGTTGCTACTTATGACTTGCAGCCTGAGATGAGCGCGCCTGAAGTGACAGATAGATTGGTGGAAGCGATTGAATCTGGTAAATATGACGTGCTAGTTGTCAATTATGCCAATGGTGATATGGTCGGTCACACTGGTATCTTTGATGCTGCAGTACAAGCAGTAGAAGCGTTAGATATCTGCGTTGGGCGCGTGGCAGAAGCAGTACGTGCGGCAGGAGGCGATATGCTGATTACAGCAGATCATGGCAACTGTGAGCAGATGCAAGACTATGAGAGTGGTCAAGTCCATACTCAGCATACTACTGAGCACGTGCCACTGATTTATGTCGGTGAGAAAAAATTACAAGTCCGTAGCGGCGGTAAGCTTAGTGATGTTGCACCTACTATTCTGGCCTTAATGGATATCGAAGCGCCGAAAGAGATGACAGGCGAAAGTCTGTTGGTTGCCGCTCAATAATCCAATTATAGTAAGGCGCTAGAAATTTATACTAGTAGCGTTACATTACTTTCAAAGTAAATTGATATTAAAAGGGAGAGCTATTGATCAGCTCTCCCTTTTTTGTTGCTACATTTTGTCTAACATTTCACCTAAGTTACTTGCAATACTCTCCTATTCTTATAAGGGTGCTTGATGCTATCTTATGAGCTATCATTCAATAATAACCATATAACAATCCTATAATAATGATGGCTTAACTTTGGACAAATTTTCAGGTGATTTTTATGCATTTTAACAATCCTATCAGTCGTACCTTTCCATTGACCTCTAAAAGACTCGAGCAGTCAATGAGTACGATATCTAGCTACACTAATGTCTTAAAGCCGACGCTTATCGTGGGTTTTCTGGGCTTAAGTATGATTGCTATACCAGCGCAAGCGGCTGTCAAAGATACTGCGGCAGGGCGCAACGCAAGTCGTACGGCAAGCTTACAACTCATCAGTTTAAATGCTGATAATGTACCATTAGATAACGGCGCAGATGATCTATCAGATATAGCTGATATGCTTGAATCTGCTGATCAAGCTGACGATTTAATTGATAGTGTGGCGGATGAAACTGTGCTTAACAATGAATCGCCTATTATTAATACCGACATTCCTGCTGAAGTGGCTCAAGTGTCATTAAATGCTATTTCTCCTGAAACGTTGAAGACCTTTGTTGCTTTGATTGATTTGGTGCGTCGTGAATATGTCGATACGGTTAATGATGAAGAACTGTTTAATAATGCTATGAGCGGCATGTTAACCAAGCTCGATAGTCATGCGGAATTTCTGGACGCTGAAGCCTATGAAAATCTACGTGCTTTTACAGAAGGCGATGTCGGCGATATTGGTATCAAGGTTGAGTATCAATCAGCCTTGGGCTATTGGGTCATCACTGAGGTACTTGATGATTCACCTGCCGATAAAAAGGGTATCGCAGTTGGCGATTATCTACACCAAGTCGATGAGTTTAAGCTTGGCGAAGATGAAGAAAGTAACGATATCGAGCAGCTTTTGACAGGCATTGCCGGTACCCAAGTAGATGTGGTGACGTCCAAGGCAGGACGCCGTAAACATGTCACCACTTTACAACGTAATAATAGCCATCCTCAAATTATCGAAACTCGTTTTGTAGATGGTATGGCCATTGTGAGGTTACCAGCATTTCAAAATAATAGCCGTGAAAAACTGCTACAAAGTTTGATCGATTTGGATAAGCCTGTCACAGGAATACTACTAGATTTACGTGATAATCCAGGTGGCGTATTGGCATCCGCTGTGAGCGTTGCTAGCCTATTTATGACAGATACGGATGTGGTACAGATAAAGAGTCGCCAAGCAGATTCCCGTACATTGTCGACTAGAGGTGCAGCATTGCTTGAGGCGTTACCAGTAGTGGTATTGCAAAATCGCTATTCGGCGTCAGCGGCAGAAGTGTTGACCAGTAGCTTGCAAGCGCAAAAGCGTGGCACTGTCTTAGGTGAGGTCAGTTACGGCAAAGGCTCTGTACAATCGGTGATACCGCTTAACGATGAGCAAGCGGTCAAGCTCACGGTTGCCAACTATATGACTGCTTCAGGTAAAAAGATAGATGGTATTGGGGTAGAGCCTGATATCGCTCTATCGGGCAGTGAAAGCACGTGGGAGCAGCAAGCGCTTGATTTATTACGAAAGAAAGCACTTACTTCAGGTATTCGATTTGTACGCTCTGAGAAAAAGCCCGATCCTAAAAATAGTATTATCAAAAACAATACAGCTATAAAGAATGTTATTGAAAAACCAACATCTAAGGTAAAGCTCTAATCTAGTTGCAATTCTATATCAAAGCCCCTTATTCAGCTTGATCTTCTGCAATCTCAAGTTTGGTCATACGATAGCGTAAGGATCGAAAAGTGGTCCCTAATAGTTCAGCGGCTTGGGTTTTATTCCAGCCAGTTTGCTTAAGGGCAGTGATAATAAGTTGTCTTTCTTGCTCTTGAAGATAGTGCTCTAACCCTTGTGCTGGTAGCTGACCACTGACGCTGCTTTTTATCACGTTACTGTTTAATATATCAATATTGCCATCAATACTACTGTCGAGATTGGCTACAGAATCGGTCTTATCACTATTTGCATCCTTTTTTACTGACTCAGCGCGCTCCGCCATTGCTGTCACTGATTGCTGCTCTATTCCTATTGCGGAAGACGATGAGTCAGATATCGTACCGGATATCGAAGGTTGCTTCACTGCAGCATAGTGATGAGTCATCGTACGATAAGGGTGCAAATTAGCCGTTGCTTGCTGCGTCGAGACACTTTTGATAGATGATGCTTCTTCTCTATCGTCTTTATCTATATTTTCTATTGAATCAGATGTGTTATTTTCATTGATTTTTTGAGGCATACGCGCCTGTTGATGGGCATCTAAGTCAGATAAGCCGAGATGGCTTATATCAATAGTTGAGGTTTCAGCCAAAGTAACGGCACGTTCAAGTACATTACGCAGCTCACGGACGTTACCCGCAAAATCATGCTGCTGTAGACGCAGGCAAGCCTCTGTCGTTAATAAAGGCTTCGACTCCAACTGCCACTCTTCAGCAATCAGCGCTAAAAAATGCGTGGCTAACACTGGTATATCATCGCGCCGTGCATTCAATGTTGGTAATTTAAGCTCAATCACGTTAATGCGGTAATATAAATCCTGACGGAACAACCCTGTCTGTACCAGCTGGTTCAGATCTTTATGCGTGGCTGACAAGATACGAATATCGACAGGTACTTCTTTGGTATCACCAATCGCGCGTACAGTTTTTTCCTGAATAGCCCGCAGTAACTTCACTTGCATAGCCAAAGGCAGGTCAGCTACCTCATCTAAAAACAAAGTACCGCCATTGGCTTGCTGAAACAGCCCTTGCTTATCCGCAACGGCACCTGTAAAGCTGCCTTTTTTATGACCGAAAAACTCTGATTCCATCAGCTCTGATGGTATCGCCCCGCAATTTACCGGCACAAAACTGCCGTCACGCCGGGGGCTTAAGTCATGAATGAGCCGCGCAACGACTTCTTTACCTGTACCTGAAGCCCCTGACAAAAATACCGGCGCTTGTGAGCGAGCCAATTTTAAAATAGTGTTTTTTAAAGGATGCATTACCGCCGAATCACCAATAAGGCGCTCATCAAGCATCTGCTGTTCAGGTGAACGTTGCGGCGTGGACTTGGCAGTCAAATCTTGTTGTATTACCTTTAGCGCGTTTTCAACCAATTGCCGTAAGCGTGGTAGCTCAAGCGGTTTATTGACAAAATCAAAAGCTCCAAGCTTTAGTGCTTCAATCGCTAAATCCATACTACCATGCGCTGTAATCACCGCAATGGGCTTACTGGAGCTGGCACTGATATGTTTGACCAACTCTAATCCTGAACCATCAGGGAGTTTTAAATCGGTTAGACAAAAATCATAGTCATTGTCTTGCCAGTACGATTTCGCTTGCGACAATGTATAGGCAACATCACTTTTGATACCCATTTTGGTCAGGGTGATTTGCATCAAACGGCATAAATCTACTTCGTCATCAACGACTAGCGCGGTGGTTGTCATACATCATCTCATTGTTTTCAAGTGCTACAAAAGTATATAAAATAACGCTCTAAGGGTTTATCAGTCTTAATAACTGCATTGGTTACAGGTATTTTTTAATGAACAATATAAAGCCTTTTGTTTTACATTTTCTTTCAATTTTTTTTGAGAAGTAATTTTTTTCTTTAGATAAAAGTTGGACTAACGATGTCATTATGAACAGCAGGAAAAATTAGCCTAAAGCAGGTTTTTTGATGCTCAGGCACATACAGTAAGCGTGCCTGATTGGCTTCACAAAAGGCTTGTGATAAATATAGCCCAAGCCCTGTGCCTGATTGTTCGGTGGTAAAAAACGGATTAAATAAAGCGCTTAAATCATCTGCATTAACACCAGTACCGCCATCCAAAACATCGATTATAACATCGTTATCGGCACAATAAATTTCGATTTCCACAAAGGCATGAGGGTGGGCGTAACTACTATAGCGTAAACCATTATTGATTAAATTGATGAGTACCTGCTCTAACTGATGAATATCAAAAGAGATGGTAGGCTGGGTAAGAACATGTAGAAAGACATCATGTCCTTTAAAGTAATTGTCTAAAAATACAGGCATCCAATCAGCAAGGATAATGGTTTGTTGATTGGCCGTTTGCTGGCGCGACAGTTTTAATACGTCTTCGATAATGCGATTAACGCGTTTTGTTTGCGAAAATATCATTTTATAAAGCTCATGGTTGCCAGTCATCTGGCTATTTATATCATTATTAGCGAAAGGACTTAGGGCATTGTCATTGTCCATCTCGCTTTCTATAACATCTTCTATTAGCAACTGGCTAGCTTGCGAAATAGCTGCCAAAGGGTTTCTGATTTCATGAGCGATACTGGCGGTCAACTGTCCAAGTGAGGCGAGCTTTAATTGTTGCGCACTGGCTTGTTCACGGCGTAAATCCTCTAATATAATGAGTTTACTGTCGTCTTTTAACGGAATAATATCGACACGTAGCTTGCCAATGATAGAAGAGTTGGCAACAGCAGGCAGCTCATAAATAAAAGTACGCGTTAGTCCTGCGGCTACCGATAAGCAAGCATTAAACAATTGCAGATGTTGTTGGCCAAGTTGCTGCTCAAAAGCGGCTACTGGTTTTGACTGATTGTCATGACGGCTTGGGATGCTAAGTAGCTGATAAGCCGCAAGGTTGGCTAAGACCACTTGTTTGTCATCAATGACGATGACACCATTGACCATTTGAGAGATGACTTCTTGATTGATACTATTTAAACGCTCGACTTCTTTGGCATGGCGAACCGCCACTTTTTCAAGCTGTACCAAGCGCTGCGATATCGACCAGCTTAGACCGCCTACTGCCAAAAAGCTGGCTGACATGAGTAGGGCACTGCCTAAATTTGCCAAACTCATACTATTGGCAATGGCATAAAAAAACTGCTGATAAATCACAAAAATAATGGCAAGCAAAGTAATAATTAATGCTTGTGAGCCATGTAATAACATAAAGCTTGCTGCTACCACCACCATGTATAGCATGGTCAGCTGCAAATCAGGTGCGCCAGCGGTATAGAGCAGTAAGCTTAGGATAATGACATCTAGCGCCAACCCAAAAGCCAGCTGTCGGCGCATATGCTTACCAACGGTATAAAATAATCCTAGCAAGATTAAACTCAGCAAAACGTAAAAACTGAGCACGGTTTGCTGCAAGAAACTTGGCAATGATGGGCTGCCATCCGTGCGAACCGTAATATATACCATCAGCATAAAAAACAAGCTGACGATAAAGCGATAACTGCTATAAATCATCCCCAGTTTGCGTAACTGCGGCACAGGCAAAATATCATCTTGCTCTAGATAGTCAGTAATAACAGCGATAAGCTTGGAGGCAGATTTGGCAGGATTCATGGATTAATAACTAATGTGCTTAATGAGAGGGACTTGATAATTAGGGTTGAATAAGACCATGGCGAATCGCCAAATGCGTCAATTTCACATCACTATCGACATTTACTTTTTCATAAATACGATAACGATAGGTATTGATGGTCTTCACACTGACAAATAACTGGTCTGCAATTTGTTGAGGGCTTTGACAGTTGACCACCATCATTGCTACTTGCTTCTCACGATCACTGAGCAAATCAAAAGGGGAATTGGCATTATCAGATAATAGTACGTCAGCTAATTGTTCAGCGACGTCTTGGCTAAAGTAGCGTCCACCTTGATAGATTTTTTTGACCGCTCGTATCATCTCATCAAGCGGTGTGCCTTTAGTAATATAGCCATTGACGCCTGCTTTAATCAACATTGAGGGATAAGGTTGAGCTGACATACTACTAACTGCCAAAATTTTGATACCCATATCCAGCTGAATCAAGCGTTTGGTTGCTTCCAGACCGCCGATATTGGGCATATTGACATCCAGTAATATCACATCAGGACGCAGCTGTTTTGCCATCTTTATCGCCATATCACCGCTGTCTGCCTCACCGACGACTTCGATATCTGCACTATCTGCCAGCATACGGCTAATACCCATCCGCACCAAATCATGATCATCTACTACTAATACTCGAATCATTGTTATACTCTTTTCTATCTATCAGAATAAAGGGTGCACTGCTAAATTTAAGTCATCTTAATCAATCTATTTGACCAATAACACTCATTTACGCATAAAAAAGCCAATATTAATTGCTTTATTTGGACAGTAGAGACGTAATAAGGTGTCTACCAGCGTTAATGTAATGCTATATTGCGCTAATGTTAACTAATATTGCTGTAACATCAAGTAAGTGTAGTAAAATTTGAATGTGGCACTGAAATGCCATCTAATTGATTTAGTACATTAAACTTAAATGTAAACCATGATACACTAAAAATACAAAAACTCTATGTGAGTATCTACAAACACACCTATAAACGCTACGTACGTAGTTGGCGTCAGTCAGTATGTCACTGATGACAGCACGTAAGCAGGAGGCAGAATGAAGCAACTACCATTAACCAAACAGCAATTAATCGCTGCTATGATTTCATTGAGTTTGGGCAGTGTCGCACAAGCCGCACTTACAATTAATGGTAGCGCCAGCGCTGAGTCTAGTGCTCGCTTGAGCTGGGGCGGTGCCGATAGCTTGTCTGAAGCGCGCAGTATCATGTCTAGGTCTGGCAACAGCTCTACGATTAAAAAAATAGATAACGGTTCTGGTACAACCAGTATTACCAATACGACCAGTTTTGGTAGTAGTAATAACAACAGTTATAATAATGCCAATAGCTACAACACCACGTATCGCGGTAGTTTTGGCAACAGTAATATGATTCCGATCAGCACTGATTCGCGCAGTGTCGCGGTTATTGATGCAGAAACCGGTGAGTCAATTTATCAAAAAGATGCGGATATCGCGCGTCCAATGGCCAGTATTACCAAGGTAATGACGGCTATCGTGGTACTTGATGCCGGCTTAGATATGCGTGAAGAGCTAACACTTGATCCAGAAGATTTCGTTGGTCCAAAGCGTGCCAGCTCTAACCTAAAGTCAGGCGATCGTCTCAATCGTGCTGAGATGCTATTAATGGCATTAATGAAATCAGAAAATCCTGCAGCAAAAAGTCTTGCCCGTAATTATCCGGGTGGCTATAGCGCCTTTATACGTGCGATGAACCGTAAAGCACAAGAGCTTGGTATGAGTACCGCTTTCTTTGGTGACCCAACTGGTCTGGATAAGCGCAACGTAGCTTCCTCAAATGACTTGGTTAAAATGGTTCGTGCTGCTGGTAACTATGACGTGATTCGTCGTTTCTCAACCACTAAGAGCTATGATTTTTTTGTCTCTAACTTCTCAAGTGGTAACCGTACTTACAAAGCCAATAACACCAGCAGCTTAGTTCGTGATGGCAGCTATCCTATCGGCATCTCAAAGACAGGTTTTATCAATGAAGCAGGGCGTTGTGTTGTCATGGAGACGCGCGTCAATAATCGTCCTGCTATTATCGTAATTTTGGGTGCCAATAGCTCAGCAACGCGCTGGGGTGACGCCAAAAATATCTTAAATAGCTTGGCAACACGCCGCACGGTATAAAATTACAGCGTTAAATGAGCAGTATCAAAAGACATTTATAATAAAAGGCTGTTATGCGATATAACAGCCTTTTTATTATGTCAAAAACGTATTGATATTAAGGAGCATTACATGATTCAGCCATCAGTCTCTACGGTTTCTCATACTATACCTAAGCTATATTTGCTGACTAATGATGATGAGTTTAGCCTTTTATATCAAAAGTTAGAAGCCGCTTTAGCAACAGGATTGATTGCTCTTTTACAAATACGCCGTAAGCAGATATTGGCATTGCCTGACGGTGAGTCTGTTCTTTATAAAGAAGCGCTACAAATCGTTAATTTGGCTAAAACCTACAATGTGCCAGTATCGATAAATGACAATATTGCTTTGGCCGAAAAACTTGGTATCGGCGTGCATTTGGGACAGCAAGATGGTGATCTTAGTGAGGCAGCACAATCTTTAGCCCCGAAACAAATCATTGGTCGCACTTGTCATGGCGATATAACACTAGTCAAAGCTGCGAAAAATGAAGGCGCAAGCTATGCCGCCATGGGTGCAATCTTTGTTTCAACAACCAAGCCCAATGCTGCCACTATCTTACGCCAGCAACTGATAGAAGGCTGCCAGCAAGATATAAAAATATGCGTGATAGGCGGTTTAACGGCAGAAAACATCTCAGAGCTGGCAGGGTTACCTATTGCTTATATAGCAATCGTTGGCGATATCATGGATTTACCTGTCCATCAAATCGCGATGCGTTGTCAACAGTGGCATCAAGTACTTAATAAGTGGAATGTGCCTGCTGAATAAATACTATTTTAAAATATAAGCACGAATTTATTCAGCGTGCTGCATACATAAAGTTGCATAAGGCAATGCTTGCAAGCGCTGTGCTTCGATAGGCTCAGCGCATACCTCACATTCTCCATAGCTGCCACTGTCGATACGGCTTAAAGCGTGGTCTACAAAACCTAAGCTTTGCTGTGCCTCAACCATTAAGTTCTTGCGCATGTCATTCTGACGATAAGCAATCGCTTGATCTTCCCAATGTTCATTGAGATCATCTTGCGGATTTTGGATATGGTCCTCAATGTCAGCAATCCGAGTTTGGTACTCTTGTTTTAGTTGTAATAGATTTTGTTTGGCAGCTTCAAAGTCGATACTCATTGATTTCTCCGAATGGTTTATTGTTATGGCACAAGTACGCTATTGATCATAGATAGCTAAACGACTCAGTACCACCACAAAATGTTAATGAGAGTGTTATTAGTTTGAGAAGATAAATTTGCTTATCGCTAAATTTATCTTAGGTGACATATAAGTACAGACTATAAAACTGTTAGAATACACCGCCTTAAATACTTGTTAGGACAGTTTTCTAAAACTGCCAGCAATAGGATTTGATGAAATAAATTTGCTAAAGAATATCCAATAAACCGTTGGCGAACCGTCATACAGATTGATAACAGATGATATATAGGAGCAGGTAATGAATTTTTTGCGTATGAGCGAGCTGAGTTTGACCGATAAAGTAGTGTTGATTCGTGAAGACCTTAATGTCCCTATTAAAGCGGGTAAAGTGGCTAGTGATGCACGCCTGCAAGCAAGTTTGCCGACGATTAAGATGGCGCTAGAAAAGGGTGCAGCAGTGATAGTCTGCTCGCATTTAGGACGCCCGACAGAAGGCAATCCTGAAGCCATTTATTCGTTAGCACCCGTTGCTGACTATTTAAGCGATAAACTATCCGCGCCTGTTACGCTGAATAGTGATTACCTTACTCAAGGCGTCGCTATCGAAGCAGGTGAAGTCGCACTGCTAGAGAACGTACGTTTTAATGAAGGCGAAAAGAAGAATGATGCAGCGCTTGCACAAAAATATGCTGATTTGTGCGATATATTTGTGATGGACGCTTTTGGCACAGCACATCGTGCCCAAGCATCAACAGAAGGCGTGACCCAAGCGATGTATAAAGCTGGTAAGACCGCCTGTGCTGGACCTTTATTGGCAGCAGAGCTTGATGCTTTAAGCCTAGCACTTGAAACGCCAGCACAACCTATGCTCGCTATCGTTGGTGGCTCAAAAGTTTCTACCAAATTAGAGGTTTTACATAGTTTGGCTGAGCTTTGCTCACAGATTATCGTTGGTGGCGGGATTGCAAATACCTTCTTAGCCGCGCAAGGTCATAGTGTTGGTGCGTCACTTTATGAAGCAGATCTGCTCGATACAGCTCGTGAAATCATGGGTAAAACTGAGATTTTATTGCCTGAATATGTCGTCGTTGCTGATAAAAATGAGATTGATTTTGCAGATTTCACAGGCTCGCTTCAAAAGGCAGTTGCTAGCATCAAGTCTGTTGATGCGATTGGCGATAATGACATGATATTAGATATCGCACCAGAGAGTGCCATGAAATTGGCAGAGGCGATCAACGATGCTAAAACCATCTTATGGAATGGTCCAGTCGGTGTTTTTGAAGTGGATGCGTTTGGTCAGGGTACTCAGATAGTGGCAGAAGCGGTCAAAAACAGCCAAGGTTTCTCGATTGCAGGTGGCGGTGATACACTTGCTGCGATTGATAAATATCAAGTGGCTGATGGCGTCAGCTACATGTCAACGGGTGGCGGTGCGTTCTTAGAGTTTGTAGAAGGTAAAATCTTGCCAGCGGTTGCTGCTTTACAAATTAATGCATAACCTCTTAACGATACTTCAGCAGATGAGTAACATTAGCCGTACAACTTAGCCGCAGTATCTAAGGTACGCTGTACGGATAATATTTTGGCTACTATTCATATCTTATTGTTTTCAAGGCAATAAGTTCGAATCGTCATCGATTATTATTAAGTGGTAATTATTTGTTTCTATACTGAAAATTGTTATTGCATGTCCAATTTGCACTCTATAAAATAGCGCAAACCATGTATTTGACATGCTTTATTTATGAGGGATTTATTATGTTAAAACGTCATTTATTACTTGCTAGTGTTCTTGCCGGTACTTTTGCAATCACTGCATGTAGCCAAGAAACACAAGATAAAACCGATGCTGCTGCTGAATCAGCTGGCGAAGATGCTGCTGCGAATACAGAAGCCGCTGCTGCTGAAGCTGAAGTAGCTGCCCAAGAAGCGGGCGCTGAAGCTGCAGAAAATGCTGAAGTTGCTGGCGCTGCTGCGACTGATGCACTAGCAAATACTGGCGAAGCGGTTGTGGTAGGCGCAAATGAAGCCGTGTCCGCTACTGCTGGTGTGGTTGCCGATGGCGCAGCTGCTGTTGAAGATAAAGCTAGTGAAAATGCAGTAGAAGCAGAGCAGCAGTACTAATCAGCAGTTTTGATTTTAAGTATTAGTGATACACATCAATTGTTTTATAAGCCTATAAAATATATAAAAGCTTTGGTAATTGCCAAGGCTTTTTTTATGGATAAAAATAATCAATTTGATCCATAAAAAGCAAGTCATGAATTTTTTATAGACGAAATCGTCTATCTAGCTGTGCAAATAAGGTATAAAAACCAAACAGACAAACAAATAGTCAGTTAAGCGCTACGAAGCGCTGGTAATTTTTGCTATAATCACGGCGTAATAATGACGAGCAGAAAGCAGTGGTTTTTGTTGGCTTATAATGGAATACCCATTGCAAAGCTAGGTCGCAGTGCAAATGTGGCAACGTCTTATTGTTAAAAATGATGTTTTAATATCATTTTCAAAATACTATTTTTAGAATATAACCAGAGAGCGTTTTATGGCCTTAATATCGTTACGTCAACTTTTGGATCATGCTGCTGAACACGGCTATGGTGTTCCTGCTTACAATGTTAATAATTTAGAGCAGATGCGTGCCATTATGATGGCGGCTGACGCCTGTGACTCTCCTGTGATTGTACAAGCCAGTGCCGGTGCCCGTAGTTATGCAGGCTCTGCATTTTTGCGTCATCTGATTATTGCTGCTATCGAAGAGTGGCCACATATTCCAGTCGTTATGCATCAAGACCACGGTATGTCACCTGCTATTTGCCAACGCTCAATTCAGCTTGGCTTCTCATCAGTGATGATGGACGGCTCGCTTGGTACAGACGGTAAAACGCCGATGGATTATGACTATAACGCCAGCGTGACTCGCGAAGTAGTCAAAATGGCTCATGCTTGCGGTGTTTCAGTCGAAGGCGAGATTGGTTGCTTAGGTAGTCTTGAAACTGGCATGGCAGGCGAAGAAGATGGCTCTGGCGCAGAAGGCGTATTGGATCACGAGCAGCTATTGACCAGTGCTGATGAAGCAGAGCAGTTCGTTAAAGACACTAACGTCGATGCGTTAGCGATTGCTATCGGTACCAGTCATGGTGCTTATAAGTTTACGCGTCCACCGACAGGCGATATCTTATCGATTGAGCGCGTCAAAGAAATTCATGCCCGTATTCCTAACACTCACCTAGTTATGCATGGTTCATCATCAGTACCACAAGAATGGCTAAAAGTCATCAATGAAAATGGTGGCAACATCGGTGAGACTTATGGTGTGCCTGTCGAGCAAATCGTTGAAGCGATTAAGCATGGTGTGCGTAAAGTAAATATCGATACCGATTTACGTTTGGCATCAACAGGCGCGATTCGTAAATTCCTTGCAGAAAATCCTAGCGAATTTGATCCACGTAAATACTTCAAAGCCTCTATGGTTGCGATGTCAGATATCTGTACCAATCGTTTTGAAGCCTTTGGTTCAGCGGGTCAAGCGCATAAGATTCGTCCAATCAGTCTTGAAGGTATGGTTAATTTTTACTAGTAAGCTGACATGGTAAAAGAGATTGATTGATAGTTAGATGATGGTTTAGCTCATTTTTATAATAGTCTATATAAGAGATCGTGGATTATGATTGGATTGATTAATGGACAGGTGCAATACTTAATGGCACCGACTGCCTGTATCATGACCACCTCTGGTGTTGGCTATGATATTGAGCTACCATTGCCGTCATTTTGCCAATTGCGTCTTAACGAGCAGGCGAGCATTTGGACGCATTTCCATGTGCGCGAAGATGCGCAGCTGCTCTATGGTTTTATTGACCGTAAAGAGCGTGATGTCTTTCGCCAGCTGATTAAAATCAACGGTGTTGGGGCAAAAATGGCATTAGCAATGCTATCTGCAATGTCAGCTGCTGAGCTAAAAATGCATGTCGAGCAAGATTCAGAAGCGGCATTGACACGTATCCCAGGTATCGGCAAAAAGACAGCGCAGCGTTTATTGATTGAGCTAAAAGATAAGCTGAAAAATATCGAAGTCGACAGCAGTCATTTAGAATTTGCTATGCAGCCGGTACCAATATCTGCTGAAGGAAGTATCATTGCTGAAGTTGAAGGCGCGTTGATTAGCTTGGGCTACAAAGAAAAAGAAGCTCAGCAAGCTATTAAGGCGGCAAAAAGTAATGGTGAGACATTTGCAGATACACAGAGTTTGTTAAAAGCTACCTTGCAGCAATTTCAAAGTTTTAAATAAGAGTATCTTTCAACACAACATTAATTAAAAAAACAGCGATTGAAAATAAGCGACATTAGATGTCGCTTATTTTCGTTTTAGCACCTGCTTTATCATGTTTTGCATGACTTATGAGCAGCGTTTGGTTATGCTATTTATTACCTAATCTTTTAAAAATAATGCTTTAAGCATAATGGCAAAAACTATGATGCAAGATCGTTTGATTAATCCGCTAGAAGGGGCGTCAGATGCCCCTGATGCCAATATTCGACCAGCATTATTGGCGGAATATATCGGTCAGCCCGTCGTACGCGAGCAGATGGAAGTCTTTATTCAAGCGGCACGGGCGCGTGATGAAGCGTTGGATCATACGCTCATCTTTGGACCACCAGGCTTAGGAAAAACGACCCTTGCCAATATTATTGCTCGCGAGATGGGTGGCAATCTACGTTCTACTTCAGGGCCTGTCCTTGAGCGCGCTGGCGATTTGGCAGCGATGCTGACCAATTTGGAAGCTGGTGATGTCCTATTTATTGATGAGATTCACCGCTTAAGTCCGGTAATTGAAGAAATTCTTTATCCAGCGATGGAGGATTTTCAGCTGGATATCATGATTGGTGAAGGACCAGCAGCACGCTCTATTAAGCTTGATTTGCCGCCATTTACGTTAGTTGCAGCAACCACCCGAGCCGGATTATTAACGTCACCACTGAGAGATCGCTTTGGTATCGTGCAGCGACTAGAGTTTTATAATATTGCTGATTTAACCACCATTGTCAGTCGTGCAGCGCGGTTGATGCGCGTGCCAATGAGTGAGGATGGGGCCGTTGAAATTGCGCGCCGTGCACGTGGTACGCCAAGGATTGCCAACCGTCTATTACGACGTGTACGTGATTATGCTCAGGTCAGAGGCGATGGCAGTATTAATGGCGCAATTGCTGGTAGTGCGCTCGATATGCTCGCAGTCGATAGACGTGGTCTCGATCATTTGGATAGACGTTATATTGAGATATTGCACGAGCGTTTTGACGGTGGACCTGCTGGCGTTGAAGCGGTGGCAGCAGCGATGGCTGAAGACCGCGGTACGTTAGAGGATGTGATTGAGCCATACCTTATCCAACAAGGCTATGTACTTCGGACTGCACGTGGTCGAGTATTAACGCAGATGGCGATCGATCAGATGCTATAAAGTTAGTCTAAAAAAATGTGCCTACACTTAATTAGAATATTAAATGTAGGCACATTTTTTTTGTTTTATTTTTTATAGTATCTATTAAATAGTGGATGAAGGCTCAAGCCAAACGCTTATGCCTATCTATTTTTAATAAGTACTTGTTATTGTCAGAAGTCTTTTAGTCAAAGCTACTAACGGTTTAGGCTAAGATACGCCACACGACTGCCAAAATCGCTAAGAGGTAAAAAATAGGTGATAGCCAACCGATAACTTGTGTTGCAATGGCTATGAAAATAGCAAAGCCCGCCAGCGCCAACCAATCTCGGCGACGGTCGTTTAGCATATCGGCACGGATTTGTTGAATCTCACGCAGTTGACTGTCTTGACGTGATCCTTGTGAAGCAAGGCTCTGTAACCCTTGATCTAGCAGTCTTGGGATATCAGTGGTCGATAATAAAATCTCAGGCAACTGCTGACGTAGCTGTTGTAAATTACGCATCGGATCAAGCTGCTCCTTAATCCAGCTGCTTAAGATTGGCTTGGCAAGCGACCAGATATCAAGATTAGGATACAAGTCGCGACCAAGTCCTTCGACATGCACTAAAGTTTTGAGCAGTAGCATCAACTGCGGTGGAATACTCATATGATGGCGGCGGGCGATATCTAATATTTGCATTAATACACCGGCAAAGTCGATATCGTTAATGGATTTTTGTAACATCGGACCGACAGTGCGTTTCATATCACGCATCAATGCATGCTTATCAGCACTTGGCGGTATCCAGCCAGCTCGACTGACGATATCAACCATCGCTGTAAAGTTGTTATTCATCACGGACAATAACATTCGCGCGACGATAAGCTGATCGTCCTTTGATAAGGTGCCCATGATGGCACAATCAAGCCCGATATAACGTGGCTCATGTCCTAAGTCCACGGCGGCCATATTTGCAGTCAAAGTATTGACTGGCGGCGTCTCGACAAAAACATTGCCGGGGTGCATATCGGCATGGAAGAAGTTATCACGGAATACTTGGGTAAAAAATATCGTTAAGCCTTTTTCTGCCAGTGCTGCACGGTCATAGCCTAATTGATCAAATACCTCAATTTGTGAGATTGGAACGCCTTGTATACGCTCCATGACCATGACGTTTTTATTGGCATCATAGACTTCTGGCACATACATCAATGCCGAGCCCAAGAAGTTGTTGCGCATTTGCGTTGTATTGTCTGCCTCTAATGTCAAATCTAACTCGTTGAGCATGACTTGACGGTAGTCTTCAACAATATCGATGATGTGTATTGCACGAGCTGCTTCGATACGCGCCGATGCCCAATTGGCGAGTTCTCGTAGCAATTCAAAATCTGCAATAATGGTCGTGCGAATATCAGGACGAACCACTTTGACCACCACTTCACGCCCATCATGCAGCGCAGCGGTATGTACTTGGGCAATAGAAGCAGCTGCTAAAGGCTTGACGTCAAAACGTGCAAATAAAGAGCCAATAGATTGACCAAGACCGTGTCTAGGGTCTTGAATTTGCGCAATCGCGATATCAGAATCGAAAGATTTAACTTTATCTTGCAGTTGAATAAGTTGCGCAATAATCTCAGGTGGCACGAGGTCACGGCGGGTCGAGAGTAATTGTCCAAGCTTTAAAAATAGAGTCCCCATATCTTCAAGCGCGTATTTAATCGCATTAGGCTGATGCTTTTTACCCCACGCAGCTGGATGCATACGGATTAAACGCACCAAAGGCTGTAGCTGCGGCGCCTCTTCGACAGAAAAATGGGTGTCAATACGATAAGTGGCGGCAATGCGCCATAGCTCAAGTAAACGGGCGCGATGGGATAATAGCATGAGATATAAATACTCTAGATAAAGTCAAAAATAAGGTAGGCGTTGTAGAAAAGGCAATTATCTACTATGAGTTAAACGTGCTTGCTCATCTTTGATAGCGGCTAGTTTGGCTTCTTCACGTTCAACATCGGCGCGCAGTTTCAGTAGTTGCTGCTTAAGCGCATTTACTTCAGTTACATCTATTGGGTCAGGTGCACTATTACCTGCAACATCGTTTGCCCAATCGCTAACATCGTTAAAAGCACGCTTGGCACTATGACGCCAGCTGCCTTTAAGCTGCGATATCAGGAGGTGCAGCTGACTTGCCATCGATTTACCAATAAATGGTTCAAGTTGTCCTGCAACATCAGGATCAAAGCCTGCAACCAATTGATTGAGTTGCATAAGTACTTTGTAATCGCCCTCAATAGGCAAGTTGCCTTCTGTACCGCGCATGAGATTCAGTAGCTGGGCAGGGTTATCGACGGTAATAATACAATCTGGGCGGCTATGACCAAGACGCGCACGATCCATACTGGCTTTTTGACGCTCATTCATAGCGCCACTTTGCTCAAACACACTTTCAGTCGTCACTGGCTCAAAACGCAAGCGCTCTTCAGTGAATAGCACATCTAAATTCACATCAGGCGTGCCCATGTTGAGACGCAGCACTTTGCCAGCAAGTGGCGCTAAACCCGCTTTGGTAATCTCATCACTGGCAATAGCCATATTAATCAGCTTTTCAGCACCGGCCAAAAGTAGAACAGTCAGCATAAGGCTCTCGCATAGTCAGTTGAGCGCCTTAAAAGAGCGCATTATTTATAAATATAAGTTGCCATCATTTTACATAATGGCATTTTTATCGCTATGTATTGTAATTTAAAACTTAATCTTATGCTTTAAAGCCGCGATGTACCGCGACGATACCAGCGGTCAGATTATGATAATCACAATTTTCAAAGCCTGCTTGCTCCATCATCTGCTTTAGCGTCTGCTGATCAGGGTGCATACGAATCGATTCAGCTAAATATTTATAGCTTTCGGAATCGTTAGCAACCAGCTTACCCATCATCGGTAGCGCTGTGAATGAATATAAATCATAGGCTTTTGATAATGGCTCAAAGATAGGTTTTGAGAACTCTAGTATTAATAAGCGACCACCTGGCTTAAGCACACGGTACATCGATTTTAATGCAGCATCTTTATCTGTAACGTTACGTAGACCAAAGCTGATGGTCAGCAGATCAAAGCTATTATCATCAAATGGCGCTAGGGTTTCAGCGTTCGCCAAAACAAAATCGACATTATTACAGCCAGCATTAATCAAGCGCTCACGACCAACTTCTAGCATTGCCGCATTGATATCAGACAACACGACTTTACCGTTGCGACCGACTTCACGGCTAAAGACTTTGGCTAAATCACCCGTACCGCCAGCGATATCTAATACATGTTGACCAGCACGCACGCCAGATAAGCTGATGGCATAACGCTTCCACAAGCGATGAATACCAAATGACATCAAGTCATTCATGATGTCGTATTTTTTGGCGACAGAGGTAAATACGTCAGCCACGCGTGCTTGTTTTTCTGCTTTATTAACGGTCTTATAGCCAAAATGGGTTTCTTCATGACCATCAGTATCAGACGTATGTGGATTATTGATATCGTCACGCTGGTTAAAAAGCGTTTGCTTAGGGGCTTGAGTATTTGTCTGTGCAGCGTCATTTACAGTGCTATTTTGGGCGTGGTTTTCAGTATTGGCATTTGGCATAGTGGTTTGTTGCCCTTGTGGCGTTCCTATGGGTAAATCTTCAACATGAGTAAAGTCATTGTTAATAACGTTATTAACACTTGTAGCGGTATTTTGACGTGCTTTTACTTGAGCGGTAATATTTTGGTTATGAGTGATACTGTCTTGAACCAATTTATCTTGTATACGGCCATTAGTAGTCGTTTTATTATTTACATGATCAGTCATCGCGGTGTCCTATGATTTATTTTTATGCTTGTTTTTAGTCAGATAAAATACTAATAGTTGTTGAGACAATAGCGCTTATCATACAGCAAACGCAGCGGGCTTACCGTCATTATCCATGGCATGGACTTCATCAATAACTTCAAGCTCGCGCGCGCAAAACGGTTCAATAAAGCTGCTCACACTTTTTAGTGGTTTCATAGCTTTAAAGCCTGAATCGATAAAATCATAAAGCGGCTGAAAGTTATAGCGATACGCGGTGCCTTTAGCCATCGCAAAAGCTTTTTTGAGCATAAATGAATTCAAGTCTTTGTCAGTACGATAGCAAACGTCTTTTAAATTATTAATCTGTACGCGACGCTCAATAGCTTCATCAACCGTACGGTAAGCGAGTAGCATGTTTTCTTCATTGACAGCTAACTCTTGTTCGAGTAACCACTGCGCCAAATGCAAGTCGAGCTCAATCGCCAATATAGACGCTTGAATACCCATACTGCCAGCTTCTAAAGATGACTCTTTGGCAAGACGCTCAAGTTTCTTGGCTTTAGGGAGAATGCGTCCTAATTGTTCTGCCAGTACTTTAAATTCATCACCACCATACAGCTGCGTTAAAAAATAATCTGCCATTAGCTGGTTTTTTGGTTGCTCAAACAGCGTGCTATGGGTACGTTTGATGCGCTCTTGTTGCCATGATTGTACTTCATTAAGCTTCTCATTCAATGCAGCGTCTTCATGATGTGGCAGCGCCCAAAAGCGGTCAAGGTGCTGTTGTAAGTTGGCTAAAGCAGACATGGCAGGTCATCCTATAAAAATAATAATAGTCATCAAGTTGATAATAAAAGCTGGATAATAAGGGGGGCTGGTTAGCGCTAAGTTTTCTGCTTATAGGCAGCTATTAAACCATGCTCTTAAGATTTTGTTCACCTTAAAAGAAAATAAGACAGAATACAAATGCCAAACTGTTACATATAAAGATTGCACAGCGCTTTCAGGTAGTCAATTTATAAGACTTTATAACACAAATTACATAGCCACGTTATTTACTAAAAGAGCGTAATGCTATGATAAAACAACTTAGCTATTTTAGACGATTATTTTAAACCAGTTATTTGATAAGACTATAGCGAGCATAAACATGAGCAAAAAAAAGAATAAAACAGACAAGTCAGCAAAAGATGTGAGCGCGCCATTTAACGAGCAAGTCGTCGAGCAGCGTCTGATGCCCAATCCTTTGAGCAAATTTTCAATGGATGAAGATGCGCTGCGATTGGCATTGGTTACAGCCCAGTTCGCTCTGCGTGCGACGCGCCAGCCAGAATCACCGAGTACTGATAAAGCCATTGGGCTATTAGTATTAGTCAATGGTATGGAGCAGGCAGGTAAGGGGACGGCGGTAACGCAATTGCGCCAGTGGGTCGATCCGCGCCTGCTTAAGGTCGAAGCGACCATTGGTTATTGTCCTTTAGCACACCAACCGATTTGGCAGACGCATACCAAAGCCATGCCGCGCCACGGTGATGTGATGGTATATTTTGGCAACTGGTATGCAGATTTACTTTATAACGTGATGCGCATGGCAAGCGCAGAGAGCGAAAAGTCAGAAAAAAATAAGAAGAATAGGGGTATTGAAGCGTTACCAATTGGTCAATGGCAAGACTATTTACGCCAGCAGCTAACAGAATTGCAAGCTTTTGAGCAAGACCTTGTGGCAAATCAAACGCAGCTACTAAAGTGCTGGTTTCATGTCGATATCGAGACTTTGCAGGCGAGGCTTAATGATGACGAGCCAGATCCGAAATTTCTATACCAAATTGATTGGCATGATATGACGATAGTGGCTAAGTTCAATGAAGTTGCTGCCGAATTATTACGCCAGCAAGGCGATTGGATTATCATCGATGGCGCAGATAAATTGCAAGCAGCCATACATTTTTGTCATGAAGTCTTACATGCGATGCAAAAAGCGTTGTTTAGCAGCCGAGGAGAAAACAGTGCAGAATCAGATCAAGCACAAGATTCAAAGGGTACTCATAATAATCAAATAGAGTATCAGTCAATAAAGTTTGAGCGAGTAAAAATACCTAAGGTACTTACTGATATCGAAGATTCAGATATTGATAAATCTGACTACAATGACGCATTGGCTAAGAAGCAGGCACGCTTGGCAGAACTGTTACGTGCGCGTCAAGGTCAACATGTGGTGTTTGCCTTTGAAGGTATGGATGCAGCAGGAAAGGGCGGCGCTATTAAAAGACTGGTGGCGCCACTTGATCCACGTGAATATCAAATTTATAATATTGGCGCGCCCATGTTATATGAGCTACAGCATCCTTATTTGTGGCGTTTTTGGCAAAAGCTTCCGAACGAGCAGACAGACCGCATCAGCCGTATTGGTATTTTTGATCGTACTTGGTATGGGCGTGTCTTGGTAGAACGTATTGAAGTCTTTGCGACGGATGATGAGTGGCAGCGCGCTTATGATGAAATCAATCGCTTTGAAGCTGCCTTGGCAGCGTCAGGTACTCTGGTCATCAAGTACTGGCTGGCAATCGATAAAAAAGAGCAGCTTAAGCGTTTTGAGGAACGTGAAGAAACTGCATACAAACAATTTAAATTGACCGACGACGATTGGCGTAACCGTGATAAATGGTCAGATTATGTACAATCGGCGGCTGATATGCTGGCACGTACGGATACTAAGAACGCCCCTTGGTGTGTGATCGCTAATAATGACAAGCGCCAAGCGCGTTTAGAGGTGTTAGACCACGCTATCGAGCAGCTATCCGCGTTGCTTGCTGCCAGCTAAGTCATAAAGTGCTACATAGATAAGTTTTCTTAAAGCCTTGGAATGCGTAGCAAATGCTAAGCGGAAATTATTTATCTTATAGAAGCACTTTTAAGCCTATTCTTAAGCAGCTACCTATTCATTTATAGCTATTAATTTCCGCTGTTATCACTTGAATTGACTATGGCAATTCAAGTGTGTGTTGGCTAAAAATAACCCTATAACGTCTGATCTAAAGTGTATATTTCTTAAATCTTATATTCACAGTTACAAATCTTGTAATATCATCATGCATTATGCGTCTATATTTAATATAATAGGCGCGTAATGAGCGTTGCTATCTATTAAAATAGCTTGGTCTTCTGTTTATTTGTCTTTAATATCAATGTATTATTCACGATAAATAGCTTGTATAGAAGAACGCTATTATCATAAAAACGTAAGCCGCAAGATGCTTTAATCAGACGATTTGGCAATACCACTTGCGGCTTTATGACATTTTACTTAGGCGTTTTATCTTAGTTTCTGATTGTCGTTAAGCTCAATTGCTTATTTGCAAATGGCTATAACCGCTAAGATAAGATAATAAGGAGGGTGTCAAAGCATTGAGGCAGCTGTCTCAACACAGTATTCTAAAATTGTATTTCAAATAACCACGTTGCGCGCATGTTATTGTATTTTTGGGTAGTAATAATCACATCATTAATAGCCGCGTAATGTCATCATTTGTCAATAATTTCAATCAGCTTACGCAGGACGTATCAACGTATGGGTATTAGCAGCAGCTCTACAGAACCAACAAAATCAGTCGGCTCTATGAGAATCAATCTATTTTTTGCCATTTTAATGATTGGAATGACCGCCTACTTTTTGTGGTGGGGTCTAGATTACACCATGCACCAGCAGACGACGCTATTTATTGTCGCTACTGCTTTTGGTGTTTTTATGGCATTCAATATCGGCGGTAATGATGTCGCCAACTCTTTTGGTACCTCAGTCGGTGCAGGGACCTTAACCATCCCGCAAGCGCTAGGTATCGCGGCGATATTTGAAGTATCAGGCGCCGTGCTGGCAGGCGGTGAAGTGACCGATACGATTCGAAGCGGCATTGTCGATTTAGATGGTCTTTCAGTAACGCCCAACCAGTTCATTTATGTCATGCTTTCAGCGCTCATTGCTGCTGCATTTTGGCTGTTGTTTGCCACCAAAAAAGGCCTGCCGGTTTCGACTACACACGCGATTATTGGCGGCGTAGTTGGTAGCTCTATTGTATTGGGTATCACCTTAGGTGGTACTGAAATGGCATTGTCGACAGTGAATTGGGGCAAGATTGGCACGATCGCCATCTCTTGGGTTTTGTCACCGCTACTAGGCGGCGTTTTGTCTTATCTGCTATATGGACAGATTAAGAAAAACATCATTGAATATAATGATAAAACAGAGGCGCATATTGCTACTCTGAAAGACAGTAAAAAGACGTTAAAGCTGACGCACAAAGAGTACTTGGATGGTTTAACCGAGTCTGAGCAGTTGTCTTATACGTCAGCGATGTTGCGTGACCAAGAAATCTATAAAGATGATGATTGCGTCGTTGAAGATTTAGAGACGAACTATTACAAAGAACTTTATGAGATTGAAAACGAGCGCAGCAACCTCGATACCTTAAAAGCACTCAAGCAATGGGTGCCTATTATTGCGGCTGCAGGCGGCGCAGTCATGGCCTCTTTGGTCATCTTCAAAGGTTTAAAAAACGTCAATAATGGTATGACGACGTTGCAAGGCTTTTTAATTATGGGGATGATCGCAGCATTAGTATGGCTTGCGACTTATATTTATACTAAGAGTATCCGCGGTAAGCACAAAGAAGATTTGACCAAAGCCACGTTTATTATGTTTAGCTGGATGCAAGTCTTTACTGCATCAGCGTTTGCTTTTAGTCATGGTTCTAACGATATTGCCAACGCTGTTGGTCCATTTGCAGCGATTATGGATGTTATCCGTACCAATAGTATCTCAACAGAAGCAGCAGTACCACCTGCTGTGATGTTAACCTTTGGTGTGGCATTGATTGTCGGTCTTTGGTTCATCGGTAAAGAAGTGATTCAGACTGTCGGTACCAATTTGGCAAAAATGCATCCTGCTTCTGGTTTCTCAGCTGAGTTGGCTGCAGCTGCGGTTGTGATGGGTGCGTCGACGATGGGCCTACCAGTATCGAGCACGCATACCTTGGTCGGTGCTGTACTTGGCATTGGTATCGTCAATAGAGATACCAACTGGGCGCTGATGAAACCAATTGGTTTGGCATGGATTATTACCCTTCCTGCAGCAGCAAGTATGTCTGCAATCAGTTATATAGTGCTGATAAATATCTTTTAAAAGTTGAAATCAAAGTCATTTAATTTTTGATTAATACAAATAAAAAACGCTTATCGATATCATATCGGTAAGCGTTTTTTTATAGAAAAATATAGGTGTCATCTATATATTAGTCAGTACCAAACTGCTTACGCTTCTTAGCAAAAAAGCGGTCTAAGCGATCCATAGCGTCTTCTAAGTCGTGTAAGTTGGGTAAAAACACCAAGCGGAAATGGTCATTTTTATCCCAGTTAAATCCTGTGCCTTGTACCATCAAGACGTTTTCTTCTAACAATAAATCCATCATAAACTGCATATCATCTTTGATAGGGTAAATCTCAGGATCCATCTTTGGAAAGCAGTAAAACGCGCCTTGTGGCATGGTACAAGAGATACCTTTTATCGCATTAAGACGGGTCACTGCCAACTCGCGCTGCTTGTACAAGCGCCCTTTTTTAGACGTTAGGTCCTTCATGCTTTGATAGCCACCCATCGCTGTCTGAATCGCATATTGTCCTTGAACGTTAGAACACAGACGCATAGATGCAAGCATATCTAAACCTTCGATAAAGTCAGCCGCATGTTCTTTACGACCTGAAACCATCATCCAACCGGCACGAAAGCCTGCGATACGATGTGATTTTGATAAACCATTATAGGACAACACCAATACTTCATCGGTCAAAGTGCTCATCGGCGTATGTTCCATATCATCATAGAGAATACGGTCATAAATCTCATCCGCCATGATGATTAAATCATGCTCTTTTGCGACCTCGACGATTTGCAGCAGTACTTCATCACTGTACAGCGCGCCTGTCGGATTATTGGGATTAATAACTACGATGCCTTTGGTTTTGCTGGTGATTTTAGATTTGATGTCTTCAATATCAGGATGCCAGTTATCTTCTTCATTACAGCGATAATGTACCGCCGTACCGCCTGCGAGATTGGCAGCTGCCGTCCACAGTGGGTAGTCTGGCATCGGAACCAGCACTTCATCGCCATCATTCATCAGCGCTTGCAGGGTCATGACAATCAGCTCAGAGACGCCATTACCTAGATAGACATCACGAACATCAACTGCCGATAGCAGTCCCTTTGATTGGTAATATTGCAATACGGCTTTACGCGCTGAAAAAATCCCTTGCGAGTCTGAGTAGCCCGTCGCTTCCGGCAGATTCATCGCCACATCACGCAAAATCTCATGCGGTGCTTCTAAACCAAAAGGAGCAGGGTTGCCGATATTTAGCTTTAAGATACGCTTGCCTTCGGCTTCCATTTTATTGGCAGTTTGCAGCAGAGGACCGCGAATGTCGTAGCAGACGTTTTGTAATTTATCAGATTTTTTTATTGAGTTCATAGAGTGACCACTCATCAGGTTATTTGGTGAATTTTTGTGGGGAGTAGAAGAGGTAGTTGTTGTTGGTGTATTTTGACTAGTGCTATGAGGTTGCTCACCTGCATCGACAGCTTTATCATTATCAGACGATATACTGTCAGAATCGTCATCTGATTTGCTATCACTTTCAAGCTCACCGCGCAACAAATACCCTTCGCTACAACCTAAGAGTCGTGCAAGGGTAGGTAGCTTAGATGAGACAATCCCATTGGTCCCACGCTCCCAATTAGAGATAGCACCGCGGCTGACTTTAGCGCCAGCAGCAGTCATCGCTTGTGCCAGCTGCTCTGCCGTCATGCCTTTGTCACGGCGCAGCTGTACCAGTCGTTCAGCCTGTGTGCTTTTAGTCTTGTCATCAGCCGTCATTATGTAAGCCTTTTTTATTTTATGAATCTGTCATTAATCAGGTAACGAAACCAACTCTCTTGGATAAGTATTAAGCTAATGCTTTAAAAGAGAACTACTTTTAATTAACTGTCAATGCAAGATATTATTGCATATAGAAATTAAATGCAAGTTCTTTGTATATTATAGATTTTTAAAATGTAAGAAAATCTTGCATTGCAGAGATTTATAATGCATTAAGAGACTTCAGCTCAATAATAAACGATCTAACTTGTGATTTTTCGATATCAAATTGCCTACAGTATCTGGCACTGCCATTCCATGCAGTGAGTATTCTTGTTATAAACATCTTGAATAATAAGACGCTCGCCAACAGATAAAGCCTATCGTTTTTATAAAAAATAGCGATAAAGCCTCGATAAACCATTACTCACAATAGAGTAGACAATCAGTCATTCCATAAGGATACGTTATGCAAGACAATCAACTGAGCAAAGAAAAAATCAGCCAATTGACCGAGGCTGACTGGAAAGAGCGCTTAAGTGCTGAGGAGTATCATGTGTTGCGCGAGAAGGGCACAGAGCGACCATTTACGGGCGTTTACAATGATATTAATGATAAGGGTATTTATCGCTGTAAAGGCTGCGGTGCTAACTTGTTTGAATCAGACAATAAGTTTGATGCAGGGTGCGGTTGGCCAAGCTTTGATCAAGGTATCGATAATAGCGCCATCGATGAGCATATCGATGATTCGCTAGGCATGCGCCGTACTGAAGTGACTTGCAGCAATTGCGGCGCGCATTTGGGCCATGTATTCCCTGACGGTCCAAGTGAGACCACTGGCATGCGCTATTGCATCAACTCGTTGTCTATCGATTTAGATAAGTCTGAAGAATAGTGACAGCGGCGTGTAAGCTAATGAGGTAGTAGTAAAAAGAGTAGGGAGTATTGATATCTCCCTACTTATTATTAATATCACTAAGCTTATTAACCACAGTGTCTAACCTTTGATAGCAAACAAATAACTCATTTAAGGATGAATAATGACTACTATTTATGATTTTAGTGCTGAGCGTATCGATGGCACGACGCAAAATTTCTCTGACTATAAAGATCAAGTGTTGCTAATCGTTAATACCGCAAGCAAGTGTGGCTTTACGCCGCAGTTTGAAGGCTTAGAAGCGCTGTATCAGCAATATAAAGATCAAGGTTTGGTAATTATCGGTTTTCCCTGTAATCAATTCGCCAATCAAGATCCTGCTAATAATGATGAAATTGGCGCATTTTGCCAAAAGAACTATGGTGTGAGCTTTCCAATGATGGCAAAAGTCGACGTCAATGGCAGTGATGCTCATCGTGTGTTTGAATGGCTAAAAAATCAAAAAGGCGGGCTGCTCACAGACAGTATCAAATGGAATTTCTCCAAGTTTTTAATTGATAGTAAAGGGCAGGTAATTGCTCGTTATGCACCAACGACCAAACCTGAAGCGCTCAAGGCTGATATAGAACAAGCGCTGGCGGCAAAGTAAGTACTAGAGTGAAAAAGATTAACTATTCTGCGAAATTATAAAATCAATTAAAACAGATGCTTATAAATTTAATCACCAAAATAAGCAAAAATCTGTGATAAATATCAAAATAGTGTTTGACAGCCATGTGTAAATCTATATAATACACACCCACAGCAGCAGAGCTTAGTGACAAACTTAGAG
>NZ_CAJHBE010000010.1:0-99298 GCF_904846555.1 Psychrobacter sp. DD43
AATGACGATAACACCTTCGTTGCCTTCAAATCCATCCATCTCAACCAATAATTGGTTCAATGTCTGCTCACGCTCATCATTACCGCCGCCCATACCGGAACCACGATGACGACCGACAGCATCAATCTCATCAATAAAGATAATACATGGCGCGCTTTTCTTCGCCTGCTCAAACATATCACGGACACGTGACGCACCAACACCGACGAACATCTCAACGAAGTCAGAACCTGAAATCGAGAAGAAAGGTACTTTAGCTTCACCAGCAATAGCTCTTGCTAATAGCGTTTTACCCGTACCTGGAGGACCTACCATCAAGATACCGCGTGGAATCGTCGCCCCAAGCTTGGTAAATTTATCAGGGTCTCGTAGGAACTCGACGACTTCCACGACTTCTTCTTTGGCTTCTTCACAACCAGCAACGTCTTCAAAATTCACTTTGATTTGGTCTTCGGTTAGCATTTTGGCTTTTGATTTACCAAAGCTCATCGGTCCACCGCCTTTACCGCCAGCGCCGCCTTGCATATTACGCATAAAGAATAAAAACAGACCAATAATCAGCAAAATTGGGAAACTGGCTATCAGCAATTGCATCAATACGCTTTGGCGCTTCGGTGCAGTGCCTTGGACTTCAACTTTATTTTCACGCAGCAATGGCATCAGCTCGTCATCCATCACAGCTGGACGAATGGTTTCAAATTCAGAACCATTTTTCTTCTCGCCGGTGATTTGCTCGCCATCGATCTCAACACTGGCTACTTGATTTTCTGACACAGCGGTCACAAATTCAGAGTAGTTAAGGTTATCGGGCTCAGATGATTTATCAAAGCCACTAAACACCAGCACTAAAACGCCGATTACCACCAGCCACAATAAGGTATTTTTTACCATGTCGCTCACTAGTTATTCCCATCCCATACTTATTGGTGTGTTTACTAAACACGTGACGTCTATATATAAACGTATGTCTCGCTATTCAAGGTCTATTGGCGAATTATCATTTCTCATTGCAAATCTAAGGTATAAAACAACCTTATTTTTTTATTAGAGAAATAAGCCGCGCAATAACGATAAATAACTGAGTTTATAAGGCGCTTACTGTCAGACGACTTTGCTAAAAATATCATATAAGCACTTAGAAAAATGCTTAAGAGTTGATTTCAAACAAAGTTAATATATCATGATATGTGGTATTAACCTGAATAATTCAAGCAGCATTCCCATTTATTCAGTTAACGATTGTAGCCGTTTTCATTCAATGATTTTAACTGGCTAATTTTGAGGTGAGAGTTTCATTTCATATTACTTAATTGCGATCCAAAATATCTCTTTTGAGCGCGGTCTAGAAGCACCAGGCTTAATACTACGGATTTTACTAAAATCCGCCTGCATCTGCTTGCGTAATTCTTGTGTACCCTCGCCTTGAAACACTTTCATAATAAGCGCGCCACCTTCTGGTAAGGTTGCCAGCGCGAAATCGACCGCCAGCTCACATAAGTACATCATACGCGGCTGGTCAATGGCACTATTACCTGCTGTATTGGGCGCCATATCAGACAGCACCACATCAACTTGTTTATCACCAACCTCAGCCATGATACGGTCAAACACTTCTGGCTCGCGAAAGTCACCTTGGATAAAGGTAACCTCCGGCAAGGTATCCATCGGCAAAATATCAGAGGCAATCAAGATACCTTTTTCCCCAACCAAGTGACCAGCCACTTGAGACCAGCTGCCAGGGGCACTACCCAAATCAACAACGGTCATACCTTTTTTGATCAGATTGGTTTTTTCATTTATTTCTAATAATTTATAAGCAGCACGAGCACGGTAGCCATCTTTTTGGGCCTTTTGCACATAGTGATCATCAATGTGCTCTTTCATCCAAGCACTACTGCTCTTTGACAATTTTTTGTTTTCAATACGTGTGGCCAAAATTCCTGCTCCTATAACGTGCTTTTCTATATGCGCATATGTATTTATTAACTAATGTCTTAATATACTTTTTGCTTTATATTACTTTCTACAACCATGCAATCAAAAACACTATTAACTATGATTTTCAATACTATCAAGCTATTTATTAGCTTCAAAAGGCTAAACCGTTAATTTTTCTTAGTGAAAACACTGCTTTATAAGAGCGTAGCGTTTATAATGTACCCATAATGGCAGTTTAACATTTTCATCACGTAAAATCGTGCAAAATCCTGCTGATCTCATGCAAGATGATCATAGATTAATTATAATGGTCATGAATTGCTCTAAATTTTATTATATTTTGTTTTTACCAACCCCTAGGAATTCTATGCAACTTGATAACGCAACCATCAAACGCTTAAAAGGCATTGGTCATGATTTGAAACCGATTGTCATGATTGGCAATAAAGGTGTTACGCCAAGCATTACTGAAGAGATTGATCGCGCCTTATCAGATCATGAACTGATTAAAGTAAAATTGCCTGCTGGTACCAAGGAAGAGCGTGATGTCATCGGCGCTGAGCTTGCTGCTACTGCAAAGGCAACTTTGATTCACTCAATTGGTCGTATGGCGCTATTGCTACGCAAAAACCCAAATGCCAATCCTAAGCTTTCAAATCTTGCTCGTAATGTGTAATGCCTCATTACTTGCTAAGTTTATATCGTCTGTTGTATATAAAGTGGTTTAAAATAGCCTGCTGATTTATTTTTAGACAGATGATGACGGTGAATAATAAAAGCCGCGATGCAACTTTGCTCGCGGCTTTTATGTCATTTATAGTTCACTATTTAACATGCGATATTCGTTAGCAGCTATATCATGTTTTATGATGCTAATACTTTTTGAGATAATAAGATAATGAGCCATAGTTTTGATTTATATCTAGCAACTGAAACCTTAGCAGAAGATGCGCAGCAACTTGGCGTGACGCCAGAAGCTTTACAGCAAATTAGCGTACAGGTAAGCGCAACGCTTGTAGCGCAGCCAGAAGCTTATTTGCAGCTAGAATATCGTATGACGTTGCCCACTGAATCTTTAGCTGCTCTATTAGCTTGGCCAAAGTGGCAAGCAGATAAAGTAGGCTTTAAGGATTATCTGTGGGAACAAACCTGCCTTGAGTGCTTTTTAGCAGGTTCTTTAATAAGTAGCCGTTCAGAAGATAGTGATAAGTCCTCCAAAACCAATATGACAATGTCCTATATTGAAATCAATGCCAGTCCTGAAGGTCCGTATGCGCTTTATCAGTTTGACAGCTATCGTTCTCCTACAACACTACCGCCAAGACCTCTTATATACGCTGACGGACAGACACGTGCTGCTATCGATTGGATAGACGGTAACAACCCGAAACTGCTAATAGACTACCCAATATCAACGCATGAACCTTATCACTACCAACGCAGCTTTAGAATGCCACTAGATTCATCGACGTCATTGAATCGTAAGTCAGATTACAGTAATGATGCCCTTATCAAATACATACATCCTTGTGTTATTTTATCCTTTGGCGCTACGATTCTATACTTTGCACCCAAACATGCCTCGCCACCCGACTTTCATAATCGTCAGTATTGGACACCATTTGATAGGCTATTCGCCCTTGCCAAGTAAAAATATCAACTTAATAGCAAGCCTTATTTGAGACATAAAAAAACTCAGTAATGTCATAAAGAGCATTACTGAGTCCGGAGAGAGCGCTTAACTGATACTTATTTGTCAGCCATAGCTAGGTAGATACCACGATCTGAAGCATCATCGACGTATCTAGCATCGCGCCACGTCGTATAGTTGTAATGACCGCTATATGGGCTGATGCTGTTTTGACGGAAGTCAGACACCCAGTCATTACCATCAAATATTTGAATATGGCCATGAGGACGACTTGAGGTACGGTCATAAACAACCACATCACCAACCTGTGGTTCCATGTTATTACTGATTTTAGTAAAACCCGCTTGTGACAGTGTGCCGCGAGACGCATATTGATACGCTGAAGGATTAGGCGTGAATTCGTAGCCCGCTGATTGTAACGCTTTACGGACATAACGAGCGCAATAGCCTGTGCTACTAGATAAAGCGACTCGTGAAGCATTCGCTGCTGCAATAGCAGGCGCCGAATAACGATCTGGCACTGAACTTACTTTCTGCTGACGTTGCTCATAAGACAAACGATTGGTTAGCGAAGCAAGCTGATATTCTTTTTGTTTTGCATGCGCGCTTAAATTATCAATTGCTTGGCTGATTTCATCGTTGCTAGAAACATATGCACCGCTGTTGGTGCTGTAGATGTTACGACTAGAACCGTAGTTCGCAGAAGTAGTGATATTGGTGATGGTATGACTCAAGGTATTATTTGATTGAAAGGTTGTTTCGGCAGCACCACTTGTCTGTGCTACGCCCATTCCCAATACTGATAAAATTAATAAAGCTTGTTTCATAAATTTACTACCTATTGTGAAAACAGAATTGCTCGTCATCCGTGACAAAGCATGAATTAGTTTAGAGAATATAATCATGAAATAAACATGATAAAATATTTAGTACAATCGCTCTTTTACTTCTTAAGTAGCTGATGCTGATATCATTAGCAGCTTAATCATCTACTACATAAATCGTTTGCTACGTCATACCTTGCTTTAAAAATGAGCGTTTAGAGCATGTTTATTATGAGTATCGATTTTTCACCTATTAGATGAGTCATTACGATGTCCAAAAAAAACCCTAACCGCCTTGCCACTCTTATCGATCATCAAGCTTTTGCTGGTAGTGCGCTACCTCAAAGCCTATCTGATAGTATGCGTTTATATGTGCAAGCGACCACTGAAATAAAAGCGCTTTTGGTAGATTGTCTACCTGAGGAAATCCTCAATAACTGCTGGGTCGTAGGCTTAACGTCTGAGCAATTGACACTCAGTGTCGAATCAGTCACTGCTGCCAATCATATTCGCTATTTGCAGAGCGCATATTTGCAAGTGTTAAAAGAGCAGTCAATTACATTTAAACAACTCAAGCAAATTCGCGTCGTCATAGCCAATAAATCTACCAATAATAATTATTCTAAATCATCATCAGGCTTGTCAGCATCACGCTCAATGTCCGTTAAAGCCCATGAAAATCAGGCTCTTAGCCAAAACACAAAGCGGACTATATCACAGGCAGCAGAGCATGTCACCACTGATGAAAACCTCAAAAAAGCACTATTACGCCTTATAAATCCGTAAAAAACCCCTGCAGATAATGTAAAGTTATGTAAACTAATCTGGTAAATGATACGATTCAGGCTGGGTTTTTGTAATTTCAAAAACAAAAAAAATCATCTGTCAGTGGCATTCACATTGTGAACCTCACTGACAAATGATTTTGCTATTCGCTACAGCTTTTATCTCATCTACTATACAGGCAAGTTATCATAAAATAAAGAAATATATATCCACTTAAATGAATATTATTTCACTCTACTTATAACCATTTTATGTAATATTGCGTAAATGTTTCGATACTTCGTGTATATTCCTGTATTCATCCTTCGACAGTTATACCGTTCAAAGGTAAATATTCGATAGGACATGTTACATTGTCATCAAAAGTTACAATTTCAAAGTTATTATGGTCAGATAAAATCTCACGTACCAATAAGTTATTTAAAGCATGACCGGATTTATAAGCATTAAAACGACCCAAAATCGGATATCCAATCAGATATAAATCACCAAGTGCATCTAGAATTTTATGACGAACAAATTCGTCATTAAAACGCAGACCTTCTTCGTTCAAAATATTACTTTCATCGATAACAATCGCATTGTCCATGCTACCGCCTAATGCCAGATTGTTCTGACGCATGGCTTCAATATCACGTAAAAAACCAAAAGTGCGTGCTGAACTCAGCTGCTCAATGAAGTTTTGGGTTGAAAACTGCAATTGGGCATGCTGAAAGTTTTTATCAATCGCAGGATGATCAAAATCAATCTCGAAATTAAGCTCAAATCCATTATAAGGACGTAGCTCTGCCCATTTATCGTCAATTTTGACACGTACAGTACGTACAATCCTGATAAATTTCTTTGAAGCATCCTGTTCGCAAAAACCTGCTTGCAATAACAGTCCTACAAAAGGCGCAGCACTGCCATCCATAATAGGTATTTCTGATGCTGATACACGAATTAATAGATTATCAACGCCAAGTCCCGCTATCGCGCTGAGCAAGTGCTCAACCGTGCCGACACGTGTACCACCAAACACCAGATTAGATGACATCATGGTATCTTGCACCAAAAAGGCACTGGCAGGAATTGGCGTGCTGCCAGTAATATCAGAACGCTCAAAGACGATTCCAGTATCGATTGGTTGCGGATAAAATTCTAAATCAACAGGTTGACCACTATGAAGACCAGTACCTGTAACAGCAATTGCTGTTTTTATGGTTCGTTGATTCATGGCTGTCTTCTCACATATTTTGTTACAATTGCCATAGTGTATCATTACCCGAACCCTGTTCGCTAGCGATAAAAAGCGTTAATTTACCTATCTCTTTGATTGATAACACTTATCGAAGCATTATTATCGGTGACTGTTTAGTCGCAATCACCAACAGACGATTATGAAACATCGGGCTTTGAAAGGCTTCATCTCTTGAAAATACCGCCTAAATTGGTATGAGTAGGTAACATTTTCTGACAAATAGGAATAATCAATATATAAGTAGTTGGTGAATAGCAGAGATTATGAATAGGCACAAAAAAGCCAGCGTTTGAACACTGGCTTTTTTAGAGAGCAATATTTATATGAATGATATCTATTTGTTCTGCTGACGCTTTAGATAATCTTGAATGCTATTGGTCTTAGTTTTAGTCTGTTCAGGCACAGTATTAGAGCGAATTGGGTTTTCTTGATACTGAGCTTGAGACTGTTTTTGACTGTTCAAGGCACTAGTATGAAAGTTTGGATCAACAGGTTGCGTACTATTTACAGAAGGCACAGATTGCTCCACCACTTCAGGCTCTTCACCAGCGTTTTCATCTAAGGTTAAACCAGTTGCAATAACCGTCACATGCAAGTCGTCGCCCATTTTTTCATCAATCACTGAGCCATAGAAGATATGCGCTTCATCGATATCAGTAATTTCTTCGACGATCACACTGATCTTGCTCATCTCATCTAGAGATAAGGATTCAGATGAAATCACGTTGACGAGTAAGCCTTTGGCATTCTCTAAGCGCAAATCATCAAGTAGTGGCGATCTGATGGCTTTTTCAGTCGCTTGACGCGCACGATCATCACCGCTGGCACGACCGATACCCATCATCGCATGGCCCTTAGCGGTCATTGCGGTACGGATATCGTTAAAGTCAATGTTGATCATACCTTCGCTAGCGATGGTCTCTGCAATACCTTGGACTGCATGCAATAGCACATCATCTGCTTTTTTAAACGCATCTTGCATAGAGATGTTGCCGTAGACACTCATCAACTTATCATTTGGAATCGTAATGATAGAATCTACAAAGTTAGTCAGCTGCTCGATACCCGCTTTGGCAGCCTTGATACGTTTGCCGCCTTCAAATTTGAACGGCGTGGTGACTACAGCAACGGTCAATACTTCCATTTCTTTGGCAATACGCGCTACGACTGGTGCAGCACCCGTACCCGTACCACCACCCATTCCAGCGGTGATAAAGACCATATCTGAATGCTCAAGCAGTGCACGAATTGCTTCTTCGTCACTTTCTGCTGCTTCACGACCCACTTCTGGATTCGCTCCTGCACCAAGACCACGGTTGGTTTTTGCGCCAAGTTGTAGCTTATGCGGTGCGGTCAAACGATCAAGCGCCTGTTTGTCCGTATTGGCACAGACGAATGTTACACCTCTAATCCCTTGCTGTACCATATGTTCAACTGCATTACCGCCGCCGCCGCCTACACCGAATACAGTGAAGCTTGCTTGGCCATTATTTTGAAGCTGATTATCATCTGGCATGGTGTATTTTGACATAAAAAAGTTTCTCCAGTTGCAGATAGCGTGATGGTCGATACGTGGTAACACACGCATATGGCGCGCTATCGACTTACTATATATAAATGTATTTGATTAAAACAGGGCCATGGCTTAAATAGTAATGCTTAACCAAGATATGCCGTTATTATACAGGGTATTGCTTTTAATATGCTTGCTTGGTCTAGTTGACAAACCGCTTATCTAATTGGGTAAATAGATTTTCAGCAAGATTACAGGACAATTATAATATCTTTTTCAGTACACTGGCAAAACGTTGACCAGCACTTTGAAAAACACCCGTCACACGATTTTTTTGAATCGCTTCAGGCTCGCTTTTTTCACTGCGCCGAAACTGCTCGCTTTGGCTATATAATAGTGTACCAAATGCCGTTTGATAAGCCCGATCATTAACCTGAAGATTCAGCTGCTTAAAGGATTCATCATTATCAAAATGATTATAAGCACTAATCGCAGGATGCGTATTGGTTAATACCACTGGCATTTTTAATAGTTTTTTCGCAAACGGTATCATGCCTTTAATCGCACTACCGCCACCTGTGAGCACAATGCCCTTATCAATATAGCCTAATAAGTCCGCTTCATGTAACTGGCGTACTACCTCAGTGAAAATCTGCACGTAACGGGCTTCGATAATACGCGCAAGGTTATAGATACCAATGTTGATTTCATCACCTGACCCTTGGGGTTTAAACAGGAAAAATGAGCTTGGATCTACGCTGTTCACATCCACTGTACCATGCGATTTTTTCAGCTTTTCAGCCTCTATCATCGAAATACCAACGTCTGCCGAAATATCCATCGTCACTTCATGGCTACCCGTTGCGATACAATGGGTAAAAATCAGCTTGTTTTCTTTATAAACGCAAATACTTGTGGTGCTGGCACCTATATCTACTAAGCAAACGCCTTGTTGGCGCTCTTCGCTCATCAAGCTATATTCGGCACTGGTTACCGCATCGAAGACAATATGATCAATACCCACATCACAGCTTTGCAATAGTTTTTGGATATTTTGACGACCAGCAACTGGCATCATCATCATGTGATACATCACAGCTATATTGTGCGCCACCATATCAATGGCATCATCAACCATAAACTCTTGATTATCGATATAAATACCTTGCTGACAACAATGCATCAAATAATAGTCAGATGACAAATCTTGCGATTTGGCATTTGAGAGTGCTTGCACCATATCTTTAGCACGAACGAATTCATCTTCTACTCTAACATCGCCCGCACTATTTTTGCTCAATAGCTCAGGAGTTGCCAGCGTAAGCCAGACACTATGCACACGGCAATTAGCGGTATCTTCCGCTTCTTGAATAGCCTGTTTGATAGCACCTTGTAAGCGTTCGCGATGCTTGATTTGACCTTGATAAAAGTCGCTATTCTTAACTTGTCCCACACCCATAATACGGATGTCTTTTGCAGACACAACACTACCAATGACGACATAAACTGCCGTGGCACTTAAATGGACAACAACCAAATTTTCAGTATTTTTCATGGTACCAGACAAATTATCGCTAAACAGGAGAACAAATGATGTCTCCATTAAATCATTAAAATAAGTCTATTATCAGCTGATAATAGCGTATGTATACTCTGTATAAAAAATAAAGCAGACAAGTTTAGCGTGTTGGCTACTTTATATATTACTTATAGAGGTGCTTCAGTTGATGGTTTTTCGTTTACGGGTGTGTCATTATCTTTTGGCACTGCTATATTCCATGCAATCGTAAATCCATTTTTGTAACGAAGATCTACTGATTGTATCTCATCACGGCGGTTTTTTAACTGATTACCCAGCAGCTGGCTTAAATTCAGTAACTTTTGCGCCGTATTCTCATTATCAACGATAATACGTAACCCATTATCAAAACGAATCAGCCACGTCATTCTTGGCGACAAAATAATATCTTCAACTTGTAAGCCAAGCGGAGCATACCAGTCATTGACTTGCTGCATCTGTTGCATAATAACCGGCGCTTGAGTCATATTGCCTTGCAAAGTTGCAAAGTTCTCTTGCGTTAAATCTCTACTATCAGCAGGGACAAACACATTGCCTGTTGCATCCACTAGACGCTCAGTACCAAAATTTGCCACTGCTTGCTTAGGCAATACGGTAACCACAATACCTTTTTGCCAGTCACGACTAATACTGACCTGATCAACCCAAGCCAAACCAGTGGTAATATCTCTCAGCACTTGCAAATCAGAGGTGAAAAAGCTACTCACACTTTGCTGATTCATAACATGCTGTAGCGCCCGATATTCGGCAACCGTCAATCCTTGATGATCGACATGAATAGCTGCTGGAGGTGCGTCACGTAAAGCCTTACCGCCCATTATCAATATCAGCACTAATAACCCAAGCACCAATACGGTAAAAAAGTATCTAACCGCAGTGGGTACTTGAAAGTTTGATTTTGGGTGACGGGTTTTATCACTCATCAAGTCAGCGACGTCATTGACAGTTTGAGCCATATTAAACTTCGTCCCTATATTTAATCAAAATAATCTGTATATTTCATACATTCGATTCATATTTACGTAAATCGATGATCTTTTTTATTTATGCAAAAGCGCTTATCACTTTAATAGACGTAAAATCTACTTAATAGATATGCTATCAATTCGTAACTTTAAATGGCAATATAAAGTGTGCTTATCGGCCTTTAAATGTAACATTTCTCTTATTTAATGAAGTACTTACCAAAGCGTTGCATAACTATCACCAAAACCACTAGATAGTTACAATATTAACGCATTTTACCTTCAAACAATAGCCTAACCCCTACTACTACTAACGAATTTACACAAGTTTACACGAAGCTGTGGTATAGCAGCTATAGCGATACATTACGAATAATGAGAAGCTACTATTCAACAATGATAAATAGTTTAAATACCTCATTTATTGAAATAATCACTCTTGTATAATTACTAAGAACAGCTTGTTTTATATAGGCAGTGACTTATTTAATAAAGTGTTACACCGTTTGCGCCAAAATATGCCAGCACAAGCTCTCGAAATCCATGCCACGAGCTTTGGCTGCCATTGGTACCAAACTATGACTGGTCATGCCCGGTACGGTATTAATCTCAAGTAGCCAAAAGTTGCCCGCTTCGTCTTGCATCGCATCGATACGTCCCCAGCCTTTTGCATCAACGGCACGAAACGCCGATAAACTTAGATCTTGCAAATGCTTTTCATCCGCAGCACTTAAACCACAAGGGATATAGTAGCTGGTATCGTTACGATTATACTTGGCTTCGAAATCATAAAAATTGGTGATATCCGCAGGCTCTAAGCGAATGACAGGATAAGCTTCATCATCAATGATAACGATAGTAAACTCGCGACCAGTTATCCAGCGCTCCGCCATCACTACATCGCCACATTGTACGGCGGTTGCATAGGCAGCAGGAAGCTCATCAAGGTTATTAACCTTAGTCATACCAATGCTTGAGCCTTCATGAACAGGCTTGATAATCAGTGGTAGTCCTAACATATTAACCACCTGCTGCCAGTCGGTATCAGCGGTTAGCAATGAAAACGGTGCAGTCGATAATCCGCAGCCTTGCCACAGCTGTTTGGTACGTACTTTATCCATACCAAGTGCTGACGCTAAAATACCTGAGCCGGTTTGAGGAATATCAAACCACTGTAGCACGCCTTGCAGCAGACCATCTTCGCCACCCCGACCATGTAAGACATTAAATACACGATCATACTGACGTAGTTCAGTAATGTCTTGATGCTTAGGATCAAAATGCGTGGCATCAACCCCTTGGTTTTGTAGTGCTTGCAATACAGCTGCACCGCTGTCTAAAGACACGCTACGCTCATTACTATTCCCACCGTAAATGACAGCAACTCTACCAAACTCATTCGCCTCTTTTACTTTACTTTCTTTAATAGCGGGTAACGTATTAGCGCTTTGGCTATTGTTATTTACTTTATCCTGCTCTGCTTGTGCAGCAGCTGCTAAAGCTGTTTCTGGATTGATAATAGGGGCAGCGTTATTTTGAACATTGCCTTTAATGTTGTTGTTACTGTTATCTGTAGGGTTTTGCTCAACATTAACGCCATCTTCATCAATATTATTATTTTCTTTAGTATTATTCATGGTCATCGTTAGTGCTCCTAATATTTTTAAAGCAATGCTTCTAAGGCTTCTAAGGCTTCTAAGGCTTATTTGATATAAAGATTATTCGCGGCGAGATCGATAGCTATTTGCCCGACATTACCCGCGCCTTGGGTGATCAGCATATCACCTGCTTTCAATAATCGCTGCATGACAGGGGCAATATTATCTTTATCCACTATCGTTGGCTCGACGGCACCGCGCAAACGTATACTACGTGCTAAGGCTTTAGTGTCCGCACCGGCAATAGGGCTTTCACCAGCAGAGTAGACATCCAACAATAATAACTCATCAACACTTGAGAGTACTTCGACAAAATCATCGAAGCAGTCACGGGTACGGCTGTAACGATGAGGCTGGAACATCATCACTAAGCGACGCTCAGGGAAGCTTTGACGCGCCGCTTTGATGGTGGCATCAACTTCTTTTGGATGATGACCATAATCATCAATCAGCAGCACATTACCATCATCTATCTCCACAGAGGCATGTTGCTCAAAACGACGACCAACCCCTTCAAACTTCTGTAGCGCACGGGTAATTGCCGCATCATCCACGCCTTCGTCAGTCGCCATAGTAATGGCTGCAAGCGCATTGTAGACATTATGCACGCCCGGAATATTCAGTGTCAGACGCAATGGCTCATGATCACGACGTAGTACTGTAAAATGGGTTTTTGTACCTTCGGTGACCAAATCAACGGCTTGTACATCATTAAATGGCTCAAGACCAAAGGTCAATACTGGACGCCCAATATCATCAATCATCGCGTACAGCTCAGGATCATCACCGCAGACCACTGCCAAACCATAAAACGGCATGTTTTGTAAAAACTGAATATAAGCTGCCTTTAATTTATCAAAACTATTACCATAAGTTTCCATATGATCTTGATCAATATTGGTGACAATCGCCGCCATCGGATGCAATGACAAGAATGAAGCGTCAGACTCATCAGCCTCGGCAATTAGAAAACGACTGCTACCAAGCGCGGCATTTTTACCCGAAGCATTAAGCTTACCGCCAATCACATAAGTAGGATCTAAATTTCCTTCTGCCATCATAGTGGTCAGCAAACTGGTCGTGGTGGTTTTACCATGCGCCCCAGCAATAGCAATACCGTGACGATAACGCATCAATTCACCAAGCATATCGGCACGGCGCACTACCGGAAGACGTGCTTCGAGTGCTGCTTTTACTTCGGGATTGCTACGATCGATGGCAGACGATACAACGATGACATCAGCATTGGCAATGTTTTTGGAATCATGACCGATAGCAATATCAATACCAATCTGCGCCAAACGTTTGGTCACTAAGCTCTCAGTAATATCAGAACCACTGACTTGATAGCCTTGATTATTCATAACCTCAGCGATACCGCACATCCCTGAACCACCAATACCAATAAAATGTAGATGCTGAATACGGCGCATTTCTGGTATTTCAATCAAACGTTTGGTTAAGGCTTTAGCAGAGGTTGGCATAAGGGTTTCTCTTTTTATAAGACGGATAAAATATAATAAGGCAAAAATATCGGGTATTTATTTGTTTATCTATAAAGCTTGCCAGATAGTATTGGCAACGTGTTGGCAGGCTTGGCGATTGGCAAGCGTATGACCTTTTTTTGCCATCTCTAAGCAAGCAGGTCGATCAAGGGCTGCAAGCTCTTCACTCAAGCGTTTGGGCGTCAATTCATTTTGCGGTAATAGAATCGCCGCTTTATGTAATGTCAACGTCCGCGCATTTGCCGTTTGATGGTCATCAACTGCACTTGGCAATGGTACAAAAATCGCGGCAATACCCACATTTTGGATTTCAGTAACGGTCAACGCACCAGCACGGCAAACAATAATATCTGCCCAGTTATAAGCCGCTGCCATATCATCGATAAATGGCTGTACGGTAAACTTGTGCATACTCAAATCTTGCTCATCGTAAGCTGCTTGTGTGGCAGCCTCATTATTACGCCCGCATTGGTGACGTACCTCAAACGGACTTTCTATTAACGCCAGTGCTTTTGGCACGGTCTCATTTAGCACTTGTGCACCCAGTGAGCCGCCAACCACTAGCAGTTTTAATGCTGAGCAGTCATTTATATCATAACGCGCTATAGGTTCAGCAACACCAGTAATCGCATTACGTACTGGATTACCAACTGTTTCAAGTTTTGCATCAAGCTGACTATTACCAAAGGTATTTTCAAACGCTTGCAAGACTTTGGTCGCCATCTTCGCTAAGTAGCGGTTACTCATGCCAGCAATGGCATTTTGCTCATGGATAATAAGCGGTGTCTTGGTCAAACGGGCTGCTATACCGCCGGGTGCGCTGACATATCCGCCAAAGCCAACCACTATATCAATATTATTACCACGAATGATTTTGATCACTGCCATAGTCGCAGAAAGCAATGTAACTGGCATTTTAAGCAAACGCCCAATCCCTTTACCGCGTAAGCCTTGCATCTCAATCGCATGAAAAGGATAACCGGTTGGCGCCACCAAACCATTCTCCATACCGTTTGGTGTGCCTAACCAATGAATCACCGCACCGCGCTTAGTCAGTTCTTCACTAACCGCAAGTGCTGGAAATACATGCCCGCCAGTACCAGCAGCCATCATTAATATGTGCGGTGTCTTCATGAAACGCCTGCCTATCTTTTTTGTATTGATATGAAGGACTTATTGTCCTATAGCCATCTTACTCATCGGGTCATTAGAGCTGTTTAAAAGCCCGCATAGTATAGTGTAAATCGTGGTCTGATATATAGTCATTTCTGCCCGACCAATAACAAAAATCCAAGCCGTGAATAATCGCGACTTGGCTTTGGTAAATACCGCGAAATCGTTATCAAAACGCTAGTTCCCTGACGTTTTAACGATCTATGTTAGCACAACTATTTTTACTCATTGTGCCAGTAGATGAGCATTACATTACTCTATCCTTACAGCTTATTTAACTAACAAACTTTAGCAGCCTATTAGATTAAAAGTTTTCGCTCTATTGCGATGATAAAATCGGTCGCAATGTCTGTACCACATTGATCATCAATCTCACGTACACAGGTTGGACTGGTGACATTAATTTCCGTAATGCGTCCGCCAATTAAGTCTAAACCGACGAACATCAGCCCTTTTGCTTTGACAATAGGCGCGACCACTTCTGCAACTTGGCGTTCGATATCGGTCAGCGGCATGGCTACACCGCTACCACCAGCGGCAAGATTCCCACGCGTTTCACCCTTTGTTGGAATACGAGCCAAGGTATAGTCAACCACAGTGCCATCGACAATAAGTACGCGCTTATCACCTTCTTTAATCTCTGGTAGATAACGCTGCGCCATAATTGGCAGCGTTTCAAGCTCAGTCAACATCTCAAGCGTCACGCCAATATTTGGGCTATCAGCAGTCAAACGAAATATACCCGTACCGCCCATACCATCTAATGGCTTGACAATAACGTCTTGCTGCTCAGCGATAAATTTGCGAATGTGAGCCTGTTTACTGGTCACAATCGTAGGGCTCATATAATCATTAAACCACGTCGCAAACAATTTCTCATTACAATCACGAATGGCTTGTGGGTCATTGACGACCAGTACACCTGCGGCTTTGGCATGATCAAGCAGGTAAGTTGCATAGATAAAGCGCATATCAAACGGTGGATCTTTGCGCATCAAAATCACATCAAAATCGCTAACTGTGCTCGTCTTTTTGTCGCCCAATGTATAAAAATCTTGAGGATCACGCTTGACAGTGACCGACTGCGTATCGACCATTAGCTGTCCACGATCGAGCCATAAATCATGGATTTGACAATAGCCCAGTGTGTGCCCGCGATCTTGCGCGGACCACATCATCGCCAGACTGGTGTCTTTTTTGTAATTAACTTGCTCAATAGGATCCATAATCACAAGTATATTCAAAGATTTTTTTGGCTGTTCTAGGCTCATAAGAAGACTCATTTACGTGGTGTTATTAATAGATAAAACGGACATAAACCCCATGTCAGCATGCCAACAATATAGCTATAGTCAGTCCTAAATAACAGAAATACAAATATTATCAATCACTACTGGTATTAATTTTTCTTGCTTGCTGTAGCTAGCCGACAAAGGCTGCGAATTATTAACTCAAGTTATGCTGTACTCCTTTAAAATCGATCAACTATAGCAACGACGGCGCTTAACTATACGCCGTACTGAGCACGGTAATGCTGCATTTTTGCAAGTTGGGTTGCATCTTTGTTCGGATCATTGCTCTCTGCTAAATAGCTAATCAAGTCATCAATATCAATAAGGGCGCGCACTGGAACGTTTAACGTTGCCGCCAGTTCCTGAATCGCAGAGTGCTCAGCTAAGCCTTTTTCCTTACGGTCAAGCGCCACAATAATACCGGCAACCTGCGCCCCAGCTTGTTCTAAAATCTCAACCACTTCACGCATCGCTGTGCCAGCGGTAATCACATCATCCAATACCCAAACCGCCTTGCCACTGACGTCAGCGCCGACCAAATTACCACCTTCACCGTGTGTCTTGGCTTCTTTACGGTTGTAGCCCCAGTTGGCATTGATACCATGATGTAACCATAAAGCCTGTGCGGTTGCTGCCACAAAGGGAATACCCTTATAAGCCGCACCAAAGATAACCAGTTCTTGTGCGCCTTTACCCTTATTTGTAGCAGCCATCTGTTCAGCTAAGGCATCTGCATAACCACGTGCTAATAGCGACAACATCTCACCTGATGCAAGCAAACCTGCATTAAAAAAATACGGGCTAATGCGACCAGACTTTAAGACAAACTCACCAAACTTTAAGACTTGGTTGTCTAACGCCAGTTGAATAAAGGCATGAGATGAAAATGGGACATTGTTAGCGTATTGGGCATGGGGCATTAGAGAATTCCTATGAACAAAAAGAAAGGTTTAAAAATGATTATCATGACGCGCATTATAGGCGTTGGCGCTTAACTTGACCAACCATTGATATCATAATCTTGCATATTGGGATATCGGGTCAGAAGACCGCAACGTGAAGAGAGGTCAAAATAACAGTGACCATCACGACTCACTTGAATGTTCCAGCACAAATGATGAGCGGCTATGATCACATGCCCTGCAAAAATTCGAATTTGGCGATAGGCATGCCGCTGAGCAGGCTCACAGATACTCTGACTGAGTAAGTAGCTGCGTATATGCTGGCAAATTTGCGCGGCACTATAACTATGGTTGATACTTTTGCGACGGCTGCACTGCTTTAAAGCATGAACAGCAACGCTACACGCCATAATATCAGTCGCTAAGCTGCCCTCACCTAACTCGAACTGCTGCGGCTGCAGTATTACGTGCCAGTCATCAGCATACATACTATTTAAAAGCTCATCAGGGTTATAGCGTTTGGTCAGGGTGCGCAGAGATAGTGCAGCAGATACTTTGGTTTTAGCATTAATATCTTTATCACTCTCTTCGCTCTCTGTCTCTGAAAATCCATAACGATTCAATCTTGGATACGCCCGAATTGCTTGTTGAATATCTGACATATCTAGTAAAACCATCTCATTTAACGACGACATTAATGGCTGCTCGCTCTGATTGTGATAAAAACTATCAGGCAGCGCTATCAATTTAGCAGCGTTTAGTAATGATAAATGTTCTGCTAATGCCTCTGACGCAATAAGCGACCATTTTGACAAGCTGTCCTTATCAGGCTGATAAAAACGGGCAGCATTGCCATATAATCGGCGTAATTGCCCATTTAAGCGTCGCGCTGGTTCTGGAATATCCGTTAGCGGTCTTGCAGGATCTAATGGCACTTGCGTCGGATCAAAATTAGGATGGACAATCGCAGGCTGGTCACTACTGAATAAAACGGCTGATTGCGCCGCATTATTATTTGCAAACTGACCCTCTGCCACAAGATCAACACTGAATAAACCCTCATCAGAAGTAAAAGGCTGGGTCATGAAATCTCCCTAAGTGAGTGCTATTATAAAACAGCATCCATGAACAATATATTTGAAAACGTATTTGAGCACTATAGCTAATTTATTAATTCTGATGACGCAAAATATCTTCATATCCCATTTGCCAATCAGGATACGTCAGCCACGCTAACGGAATATTGCTATGCAAGCGCTTTCCGGTCATGGCGCTATTCTTATCATCAAGTACTGGCAGCGCTTCACCCAGTTGCTCACATAGCCAAATGGTCAGCGTAAAGGAAGTCACTGGCAAATAATCGGTTGCAATATAAACAGGCTTTGGTACCTCTATCGTCAGTACTTTGGCGATAATATTGACCAAATCAGAGTCCATAATGCGATTGGTCCACACGCCAGCTGCTATCGGCTTTTTCTCTGACTCTTTAGCTTTACGCACACGCATTAAGCGCTCGCGCCCATAAATACCACTTGGGCGGATGATAATTGTTTTATTATCAAAACCTTGTTTCAGCATTTGCTCTGCTTGCAATATCACCTGTGATGCTTCGCGTTTAGGCAGCATCGGCACGGTATCTTTATCGATCCATTCACCGTTATCTTGCCCATAGATGCCAGTTGAAGAAATAAAAACAATGCGCTGAAGATTGGATAGTTTATCCGCAAGCAACGCTAGATGCTGGTTAATCGCCAAGTAGCTATTGTGATAACCATTGGTTGAGTACTCATCAGGGGTGACGATGATAGCAATATGAGTAAAGTCTTGCAGTTGCTCAGCGCTAAGCGTCAACGCATCTGCTTGCATAAATTTAGCTTTATCATCCAGTGCGTAATGCTGTCGCTCATTACGTGCCAGCCCTGTGACATTTAAGCTATCTTGCGCAAGCTTATTGGTCACTGGTAATCCAATGTCACCTTGACCGATAATTAATATATTATGCGTATTCATCATAATTCCTGCCTGCCTTTGAAGATGCTGCTAAAAATAACGTCGATATGACAGCTGTACATCGTCATTAGCATCAATGCGATCTTGCCATTCATAATTGGCATTGATACGTAATGCTTGTTTTTTATCGATATCGTATTGTAGCCCTAAGCTTGATATCGGCTGCCAATAATGACCGCGCACATTAGAGTCGTCGCTGCTGCCATGATACCAATATGGCAATTGCAATTCAGCCTGCGCACGTAACCGATTGTTAATCTGATAACGACAGCCAGCGTTTACGCCTGCGCCGACACGAAAGCCTTTATTAATACCACGCCCCGTTTGCGCGGTACCTGCCAAAAAGGTATAACAAAGCTGCGGCGGCATCTCGCCTGTACCTGCACTAGGCGTACCAAATGCCCATGACCAACCAGACTCATAGCCCAAGCTACCAACTAAATGGTCGGTACCGTCTTGCTGCGAGCCATCGTTTACACGCGTGGCCTCTATACTCGCGCCCCAAGTTTTGCCCTTCTTAGCCGAATTGACAGGGTTAAAAGAACGCCCTTTAATCAAAGTCAAATTCTGTAACACCACACTTTTTGGCTGATTGGCTTTATCATTGTCTGTGTCATACAAACGCAAAGTCGCCACTGCACCTTCTAAATCAAAAAACTGCGGAAAACCAGATGGACTATCAAGGGTATCATGATAGCCTGCGCGCATGCCAAGATCGATATAATTGTTGTCCCCGCGCTGACCGATGCCAATATGTCCCATTTGCAGCGAATGTCTATTAAGAGGATTGGTATCTGAGACCGTAATCTGATGATTGAGTAACGTCTGACCATCAGCTGACATACTCGAAACCGTATTTAGCTGCGCCGACTTAATCTCATTAAGCGACTGTTTTGGGTTGTTATAATAGCCGAGCTGATCACGCTGCTGTTTGACTTTATTCAATTGTGCTTGGCGTAAGGTACTATCAGCCGGCGTATAGTTGGTGCTGGCAAGCAAACCTTCTTTATTCAGTAGCTGTACCACGTCTGATGGAATAACGGCATAAGGCAACTGACTTAATAAATGCTGCTCTGGGCGTACCACATCTATCAAGCGCAAAATCTCAGAAGCGCAGTTGTCGGTGGTAAAATAATAGGGCAGTTTTACATCTTTGGTCTCCCAAACATGCAGTATGATTTGCTGTACTTCCTCTGGGCTCAAGTCCAATCGATACGTCCATGCATCACGCTCATCGTCTTGCAGATAATTGGCCAGTTTTTTTGGATAAGAGTCAATCTCAATCAGATTGTTATAGCCACCCGTCATAGATTTGATGGTGTACAGTACAAAGTTGTCCTTGGTATCACCATCGACCGTATCATTTAGCGCATAAGCATGATGAATTTGGCTTGGGTCAGCCACGCTTGCTTTTGAGTCGATACGCAATAAAGTATGAGCAAAAGCAGACTGAGGATTGTCTAAGTACTCTTGCGCAAACATAATAGACAGCTGCTCAGGTGCCAGTTTTTGCATCCATGCCGTCAGCTCTGGACAAGTTACCTGCATCGCTGAATTATCAATGCCCAATGTCTCGCTCAACCACTGCGTACGCGCTGGAAAACGGCATAGCGCAGAGTTACTATTACTAGCTTGGGCAGCATTATTAGCTTTGGCAATATTAGCTTTGGCACTATTGGTTGTCTTAGCCATCTCATCAGCGAAGGCAACAAGCATCGCATCAAGCTCAGCAGCTGAATCTTCACGCCCATTTGAGCTCAAAAAGAAACGAGCGTTATCGACCGTGCTGATGTTTTTATTTTTGCCAAACAAGCCTTTTTTATCATCAGAGAAATATAATAAGCGGCGCCACGTCGTATCTTGGGCAAGATTTTTTGTCGTTGCCTGCTCACGCCATAGATTTAGCAGCTGATTTGCATCTGTTTCGGCTTTAGCCTTGTTATTATTGGTATTGGTATTGGTATTGGCATCGGTATTAAGCGCAAGCTCACCAGTCGTGACCAGTGATGCAGGCGTTGGTAAAAATGCTTGTGCTTGCGCAGTTAGCAGCAGTCCAGCTATCGCCAATGACAAACGTGCACGGCGGCTAAGCTGTATTGGCGTTCCATCTAGCGCAATACGATTTGAAACTGAGTGTATGGACATAAGTAAAATCTCGCACTGTAAAGGTGATACGCTTATCGCGTGATGGACGCTCATTAAAAATTTATGAGTAACAATAGACTTTTAGCAAAATATTATTGACGTCTCTCTTGTTTATACTGAAATGACGATATATTTGCTATTTATTTATACCAAATTTACGATAAAACGCATTCTTCTGCTGATTAATAACCACAATAAAAGAGAGCATTATGTCTATAGCATCATCAATGACTATCAACGAGGGTCAATTATCTGCCGCCACGTGGCTTGCATCGCCAAACACTAATAAAAGACCTGAACATATCCGCATTGATACAATTGTTATTCACAATATTAGCCTACCGCCTAACGAGTTTGGCGCGTGCGGTTCTGATGGCAACCACTACGTCAAAGCCTTGTTCACCAATCAGTTAGACTGGGACGCCCATCCTTATTTTCAGACGATAAAAGGTGCTGAAGTTTCCGCACATTTATTTATCGAGCGTGACGGTACGATGACGCAGTTTGTGAATTTTAACGAGCGTGCATGGCATGCTGGCAGGTCGAGCTATCTTGGTCGAGCTGAGTGTAATGATTATAGCATTGGCATTGAGCTTGAAGGGTCAGATTTTGTGCCCTTTAGCGCGGCGCAGTATGAAGCATTGGCAAACGCAATCGTCGCAATCTATGACGCGTATCCCAAAACCCGTCGGCATCTGACTGGTCATAGTGACATTGCACCTGGTCGCAAGACTGACCCCGGTGATTGTTTTGAATGGACAAGATTGCGTGAAATGGTAGCCCGCCTTCTTGAGGGCTAAACCTTACTTCAATGAGGATAAAATCTCAAGAAATAGAAGAATACATATTCCATATTCAATGCATTTACCTAGGTTATGAAAGTGCTATAATCTGACAGTTTTTTTGACTCTCGTAAATCAGCAAGCAACCATCACTAAACAAATTGGCATAATAGGTTCTCATGGCAAAAAGTCGGTTATTTCGTTCAACCATGGTAGTCAGTAGTATGACTATGCTGTCGCGTATTTTAGGTCTGGTACGCGATATTGTGTTATTAGGCGTCTTTGGCGCTGGCGGTCTGATGGACGCTTTCTTGGTCGCCTTTAAGATACCGAACTTTCTGCGACGCCTGTTTGCTGAAGGCGCATTTAGTCAGGCCTTTGTACCTGTTTTATCTGAATATAAAGAAAAATATAGTCTACGAGAAGTACAGATATTAGTCAGTCGCACGTCAGGCGCGCTGATGTTAATTTTATCGATGCTTACCGTAGTGGTTATTTTAATGGCACCGTGGGTCGTGACTTTATTTGCGCCCGGTTTTTCTGATCAACCTGATAAGTTTGCGATTACCGCTGAGCTGTTGCGCCTCACCTTCCCTTACTTATTATTTATTTCCATGACCGCTTTTGCCAGTGGCATTTTACAAAGTTACGGACGTTTTGCGGCACCAGCCTTTGCACCTGTATTGCTCAATCTGTGTATGATTGGTGGCGCGCTGGTTTTTGCACCTATGTTTGAGACGCCCATTATGGCGCTAGGTTATGCGGTCGCTATCGCTGGTTTATTACAGCTCCTACTGCAATTGCCACAGTTATCCCAACAAAAACTACTGGTGATGCCCAAAATCGACTTCCAGCATGAAGGCGTCAGACGCATATTAAAGCTGATGCTACCTGCTATCTTTGGGGTGTCGGTTACTCAAATTAATCTGCTATTAAATACTATCTTTGCCTCTTTGATGATTGGCGGCTCAGTCTCGTGGCTATATGCCGCTGAGCGTATGAGCGAGTTACCCCTTGGTTTAATTGGTGTGGCAATTGGTACAGTCATTTTGCCAAGCCTATCAAAAAGTGAAGCCCAAAAAGATGATGTCAGTTTTAAAAAGACCATCGATTGGGCAGCTCGCTTAATTATCTTAGTCGGTGTACCTGCATCGGCAGCACTGTTTATTCTGTCTGACGTGCTCATGCAAGCGCTATTTTTACGTGGCGAATTTACTTTACGTGATGCGCAAATGAGTTCGCTTGCGCTAAAAAGCATGGCGGGTGGCATCCTAGGCTTTATGTTAATAAAAGTCTTTGCCCCTGCGTTTTTTGCTCGTCAAGATATCCGTACGCCCGTCAGAATCGGTATTATTTCCGTTTTTGCTAATATGATCTTTAGTGTTATCTTCATTGGGATATTTTACTTCCTTGAGATTCCATTGCATGGCGGTCTGGCACTTGCGACGACTGGCGCATCATTTGTGAATGCAGGCTTACTGTATTACTTCTTGCATAAGCGTGATATTTTCCGTTTTGGCAGTCACTGGAAAAAACTGTTTGCGCAGTTTGCAATCTCTACCAGTGCTATGATCGCTGTGCTTTATGTCATGCTACCGTACTTTCCAACCGACAAGGCACAGTGGCAACGTTTGGTTGCGCTGCTGATTATGTGTGTGGTCGGTGCGCTGGTTTACGGCGGAGTATTATTAGCAACAGGCTTCCGTCCTCGCCAACTCAAACATGGTTAAAAGGGTGTGATAAATTATTGGTTTACCAAACCAAAACAAGCTCAATATGAGAATTGACAGTGCATACTGCTGATAGTTGCCATAATGGCTTATTGTTAAATTACTCAATATTAAGGTTTTATATGACTACTCAGCAGCTTGCAGCTCAACGCTTACCTATGATTTTTGCGACCGGTCTACTCAGTGCTGGACTATTAATAAGCGGTTGTAGCGATAATAACAAGGTAGAGACCCAGCCAGCAGACGAGACAACAGACGGCTCATCTGCCATAAATACTGTTAACAGCACGGATGATGTCGATAGTACTGCTGATGTTAATAAGACTGATAGCATAGCTAACAGTGATACGGCTAAGACAGATAACGACATCGTCAGTCAAGATATCAGCCCTATCGCAGCGGCTGTAAAAGAGCCAAGTATACTAACCAATCGAACCGAAGCAGGTACACCAGAAAATACGGTGAAACTAGCGCTTGATACCTTATATTATGGCGACGTTAAGAAAGCAGCGTCATACTATAAAGTCGATATGGAGAATTTCGCTGAAGAGTTAAAAAACACCCAGTTTGCCTTTAAGCAGACGGTTGAAGCGGTCACTATTATTGATACCAAGTACAATAGCGATAAAACAAAAGCCACGGTCACAGGTGAGCTAAGATTAAAAGGTCAAAGTGAGCCTGCGCCTTTGGCTTATGAGCTGCAAAAAATCAATGGTGAATGGAAAATATTGGGGTAAAAAATGCTTGTTTAAAGCAGGAATGTCACCATAGTTATCTTAGATATTATTGTCATTATCTATCACCCGTTTACCCAGCATCACCACATCAGCGATAAATCCATCCATATCACAGACTTGTGGCATCAACCCCCATTGCTCAAAGCCAAGCTTACGAAATAACCCCAAGCTTGGCTGGTTATGGGCAAAAATAAGCGCTGCAACATTACGAATACCGAGGCTTGGCGCTTGCTGCAACATCCAGCGAAGCAATAAACTGCCTAGACCTCGACTATGATAGTTGTTGTGAATATAAATGCTGATCTCGCTACTAATATGATAAGCCGGACGCGCATACAAATCACTAAAGCTGCCCCATGCGACAATTGACGGGCGTTTTTTATGCATATCGTCTTCCATAGCTATATCTATCATTCTAACGACATAGATAGGTCGTGTTGCACTCTCGATATGTTCTACAAACCAAGCTGCCCGCTCTTCATAAGTCACTGGTTCTAGATTGGCTGTTGCCTGCTTACCAGCAATACTTTGATTATAAATGGCTAAAACTTCAGATAAATCATTTGCAGTCGCATACTGCACCATAAATGTATCGCCAAACTTATTCGTCAATATAGGCAAATTAGTCCGATCAAAAATAGGTTTAGAATGTGGGTTAGCTGTTATTGCAGACATAGCACCTCCGTAATGGGTTATTCATCGTTAATAGTTTGATCACCCTATAAAGCGATCTCTAGGTAATCAAACAAGCTTCAGTCAGTAAAATAACTATGATATAAAACGGACAATATCGTTCTGCCATTATCAGCAGACTATAGGATGTTAGTCTGGCTATTTTACTTTATAATGGCTGATTTTAAACACATCGACTTTATATCCAAATGTGTTTTTCATTTTTTATCTGGTTTCATCTATCATAGCTGAACATTTATGAATACCTATTTTCTTGAGCAACTGCTGGCGTCTTCAGACGCTTCGCCTACCAATACCAACCCAGTAGCTTTAGCGCCCTGTGTGCTCACTATTGGCAATTTTGATGGCGTGCATTTGGGACATCAAGCGATGCTTACTCAAGTGCGCGAACTTGCAAAGGCGCGTAATCTTGGCTCTGCCGTGATGATATTTGAGCCACAGCCAAGAGAGTTCTTTGCCCCTGCTGCTGCCCCAGCCCGTTTAACCAATCTTGCTGAAAAGCAAGCGTTGCTAGCAGAATATGGCGTTGAAACCTTGATTGTGGCAGGCTTCGACAACGAATTTCGCTCATTATCAGCGCAGGCATTTGCAGATATTTTAGCACAGCGTTTAAATGTACAAGCCTTGGTATTGGGTGATGATTTTAAATTTGGGCATGATCGTACTGGTGACAGTCAGTTTTTACGCGATTATGGTTTGCATGTGACCAATCTAGATACGATTACTGACGATAATCATAAAGCAGCACGCATCAGCTCCACTCGTATTCGGGATCTCTTATTGGCAGGTGATATCAATGCGGCTAATGCATTACTTGGTCGAGATTACGCTATTACTGGCACGGTCGTTGGTGGTGATAAAATTGGTCGCACCATGGACTTCCCGACCGCTAATATTGACCTAAAACGTATCAAGCCTGCCTTACATGGTATTTTTGCGGTCGATGTGGTTAGCCTAGATAATGATGGCAATGTTATACCAAGCGATTTAGTCAAACGTGCAGATGAGGGTCATAAAGGCATAGCAGGTTTGCAGGCACACAGTTTGTTTGGTACTGCTAATATCGGCACTAGACCTTCCGTCGACAAAACCCATGATTGGCGTTTGGAAGTACACTTTCCACAACTACAAGCCGACTTATATGGTTTAACCTTGCAGGTGCGTTTTTTGCATTATTTGCATGGAGAACGTCATTACGAAAGTTTAGATGCGCTAAAACAAGGTATTCATCATGATGTACAAGAATTGATTGAATGGCGAGACAAGCAAACGGGTGGTTAAGTAGTGACCCTTTTAAGCAAATCATTGATAAATAAAAACCCACAACCTTTAAAGTTGTGGGTTTTTTAATGACTGGTTTATTATCAGGCTATTTTTTATTGCCTAGCTGATAACTTACGCCTGTGGGTGCAAACGGACATTCAATTCATCAATCACTTCTACCCACGCTGCATCTTTTTCCCATTCTTCTTGTAGGAACATACGTTGATTGTCATTCCAGATACTGGCTTCTGTCAATTTTTCTTCTTTTGCTAATTGATTGTTTTCAATAAAATGATCAATCGCCTCATCAGAGCTATCAAGACCCAACTGAGCGAATAACTCACTCATACTATATTCAGGTTCGCCTAACATACATTTTCTCCTTAAATGGCAAAATTTACTTATGCTTATTATTTAAATGAACCTGATTATTGTAGCAAGCTTTATAGTAATAGCTGTTAATCAACGTTTATCTAACGTTATCAATTGTATTAACCTTTAAGCATTATGCGGAAATAGGCATCATAAATAGGCTATTTATCGATACAACATAATTAATGCTGACGGCACGCTAAAATTCAAACAAAAAAAGCCCTCATGATAAATGAGGACCTTTTACTTAGTGCTGAATATAAACAGCCCTAATATGACAATAGCCTAAAAGCTTACGGTAATAAGTGTGCTACTGCATCACGCTCTTCGCTCAGCTCTTGCTCAGTGGCTGCCATTTTCTCTTTTGAGAAATCTGATGACACATCAACGCCATCTACGATAGACCAATCGCCGTTAGCACAAGTCACTGGGAATGAGTAAATCAAACCTTTAGCAATACCGTACTCACCGTTTGAATAGACACCCATAGATACCCAATCATTCTCATCAGTACCCATGACCCACGTACGCACGTGTGCGATAGCAGCATTGGCAGCAGAAGCGGCAGATGATGCACCACGTGCTTTGATGATTGCAGCGCCACGTTGTTGTACTTCTGGGATATAAGTACCTTCGTACCATGCGCGATCAACCAAGTCTAACGCCGGTTTGCCATTTACAGTGCTCGCCGTCAAATCAGGATACTGAGTTGATGAATGGTTGCCCCAGATGATCATTTTCTTCACGTCATTAACCGTGCTGTCAGTCTTGCCAGCTAACTGTGCCATTGCACGGTTATGATCTAGGCGAGTCATGGCAGTGAAGTTACGTGGATCTAAATCTGGTGCGTTACGCTGAGCGATGACAGCGTTGGTGTTAGCAGGATTACCTACTACTAATACTTTAACATCACGGCTTGCAACATCATTCAATGCTTTACCTTGCGCTGAGAAAATCGCAGCATTGGCTTCTAGCAAATCCTTACGTTCCATACCAGGACCACGAGGGCGTGAGCCTACGAGTAACGCATAATCGACATCTTTAAAAGCCACAGTCGCATCATCAGTTTGGACGACACCAGCCAATAATGGGAATGCACAGTCTTCTAATTCCATGACCACACCCTTTAGGGCATCAAGTGCTGGAGCGATTTCAAGTAATTGCAGAATCACTGGCTGATCTTTACCTAGCATCTCGCCAGAAGCAATACGAAATAACATAGCATAGCTGATATTACCAGCGGCACCAGTCACGGCAACGCGTACAGGCTGTTTCATTGACATTGAATACTCCCTAATTATTGATTAGATATTCACGATTCTAATTGGTGATTATCGATTTAGATAGCGATTTACTCGCTGAATGCTTACTCGATTAATATAGTAGTCATAAACCGAGAGCTAGTGTAGCACTTCAGTCTATTAAGCGTCTAGATAAAGCAAGAAACCTATCCTTAACTATATTGTTACATTTTATACGATGATATATTGGCAATTTATATAGCAGGATATAAATAGGTTAAACGTAGGGTGTACGATGTAAAAGGAGAGATAATCAAACCAGATAAAGACGGATTATTTACCGCCTGAAATAACGAATTTACTGCCACAATTGTCCACGACATTATGACAGTTGCCAAATTCACTGCCTTCATAACAGACATGTACATCCGTTAATATCATTTGACGTTGCGTACCTGACTGACAAATCAGATCGACACTAGCAGGAGTCATACCACTATTTAAGCTGGTCATTTGACCGATAAAGCGAGATTTTAATACCGTATAACTATTGCCCGTGTTTAGCTCATTTGGCAGCTTGAGAGCGCCCGCATAGTTAGTGATTTGGCGGAAGTAATTACTGGAGCTTAATGGACTACAAGCGCCATAACGTTGCCACGCTTGGGTACGCACTGTGGTATCGGGCATAATACGGTTGACGACTTTTAACTGTAGCGGTGTGATACGCGGTTCACTACCACGTCCGCAGCGTTCTCCATAACCCATGTCTAAACCTGACACAGTCAAGGAATAGCCTTCTAGACACTGACGCATACGCGAACGCGTTGGTTGCAAGTTACATAATGCTGGTGTCATCTCAATCATCAGCACGCGATGACCACTTTTACTCGCGTTAGCTGCTTGGGCAGACATAGCCATTGTCCCTTGCAACAGTAGCAAAGTGGCAATACTAAAAGCTGTCCAACCGCTATAGTTATACTGTTTACTTGTCATATTGTCACTTACGTACTCTGATATCACTGTTTTTTGGCATCAAGCCCAGTTTGGTTTAAAGAGTTCACCGATGCCTAATGTGAAACGATATAGGCAGATTGAGGTATTTTTTATTATATGAAGGTAAAGTATTGAGTAATGATAAAAATCAGCTTTTGCAAAATAGCTTCTAGATTCGGGTAGTATTACTCAAATTGGCTAATTAAGCTCAAAGCATCGATTGAGTACCTCAAAAACACCTTGTGAAAAAATCACTCATAATGACAGCAATGGTAGCAAAAACCCTCTTTTAATCTATAGCAAAAACGTAAACATGCATGATAGATGAATCATCTATGTTGACCATTGTCATTATTGAAAAAATTTGGTCGTCAAAATACGATTGCTAAGCTAACAAATTGCAGCTGTAAAAAAACCATTAACCTTTTATCGTTAATGGTTTTTTGCTATTACTCAAATTAAAATGCGGCAGGTACGGTACCCATACGCTGAGTGATTGGCTGACCATTACTCAATAAGCTGCTATAGATGGTGGCATTTTCCATCACATGTTTGACATAATTCCGTGTTTCAGGAAAAGCAATAGACTCAACGTACTGATCCGCTGCCAGTGAGCCATAGGTTGGCTGCCAACGCTTGGCATTGTTTGGACCAGCATTGTAGCCCGCCGTTGCCAATACAGGCTGACTGTTTAGCTTCCCAAAGATATCACCCATATACCATGTACCATAACGGATATTGGTATCACCGCTATTGGCACGACTTGCGCTATATGTCTCGCCCAAATTACGAGCAATATATTTTGCGGTATCTGGCATGACTTGCATAAGTCCACTTGCCCCGACATTTGAGCGCGCAGAGGCTACAAATCGGCTCTCTTGACGCATGATGCCATATGCCCAAGCGGGATCGATACCAGCCGACTGACTATAGCGTACTACAGCATCTTGGTGCGGCATCGGATGCGATATTGCAAGGCTATTGACGTTGTCAGTATTGTCAATGGCATATATCGCACGATCGAGCCAGCCCATATCATACGCTTGACGCGCTGCTGCAATGATTAATTTTTCATCACGGTTATCACGTGCTTTTTTGACCGCCCAGTTCCACTCACGATTGGCATAAGCTCGGCTGGCATCAGCGTTATATAACGCAAATGCACGGGCAAAATGTGGATTTTGCATGACGCGCGCACGATCCGCGCTACTGACATTAGGTAAATTACTACCACCCAAACGGCTGGCATCAAAACGTTGACCAACTTTTTCCTTTGCCATCAAACCATAATATTCGTTACTTTTAGCGAGATTTTGATACATTTTCTTAGCAGTATTGCGCTTGCTGCCATCATTTGACTGCTCATAAGCGCGTGCCAACCAATACTGCCATTGATTGGCTTTTTGGGTTTCGGCATCCATTCTTGAGATGGCTTCGACCACATCATCCCAGCGACTAAAACGAATCGCTGCCATGGCATAATATTCTGCTTCTTCAAAACTAAAGTCATTGTCTAAGCTGTTACGGAACCAGTCGACGGCTTCAACGTTAAAACCATCATCGGTATTGTGATTCATGCGTTGCACACCAAGAGTACGATAAGCTGCGCGGCGAGTATCATCGGTTAACAGTTTGGCTGAACGCTGATTGTCTTGCTTTATATCAAACTCTAACTGCAACGCCGCCTCACGATAAGACTTTTCGGCAACACGTCCCATCGCATAAAGGTACAAATATTGATTGGTTTGGCTGGCAGGTTCGCGGGCGAAACGACTAAAGAACGATGATGGATTAAGCTGGATGTCACTCAGTGATGCATAAGGAATGGGCATACCTAAGCGCGAAGATAACGCCATGATATCACCGGTTTTGCCTTTACGCAGCATACGTTTGAGGCGAGAAACTCTCTCTGGATTGCTAATTAAGGCGTTATTATTCATCTCAAGCGCTAGCTGATCACATAGAGCTGGCTGTTTTTTGGTGGTCAACCAGACATCAGACTTCGCTGCCATAGCACGCATGGTATCGCCGCCATTATTAAACCCAAGCGCAACCGCACACTTCTCACTGTCATCAGCATTGGTGATCAGATTTGCCACTTGGCGCACGGCAGCATAATCATTTGAACCCGCTTTGGTTTCAGCAAAATCAGCGGCCAGTTTTTCTGCCATGACCGTATCTGGATATTGACGCACAAACTGCGACACTGCCGCAGGGCTTTGCGAATTCAAATCTACATTCATCCGCCAGTAAGTAGGATACATGGCAAATAAGCCACCGCTCATAGCTTGCTCATAATTATAAAGCGCATTGACATCGCCGCGCTCTGCCGCAATGGCTGCTGCAGTGAATGAACCCACGCCATTGTCTGGTTGATAAGCATTGTTTTGTTGAAAAGTACTTTGTTGAAAAGTACTTTGTTGAGAAGTGTTTTGTTGACTGTTTGGTTGATAGCCATCAGGCTGATAGCGCTCTACTTGATATTTGCCTTGTTGCTCAGAACTGCCGCTCTCACCCCATGTCAATTCTGCACAGGCTACTTGCGAAAAGCCCAAAGCACCGACAGCCGCTGCCAAGCTCAGCGCGCTTTTTTTAAGCGTCATTTTTTTAGAACTCTTATGTGTGTCATTTTGATAGGTGTTTTTATCAATCATATCAGGAGCAACCTGCGGCTTTTTCATACTGACTCTCTTTTATAGTGGGTCTTATATAATTGGTATTAAATAATATTTTAAAAAGGCTTTTAAAAAAGTGACTCTAATCAAATGATTCTAAAATATAGGTTTAAAAAATACATTCCTAAATTGATATTTTAGACAGATAGAAATCAGGATTTATTCAATGACGCTAATAGGATGACATTCATCATACTATACTCGTTGCACTTTCAACTATAAGCTTTACTTTTCATTAATAAATTGGATAGCACCGCGTAACACGAAGGTGGTATTGCGTACAAATCGGCATCAATCATTATGTATCTTAGTTATAACCAAATAATCATCGATAAGCAATTGATACTATTATAAATAATCCAATCTACTTATAATAATGAGCAGACGCTAACTTTTCACATTAGCGCGGGGTTGTGATAAAATACGTCACCTGTTAATCGGCTAGCCCGCTATATTTTTGGTCAATCATGGACTTATCCTTATGAGTGTTACTGTATTCAATCCCCGCATCGATGACGCTGCTGCCTCTGACATTACCGCTGTCACGCCTGTGATCACCGCACTCAATGAACTAAGTTCAGCACAAGCTCCTGTCGAAAAAGCAGCTACCAAAAAGGTGTTTGTCACCACCCAAGGCTGTCAGATGAATGTCTATGACTCGGGCAAAATGCTTGATGTGCTTGGTGACTCACATGGCATGGAAGTGACGCATAATATCGACGAAGCCGATGTACTGCTGATGAATACTTGCTCCATTCGCGAAAAAGCCCAAGAAAAAGTCTTTTCAGAATTGGGTCGCTGGCGCAAATTGAAAGAAAAACGCCCTGATCTTGTTATTGGTGTTGGTGGTTGTGTGGCTTCGCAAGAAGGCGATAACATTCAAAAGCGCGCGCCTTATGTCGATATGGTATTCGGTCCGCAAACGTTGCACCGTTTGCCAGAGCTGTATGACCAATCGCACGAGCAACGTGAGATTGCGCCTAAGAACCGTATTGGTACGGTGGATGTATCTTTTCCAAGTATCGAAAAGTTTGATTTTTTACCAGAACCAAGAGTAGAAGGATTTAAAGCCTTTGTATCAATAATGGAAGGCTGCTCTAAGTATTGCTCATTCTGCGTCGTGCCTTATACACGTGGTGAAGAATTGTCACGTCCACTGGACGATGTATTGGCTGAAATTGACAGCTTAGCGGCACAAGGTGTACGTGAAATCAATCTACTCGGTCAAAACGTTAATGGCTATCGCGGCGAAAAAGACGATGGCAGTATTTGTCGTTTCGCAGAGCTCCTGCACTATGTGTCACACGTCGATGGTGTTGAGCGTATTCGCTATACAACCAGCCATCCACTAGAGTTCACTGATGATATCATTGACGCCTATGCGCAACTGCCAGAGCTAGTATCACACTTGCATCTGCCTGTACAAAGCGGCTCAAATGCTATCTTGGCGGCAATGAAGCGTAACCATACTATTGATGTTTATATCAATCAGATTAATAAGCTCAAAGCCATACGTCCTGATATTCACTTATCTAGCGACTTTATCATTGGCTTCCCAGGTGAAACAGAGCAAGACTTCCAAGATACTTTAAATCTAGCCAAAGAGTTAAACTTCGATCACTCTTATAGCTTTATCTATTCTAAGCGTCCAGGTACGCCAGCAGCAGAACTACCGGACGATGTGAGCTTCAAAACTAAGAAAGAGCGCTTGGCAGAATTCCAAAAAGTTATTATCGACTCAACGCTTGCTAAAACTCATGAGATGGTCGGCACCACGACTCGCGTCTTGGTCGAGCAAGTCGCCAATCGTCATCCTGATTGTCTAATTGGTACAGCAGACAATACCCGTACCGTAATGTTCCCTTATGCGATAGATAAAATGGATGAGATGTTGGGTAAAATTGTGAGCGTACGCATTACTGATTTTGTCAGTCCGCACATGGTAAAAGGCGAGATTGAAGCAGTTTTAGCTTAATCATTGTTGCAAATAAAATAGCCAAAAAAGCCGTTCACTATTCACTAGTAAGCGGCTTTTTTATGATTAAATATCAGCCTTTATATGACTATAGTCAAGCCACTATAAATCAAACACAGTGATACTGGGATAAGTTTTGCGCCGCCTCTGTCTGCGCAGGCACAGCAAGCAAGAAAAATTTATACCAGTAGCGCGTTATAATATTTGTACTTATTTTATTTAGGACTGAATATGATTAATAGCGACTTTTAAATCATAAAACTATTGAACACATCAGCCAATAAAGCGACTGCAATTAATATAAATATAATGCCGCAACCACGATTGAGCCAAGCTAAACGCTTACCAACATCTAACCACCCTGCCAGCTTTTTACCGCCTAATGTATATATTATCTGCCAAATCGTCTCACTGAGAAACAGTCCTAAGGTAAGCATAATATATTGCGGCCATAGTGGCGCACCAAAATTAATGAATTTAGGAAAGAAAGCTGCAAAAAATAAAATTGCTTTTGGGTTAGAAAGTGAGACCCACATCCCTGTGCGAAATAGCATAGCATTACTAGGTGCCATCTTGACCGCAGCACTAGAGAGCGAGCGCGGCTTGAGTGTCTCAGATTTATGAATGCTATCAGGGCGATTTGAGCTTGTTGTTAACTCTGCGCTAATTTCTTCGCTCATGGCATTGGCGTCATCCATTAAGCTACTATTGCTGCCACTATCACGCCATGAAGCAACACCTAAATAAATAAGGTAAATGGCACCGACTGTCTTAATGACCGTCAATAACCATGGCGACTGACGGCTAATGACATCCAAGCCTAGTAGCGTCGAGAGCAACAGGATAAAGAGCCCAAGGCTGAGACCTGCCAGCGTCCATAATGTCCGCTTGACCCCGTAATTAATCCCATACTGAAATGCCAGTAGCATATTCGGGCCCGGTGTCGCTGAGATAAAAAACGTACTTGCAAAAAATACCGCAAACAGATGCCAAGACATCAACCAACCCCTACTGTTTTATTTTAAACTGACTAAACGAAAAAATAAACACCGCCATAAAGACGGTGTTTATTATACCAACCACGACCTAAACCTTGCGGTTTATTTATCCATAGTACAACTTTCTAATAGACGCTGTAAGAAGCTATCACAGCGCTCAATCTCATTTAACTTAACATATTCATCGGCTTTATGCGCCTGCTCAATACTGCCGGGACCACAGATAATCGTTGGGATACCGCTATTAGTAAACTGTCCGCCTTCGGTAGCGTAAGCAACTTTATGGCGTTGAGTGTCACCTGTCAGTGCCGCTATCAGCGCTTGTAGCTCGGCACTGTCATTATCTGTCATTGCCGGTACGCTTTCTTCTTGCATCAGCTCAATGCCGGTATCGGCAGCGCGCATTTGCATCTGTGCACTTAGTTCTGCGACTTTTGCTTGGATCGGTAGCAGAATGTCGTCCTGTGTCATGTGTGGCAGGTTGCGATAATCAAAGGTGAACTCACACAGATTGGGCACAATATTGGTCGCTGTACCACCTTGTATGGTGCCCACAGACAATGTCGAATAAGGGACATCGAACAGTGCATCATTATCGTCACGATGGCTTATTTCTTCTGCCAAGGTATCAACATAGCCAATCAAACGACTGGCATAACTGATGGCGTTCACACCTGTTGCTGTCAATGATGAGTGCGCAGATTTACCGTGGACGCGGCAGCGATAAACAGCAATACCTTTATGCGCCACGACCATCGCCATATTGGTGGGCTCACCGACGATACAATAATCAGGAGTGATACCGCGAGCTTTTAAGTCTGCCAAAATTAATGGCGCACCTAGACAGCCAACCTCTTCATCAAATGACAATGCCAAATGAAGAGGACGACTCAGCTGACCACTATTCGATAACTCCACCGCTTTTGGTAATAAAGTTAGCGCACACGCAATAAAGCCTTTCATATCGCAAGCACCGCGTCCATATAGCTTGTCACCACGAATCGTCGCAATAAACGGCTCTGATGTCCATGCTTGACCATCAACTGGTACAACATCAGTATGCCCTGATAGCACCAAACCATGATTGATGATATCAGCACTGTTATTAGCATTGCCACCTGCTGCTACGGTGACAAATAAATTCGCTTTATTTTTGGCATCATTAAAGGTCAAATCTACGCTTAAGCCTAATTGCTCACAATAGCGTTGTACGTATTCAATCAATGCCAAATTTGAATGGCGACTGACCGTATCAAAAGCAATCAGCCTTGTAAGCCAGTCAATGCTATTCGATGGATAATCAGTATCCATTACAGCGTGAGATAAGCCATCAGTACGAGTTGATACAGTCATAAAAAATCCTTAATACGATAAAGATAAAAAGAGCTTAGCGTCTTTGGAATGCACGTTGTTGCAGCATTTTCACTTCTGCATCTAATCCAGCAATCGGACCTTCAACTGGCACATTTGGTGCTACCTCTTGAATACTTAATGAATTGATTGGTGATGAAGATTTTACACCCATCTCCTGCATCCATTCATCCAACTGTTTTGAGGAGCTAACATAAACAATGCGACCAAGCCCTGACCACGCATGAGCGGCGGAGCACATAGCACAATGCTCACCGGAAGTATAAACCACTGCTTGCGCACGCGCTTCAGCCGTCATATGCTTTGCTGCCCATTGGGCAACAGCAATCTCAGGGTGATAAGTAGCATCGACGCTATTGGCGCGATTACGGTCTTCGTGCAACACTTGACCATCACCAGCGACCAACACACTCCCAAATGGCTCATCACCTGCCTCTAAGGCTTCGGTAGCAAGCTCAATAGAGCGGCGCAAATGAATCATATCATCAGATTTATCATCATTATCAGTTATCATCTCAGTCTCCCTTTTATTACCTTATAGCAAATTACAGTCCTTTATTAGGTTTTATAGTACCCCATATCTTACCAAACCCTTTATGACGGATCTGACTTACGATGGATGATTCTGATTCATCACATCAATGACAGGTGGCATCGGTTTTGGCTTAGTATTAGAAGCCTTACCTTCTGATTGTAACTCTTTAGTGGTTTTGGCATCGATAGCAAGACCAGCAATTAGCGCAATGTCTTTCACAGGCTTACGCTGACGAGTGGCAAAGCTCACTGGTACCATACGGGCAAATTCATAAATGTACAAATAAGACTCTTCGCCGCCTTCGAAATCTTCATCGTCTTCTAAACGAATGCCACCAATTTTTGCCAAATCAGTAAGCATCTCGTTTTCTTCACTGCTCAGACGGCAATCAGTGATACCAAAACCTGTCATAAAACCATTTGCCCACTGTTTCAATGCCATTACGCGCTCGTATAGGTCATGTTCATCATCTGGCACAAGCGGCGTATAGGAATAAGCATCATCCTTGTCTTTTAGCTGAAATACGGTGTCTTCGGCTTCTTCAGTCAGCAAGGTCAACGCTTCGTCAGGTAATGGCGCAAAACTCAATTCTTCAAATACCTTGGCCCATACCTGTTCATCAGGCGCGTCGCAAGCAGTCATCAGCCCCGTCATTAGACCATGTACCTCACTGATAGACACATCAGTCCAGTCGTCAAAAGCCTTTAACCATGTATTCCAGCCAGAGATATTGTCATTCATAATAGATGTCCTAATAATTGATGGTTAATGATTGCTTATAAAATAAAATCAGTACAATGTTATCGATGAGGCAGTGATTCATAAAAAATAAAGAGATCGAGCCCAATGCTGGTAATTACTTTGTTGGTATAGATATTATGCGGTCACCTATGGCATTATTAAACGCAGACAACAACATTCATTTACGCTTATTTGTTAAGGATAAAAACTGACTATGTATGACCAACTTAGAATATTAGAAAAAATGATACTCGACATCAAAAAACAGTATCAGCTTGTCAGTGCTGAACTTAGCAGTCTCAAGCAACAACCATTAACCGACCCGAAAGAGCTTAGCGCCCTAAAAACTAAGTTAGATAGCAGCTATACAGAACGCGATGGTGCCAAAAAACAATTTAATGACCTTGATAAACGCTACCAAAGCTTGGCTGAAGCGCACCATATGATCGGTGAAGAGCAAGATAAACTTCATAAGCAGATTGAGCTGCTAGCACAACAAAACCATGACCTAAAACAGCATAATAATGAATTAAAGCAGCAGTATAGCGATATCAAGCAGCAAAACAGTGACTTAAAAAAGAAGAATGAATTGGCAGCGGAGCGTACACAAGTGGTATTGCAGCGCTTAACCCGTATTGATCAAACAGAAAGCCAGTAGTGTCTTATAGTCAAAAGCTATCACTATTTTCGTTAATGAAGCTCACAAACGCTCACGATGACAGCATCCCTCTTCCCCTCTATTGACCAGACATTGTAGGATTTATCATGACCGACAACCATAACAAAATCACTGAAAAACAGAAAAACAGCCCAGTAAAGAATGCTCAAGTAGAAACCAACCAAGTAAAAAATAGTCAGGCACAGAAAACTGTATCAACTAATGCAAATACGCAAAGCAGCCCCACTGCTAAAGTAAATAGCGCACCTGAGCCGCAAATCAAGAAAGTCGATATTGCGATTGCTGGCATTACTTATCCTATCTACTGCCCAGTACATGAACAAGAAGAATTGCGTTCAGCGGTATCTTATATCAACGATTTTGCTTTAAGTTTAAAAAGAGACGCACCAAGTCTTAGTCAAGAAAGCTTACTGGTATTATGCTGCCTAAATTTATATGAAAAAATCCAAACTCATGAAAGAGGTGAAGAAGATCGCGGGCAACAGGATAAGCAGTCTATGGCTTTGCTAAACAAAGTTATTCAAGATGCTCACTCTATTTTATAAGCCAATGCATTTCTTGATACTTATAAATATATCAAACGCTTAGTTTATGAAACTAAGCGTTTTTTATGGTCATTAGATAATGCTGTTTTTAGACTTATGGCTGATGAACCTTACCTGCATGAAAATCTGCTTGGTGCTCATAATTGCAAAAGAAAAGCTCACCAGATGTTGGTTCATCCGTAATCTCTGACGCCATGTTGGCATCAGCATCAACGCTGATATCAATCGTTTTAGCGTTAATATTGCTTTCAAGCACGCCACGATATTCAGCCAAGCTATTGCCACAAAAGTCACACTGACGCGGTGTAATAACATCGCCTTTTTTGGGCATCATGCTTTTGGGTGCACGCGGGTACATGAACTTATAAAATCCCCACATCGAAACCCAGATAATGATGATGATAATAATAACAGCTAACACGGCAGCGCTCCTTCAAATATGGCTGAATACATTATAAACGCAACGCTTCAGAATAATCATATAAAAAACTGGCTACAGTGAGCCAGTTTTTATTTTATAGAATACATTATTTGGCCGTCATAGTGACTAAGCTATCAGGGACCAAACTATAACTGTAGCTCACTGATATCAGCCACAGTTAAAAACAATGCGCGTACTTGCTTAAGCAACGCTAAGCGGTTGGCTTTAAGCGCCGTATCTTCACTGTTGACCATCACACTATCGAAGAATTGCGTCAATGGCTCATCTAAGCTAGCAAGCGTTTGCAATACTTGCGTATAGTCAGCCTGCTCAAGTAATGGTTGTACCACTGTCTGTGCTTGCTTCATACTCGCATATAAATTTTGCTCAGCAGGTTCAGATAGTAGAGCTTCATCAACAGTGTCAGCAACGCTCACTTCTGACTTGGCTAATATATTGGCAACGCGCTTGTTTGAATCAGCAAGCATCGACGCTTGAGGTAAGTCGCTAAACGTTTGAACGGCACGAATACGTTGATCAAAATCAAGCGGCATATGTGGATTAATCGCCTGTACTGCCTGAATCGTATCGACGCTAACGCCTTGCTCGGTATACATTGCCCGATAGCGCGAGTTCAAAAATGCCATCACTTGGGTAAATGTATCGCCCATCTTGGCAATCTTGCTACCTTCCGCGGTACTATAGCCCTTAATGGCTTGCTCAACGAGAGCAACTAGATTAATTGGCAGCTGCTTCTCAATCAAAATACGCAGAATACCAATAGCAGAACGACGTAGGCTGAACGGATCTTTTGATCCTGTCGGTGCTTGGTCAATGGCAAAAATACCGACGAGCGTGTCCAAACGATCTGCTAATGCTAAGCAAATACCAATTGGCGTCTGTGGTAATACGTCACCGCTGAACTTAGGCAAATATTGCTCTTCTAAACTTGCCGCGACTGCTTCTGGCTCATCATTCAAACGTGCATAATAAGTACCAGCGATACCTTGTAATTCAGGATATTCACCGACCAATGAGCTTGCCAAGTCTGCTTTGGACAAAATACCTGCACGCACTGTTTGATCGATATCAATCTGCTGACCTTGCTGTTGCATTAAGGCGGCAATAAAGGCGGCAAGCTTAGCAATGCGCTCAGATTTTTCCCAAATCGTACCCAGCTTGTCTTGGAAGACGCGAGTTTTTAGGCTTTCTGTCAGCGCAAATAATGGCTGCTTTTGGTCTTGTAAGAAGAAAAACTCTGCATCAGCCAAACGTGGACGCACGACTTTCTCATTACCTTCAATGATTTGGTTCGGGTCTTTTGACTCAATATTGGTAATAAAAATAAAGTATGGCTGCAATTTGCCTGCTTTATCGGTTAAGCAAAAATACTTTTGATCCGCTTGCATAGTAGAAATAAGCGCTTCTTGTGGCACTTGCAAAAAGCGCGCTTCAAAGCTTGCTCGTAAGGCAATCGGAAAATCAACCAATGCCGTAACTTCGTCTAGCAAGGCTTGCGGCACAATAGCATCAGAGTTAACTTCATCTGCCAATGCTTTGACTTGATTTTTAATCAGCATTTGACGCTTATCAAAATCAGCAACTACTTTTAAACCACCTAGTAATTCTTCATAGTCATTGGCGTGCGCAATGTTATGGTAATCAGGGCTATGGAAGCGATGACCACGAGTTTGCGTCCCTGTCTGATGACCTTGGATAGTGGCATCAATGACAGCATGATCTTGCATCAAGACTGCCCACTGTACGGGACGCACGAACTCATTGCGGCTCGCGCCTGAACGCATACGTTTAGCAATCGGCAAATTATCAAGTGCGGTTTGAAAAATAGCAGGTAGCAGCTCAGTGGTCGCTTGACCCTGAATCGTTTGCACATAACCGACGTAATCACCTTTATCGGTATTAATAGTGGTCAACTCGATGGCTTCAATACCCAAGCCTTTTGCAAAGCCCATCGCCGCACGGGTAGGATTACCATCAGCATCAAAGGCAGCTTTAATCGCAGGTCCACGTTTTTCCTCAGTACGATCCGGCTGTTTATCGCTAATGCCTTGAATCTGTATTGCTAAACGACGCGGTGCCGCAAAGGCTTTGATACTATCGAAGCTGATATTAGCGTCTGCTAATTGCTCGGTAACACTTTCTTGTAATGCGTCACGTAAAGGTTTTAGACTTTTTGGAGGCAGCTCTTCACACCCCAGTTCAAATAGAATAGTACTCATGGGATGCTCCTATTTATTGTTATTAGTAGTTTGGTTGTTATCTGTGTTTTCAGTTGCCACATCTTCTTTTGGCAAATACTTATCCAGTGCCGCTTGACGATGCGCCTCATCCGCCAACGGAAAGCCCAGCTTAGCGCGTGCTTCGACATAACCAATAGCAACCTTACGAGCAAGCGTACGTACTCGTAGGATAAAGCGCTGACGTTCGGTCACTGAAATCGCCCCACGAGCATCGAGCAAGTTAAAGGCATGTGACGCTTTTAGTACCATCTCATAGGCTGGTAGTGGCAAACCTTCAGCCACCAATTTATCCGCTTGCTGCTCATAAAAGTCGAACATCTGACCCATCATTGGCACATCGGCGTGTTCAAAGTTATAGGTAGATTGCTCAACTTCGTTTTGATGGAAAACATCACCATAAGTAACGCGACCAAACTCACCATCTGCCCACACCAAGTCATATACGCTATCGACGCCTTGTACGTACATTGCTAGACGCTCAAGACCATAGGTAATCTCGCCGGTCACAGGGAAACACTCAATACCGCCCACCTGCTGGAAATAAGTAAACTGTGTGACTTCCATACCGTTTAGCCAAATCTCCCAGCCAAGTCCCCATGCACCTAGCGTTGGCGATTCCCAGTTGTCTTCCACAAAACGCACATCATGCACCAATGGATCAATACCAATTGCCTCAAGTGAGCCTAAATACAGCTCTTGTATATTAGGCGGATTGGGCTTAAGCACCACTTGAAACTGATAATAATGTTGTAAACGATTTGGGTTGTCACCGTAGCGACCATCGGTTGGACGACGTGATGGCTGCACATAGGCCGCGTTCCAGCGCTCAGGACCTAATGAGCGCAAAAATGTTGCGGTATGAAACGTACCTGCGCCGACTTCCATATCATAAGGCTGTAAGATCACGCAGCCCTTATCCGCCCAATAATTCTGCAAGGTCATGATTAAATCTTGAAATGTCATCGGTTGAGAGTCTTTTTCTTGTGTCATCGAGGTTGTCGCTTGTGATGTCATAGTTTGGATTGTCATAGTTTGGGGCATCGTAATAAAGCCACTGTGGAATTAGTATTATGAAATAAAATATTGATAGCGCTCGTATCGCCTATATAGCAACGAGTCTATTTGACTGCTCACCTTACTAAAAATTGACTATTTTATCTATATTTACCTGAACTAAATTTACACCCTATGCCGAAATATTCAGTGTATAGATCATCAATAAGTAGATTTATGAGTGAATTCTAATTTTAAAAGCAATCAATGGTATGGATAAAAAAATACCCAAATGCGTGAGCATTTGGGCAGGAGGAAAGGTATGTCTTGGGCATCCTGATTGTTCAGGCTTTTTGTTTTTTGGGGTATTGCAATTTCTTGTTGAACTATTTTACTTTATCACTGCTCTTATAAATCAATGCTTTACTGATAAGACTGGCCATTTGCCTTCGGCATGATGATCCATAATATGATATAAATCAAAATACCAGGTACTGCGGCACTCAAAGTTGAGACGATAAAAAACAACAATCTCACCCAAGTTGGTGACCAACCGACATATTCTGCAATGCCACCCATCACGCCCGCTATCATGCGATTATTCTGTGAACGATGTAATTTTGCTAGCTTAGCCAAATCAAATACCTCTTTTTATTATTTATTTTAATATTACTCTTATGAACTGCTTTATGATTTTATTTTGAATACAGTAAAAACGCTTTACGTTTGTCTTTAAACTTATGAATAAGTATAACAATTATTTCTCTTCTATCTGTTGGCTGTGTAGACGTGCTTTGTGAATTTATGCTACTTAAGCTTACTCTAACCTCTCATTAGCACCCGTAAACCTCTGATTTTAAATAGTTATTTCAAATTGTTTCAGAGGTAGCTTTGTTTCTCGCATATTACACCTTTTGTTACATGTGCTATATTCTTTAATGAAACCAAATGCTTAGACCTTATTATTCTATCCTAAAAATAATAGCTTATTTATTAGAATTACAATCTAGTAAAACGAAAACGTAATAAGTAGATAAATCATTATTTTATTGATAAATACACCATAAAATAGGGACTATTTACAATAATCTACGGGTAAGTATTCACGAACCTTTATACCATGCTTATAAATACTAAAAACTTTAGACAACTAAAAATAAATTGCACTCAGTAAGTGTGAATAAGGACAGCTATGTACGAGTCAGGATTGATGATTGGACATTTTGAGCCGCTACATTTGGGGCAAATGCGCAGTATATTGGACGCAGCAGGACAAGCAAAAAACTTACATCTTGTCATTATGACGCATCCATCGCCGCATCCAGATTTTAACATCACGTTGCAAGATAAAGCGCGTTGGTTACAAATGGCTTGTGCTGATTTAGCTTTTATCCATATTCATACCACTGATGAGATTGAGCTGCCAGTACATGAAAGCTTTGCAGATGTGACGATTGATATCACTACCAGTAACGCTAAGCTGCAACATTTGATAGATGCGTTAAACTTGCCTACTGAAACTGTATTATTTGTCGCAGAGAATCACCCTTTAGCACAGTCTGATATTTGTAAGCAACTGATCATGCAGGTGGTCACAACACCGTTACAGCCTGACTTTGACTCTTATGCCATTGCACGAAATCCAGTCGCATATTGGTCAGCGCTACATCCGCAAGCACGCAGTAACTATACTAAGACGGTTGCTATTGTCGGCGGCGAAAGCTCAGGTAAGACCACATTGGTGCATAAGCTTGCCAATTATTATGGTGCTAGCTTTGCGCTTGAGATGGGACGGGTTTATGTCGGTACAGATTTGGGCGGCACCGAAATTGGACTACAATATAGCGATTATGGACCGATTGCCTTGCACCATGCACAAGCGATTCGTGATGCAACAAGCATAGCCACGGCGCCAGTGACGATAATTGATACCGATTTTGTCACGACCCAAGCTTTTTGTGAAGAGTACGAGGGTCGCACCCATCCTTTTGTGGCCGCTTGCATTGATGAGTTTCGCTTAGACCATACGATTATGCTCGATAACAATGTGCCTTGGATTGATGATGGTATGCGCTCTTTGGGTACGCCTGAGGCACGTGGTCGTTTTGAGGCGCGTCTATTGGATATTTTCGCCCGTCATGATATTAAGCCGCACATGATTGATCAACCAGATTATGAGGCGCGCTACCAGCAAGCATTGTTATTTATCGACCAGTATGTTTATGGTCAAAAGCCGTAAAAGATAACCCAAATTAAAAAAGCATCACTGACACTATTATTTATTTTAGGAATATAACGCCATGCGTATTCAGCTACTAGACAATATCACTGGGAAATGGGCCATACAATGGATTGTCATCTGGTTCATTTGCGGTGTGCTTTCCTTATCTACAGGGTTTTGGCTGACCACCGAACATACCATGCTCGATTGGTTTTACTTAGGTGTGTCTTTTATCGGACTGGTATGCGTGGTTTCATTATCCTTTCGTAAAAACATCTTAGGCAATGGCTTTGGTATGGGCGCGACAGCCGGTGAAGTGGTCGTACAAGCGACCTCTGGCGCTGTTGGTCTGATGCTTGCGCCTTTGTTCAACTTCTTTACCCACGTCTATGGTATTTTTTATTGGTCAAAGCATACTGATGCTGATGGTGATATGGTGCCCAAATCTGCGAGCAAATGGATTTGGCTACTGACCATTAGCTTTATGGTGATTGGACTTGCCTTATTCCCAACGGTAAATAATTTACTAGCAAGCTATGGTTATGCGGTCGTTGAAGATGATAATAGTAAATTTTTAGGCCTTATTTCTTTCTTTTGGATTAACGTCATCGCTTTTATACTGTCTATCACCGCGCAAGCAGCAATGATTCTGCGCTACTCGTTTAATTGGTGGTTATGGATTCTATCCAACTTCGTATGGTTGACCGTAAACCTTATGTCAGGTAATTACATTTTTGCCATTCAGACCATGGTCTATCAAGTAAACTCGTTTGTTGGGCTCTATGAGTGGTATCGCAGTGAGCAAGAATCGGTAGAGACACCAGTAACACACAAAAAATAGCGAATGATAAGCCAGTTTTATATGGAAAACAGGGCGGCATTTCAGCATTAGTAGATCAAAGGCTTAGAGTATTTGACTCTACGGTCTAACAGATAAAATGGCGGATTGCGCAAATTAGTGCTACAACTGGTCATTAACAGTAGATTACTTTTTTGTCTGCTATCAGTCGTTTATTTACTAACAAGGAGGTTGGTATGTCTATTACTCAGCAAAAGCGAATGTCCAAACGTACGCTTGAGCAGTGGCTCAGTGAGTACTCTGTCAGTCATCAAAATCTTATCAATAAGAAGATACATTGGCTTTGTGTGCCAACGATTTTTGTCAGTCTGCTTGGTATGGGGATGTCGCTATCCGTTTGGTTTACCTTAATCATGAGCGCCCTAGTCTTGTTATTTTACATGCGCTTATCGACGCCACTATTTATGGCAATGGGAATGTTTATTCTTATTTGCCTTTCAGTGATGGCCTTGTTACCTTGGGGCTTTAAAGTGTGGGCCGCCATCTTTGTGGTAGCATGGATTGGGCAGTTTATCGGTCATAAGATCGAAGGCAAAAAGCCCTCCTTTTTTGAAGATTTACAATTCTTGTTGATTGGTCCGGCATGGGTTGCAAATAGCTTAATGGGACGTAAGCGAGCTAGTAAATCATAGCTAAATCAGATAATGAGTCGATATTATTTTTAAATGGAAACGACTATACAATAAAGAAACGGCACCCAATCTCTTATTAAGTGCCGTTCCTATAGTCAGTCCTAAATAAAAGAAATACAAATTTTATAAAGCACTACTAGGGTTAATTTTTCTTGCTTGCTGTGCCTACGCAGACAGAGGCTGCGAATAATTAAACCCAGTAGTTTTGTACTCTTTTAAAAGTAGATTACCTATATCATAAAAGCTACTGTCTATTAATCCAAAGTCTGTACACCACCGCCATTCACAAATATGGTTTGACCACTGACCCAAGTCGATATTGGCGCAGCAAAATACAACATAGCACCAGCGATATCATCCGCCTCACCCAAACGCTTAATAGGCGTATTTGCTAGCATTTTCTTCTCAATCTCTGGCGTTAGTACCGTCTTCAAAGCATCGGTACGCGTAGCCCCTGGACCTACCGCATTGACGCGTACTTCAGGACCGAAATCATGCGCCAAGTTTGCTACCATGTGATTGACAGCCGCTTTTGAGCCTGCATAGCCGCTCATATTCGGGCTTTTATTAACACTTGACATCGAGGTGGTAAATACAATCGAGCCATATCCTGATTTTTTCATAAGCGGCATGCACAGTTGACTTAAGCGCCAGCCACTAAAGACGTTTAACTCAAAATCACGGCGAATGGCATCGATCGATGCTGTGGTTGGGTTTTCACGACCGCCACCACCGCCGCCCGCATTGTTGATTAAGACATTAACAGTCCCAAACTCAGCGACTACTGTATCGACCATAGTGACCAAATCATCATCTTTTAGAATATTACATTCTACGGCAAGTGCTTTTACCCCAAGCACCTCAATATCTTTTACTGCTGCCTGTGCATCTTCAAGTTTTAAATCAGCAATAGCAATGTTAGCACCCGCTTCTGCTAAGCGTAGCGCTGTGGCTTTACCAATACCATTTGCGCCGCCCGTCACAATGGCAACTTTACCTGACAAATCGAATAGTTCATTAAAGGCTTTATGTTGAAATTCTTGCATAATGATTTCTCAATATAGATGTGCTCAAATATAAATGTGCTCAGCTCGTTTACAGCACTATTAAATGCATAGCTATTGAAAGCGTACGGCTAATACCTGCATCAATCTTAAGAGTAAGCAGTTGCCAGTACGACTATTTCAACGCGATTGTAATCGAAGCGCTGACTAGAAATGATTATGCGTGGGATAGTTTGTACTAATGTGCTAAGTTCATGCAGTTTTTGTAATGATTTATATTTGACTGAGTATCATGCCACTATAGGCATTGCCATTGGCTGTGGATGCTGCTAACTGATGGCTAACTCAAATTTCAGGCATAAAAAAAGCCTCACTTCTTATAAGAAGTGAGGCTTTAGTGCTTTTACAAGCCATATTTGGAGCGGGAAAAGAGATTCGAACTCTCGACCCCAACCTTGGCAAGGTTATGCTCTACCACTGAGCTATTCCCGCTTAATATCAATCTATAGCGTTATTGCTAACAGCTACGTCTCGATAGGCTGGCTATTTTAGCAAATATTCTGAGCGTGTCAACAGGTTTTTTTAACTTTCTTATAGATATCACAACTTTTAGGTGTTTATTACGACGATAATTCTCATATACAATTGATTTTATGGTTTATTTTTCTAACCATCGATATCCAATTATTTTTATAAATAATTGCTCAAATGTTCTCTTTAACATATTTTTTGATTATTCAAGCAGATTTATCCGCAAGTTATACATGAATGCCACTTACAATCCTACCTTGTATTGTTACTTTTGCTCTATTGGTTTTTAATAGTTAACATAATTATACTTATGCACAAGGACGGTTCAGGTAGAATTTTACTGTTTTAGTAGATTGAGAGAAGGTAGTAGAACGTCAATAATAAGCTTCCCTTACCTCTACTGCATCAACTTTAGTAGATTGAGAGAAGGTAGTAGAACGTCAATAATAAGCTTCCCTTACCTCTACTGCATCAACATTGCTGTTATTTACTTTAATTTTCTTATTTATAGCGAGGACATTTACTATGAAAAAACTACTTACCACGACAGTTATGGCAGCTTCATTGTCAGCACTGGCATTAACAGGTTGTACTAGCACGACCAGTACGGGTGCCGTTGGCGTTGATCGTCAGCAGTTGCTACTCGTATCAAGTGAGCAAGTATTGCAACTATCCGCTCAGAGTTATAATAAAACGATACAAGAAGCACGATCGAAACGTTTGCTTGATACCAACACTGCCCAGCTAAATCGCTTGAAGAATATCTCTAATCGTTTGGTCAATCAAGTTGGCGTCTATCGCCCTGATGCGGCAAAATGGCCATGGGAAGTGCATACGATTAAATCTAACGACTTGAATGCTTTTGTGCTGCCGGGTGGTAAAATCATGTTCTACACAGGCATTATCGATCGTCTGAACTTAAGTGATGATGAAATCGCTGCTATTATGGGTCATGAGATGTCTCATGCCTTACGTGAGCATTCACGTGAGCGCCTATCGCGTCAATATGCAACTCAGACCGGTATCGGTGTCGCAGCCAGTATTTTTGGTCTATCACAAGGTCAAGCTCAGCTTGCAAACGTCGCTGGTGACCTAGGTTTGAGCCGTCCGCATAGTCGCACCCAAGAAGCTGAGGCGGATCAAATCGGTCTTGAGCTAATGGCACGTGCAGGCTACAACCCACAAGCCGCTATTACCTTGTGGCAAAAAATGCAGCGCGCCAGCCAAGGCGAGCCACCACAATTCTTAAGCACTCACCCAACTAGTAGCAATCGTATCGCTGAGTTGCAGTCACTGATGCCAAAAGTAATGCCGCTCTATCAAAGAGCACGTCGTTAATAGTACTTTTTAAGCAGAATTTTTAAAGTAGACACTCATAAGTCATGACAAGCAGAGCCCATATCATCATGTGGCGCTCTGCTTTTTTATACCTGTTACTCATAGAATGCATTCCATCAATACCATGCAGACTCGATATCAGCGTCTGCTATAATGGTGACGATATATTGTCTAACGACAATGAAGCTTAATAGAATAAAGGATTGTTATGACTACCATTACCTCTACCACCAGTAGCACCCCTACTGCCGACGCACTTAGTCAGCAGTTGCAAGAATTACAACCGCTGCATATGCAACTCGTTAACGAATCAATGAATCATGCCGGTTACTTTGACGGTAAAGAAAGTCATTTTAAACTTATTATGGTCAGCGAAGCGTTTACAGGCAAGCGCTTGGTTGCCCGTCACCAAATGGTTTATCATTTGGCAGATGCATTGTTAACCTCAAAAGGTGGTCAAATCCATGCCTTAGCGATTCATGCCTATACACCGACAGAGTGGCAAGGTCAAAACCCTGACAGCCCGTTATGTGCTGGACAAAATAAAGGCTAAATGATATTTATTTTTTGCAATAAATAATCAAATGCTATCGATGAAAAATATAATTTTAAAGGGAACCATATTTAATGAAACATTTACATATGCTCATGGCCGTGCTGTTGATTGTGCTGTTTTTATATCAAAGCTATCTGGTATTAAGCGCAAATAAGCAAGCACCGCGTGTGGTCAAGATATCGTCGCACATCCTCTACGCTGTTATGATTCTTTCAGGCGTTGGTATGCTGATGCAATTGATGAGCGCCAATGCACCTGTACAATGGGTATTTGCCAAAATCATCTTGCTTGTGGCTGCTATCAGCGCCAGTATAAAAGCCTTTAATAATACTGCAACACCGAGCCAAAGAAAAACCGGTATTCTCATTGCTGGGGCAGCATATGTGGGTATTGTGATACTTGCCTTTACCAAACCGGGTAACTTATTCTGATAAGCACTTAGATAAGCACAAATACTCCTGCAATGAAAATGACGAAATATTCTATGTATTTTCAATATCTTAATGAGAATATTTTTGCTATCTTAAATAAATAAAAACGCAATATTAGCTTACTGGAGCCGCTATGAAAACTCTTACTGTAACAGCATTACTAGCAACCGCTGGCATTTTTGGTCTCTCAGGCTGTGCTTCTACGGGTAATATTACGCCGCAATACATCCCGCCAAGCACCTATCAGAGCTATGATTGCCAAGCATTAAATCAAGAGTATATCCGTGTCAATAGTTATGTGAATGCTGCCCGTAACGAGCAATCAACCTTAGCATCGACAGGTGTGGGTGTTGGGATATCTGCAGGGCGCTGGGGCATCTCCCCTAATATCAGCTTTGGGGTTGGTCAAAGCAACAATAATAAAGCGCGTGATGCCAAGTTATCGCGTCTATACGGCGAACGTGATGCGATTATCCAGTCAGCACGTATTCAACGCTGTAGCTTTGCTAATGGCATCAAGATTTATGGTGAGTAGGCTAAAACTGCTCTAATTCATCCAGCATAATAAAAAAGCCAATACGCAATACACGTATTGGCTTTTTGTTGAATTCAATAAAGTCAGAGTTATGAGACAGCATTTATGGCAATAACAACTACTTTAAGCTTTGTACCCATTGCACGATTTGATGGCTTGGTAACGCTCCCGACTGCCGTGCTATCTCTTTCCCATTTTTAAACGCTACCATCGTTGGTAAACTGCGAATAGTATAAGGCGCCGCTGCTTGCTCATATTTATCGGTTTGTATTTTAGCAAACACGATTTGTGGCAACTGGCTGGCAGCTATCTTGAACTCCGGTGCCATCATAAGACAAGGTTGACACCAACTGGCCCAGAAGTCCACGATGGTCAGCACTTCATTTTTTTGAATAACTTTACTCACCGTTTGGGCATTTAACTCATGCGGCGTTGCAGTCAGTAAAGGCTTCGCACATTTACCGCAGTTTGGTGCAGCACTGAGTTTGGAATCTGGTACACGATTCGTTGCTTGGCAATGTGGGCATACTACATGAGCATTTTTTTCACTCATAATAAGACTCCGTTAAATTATCATAAATATGGAATTATCATAAAAATGCAGAATTAGATAACACTGTACTAACACGGTGTTTATTCCCCAAGGACATTGATAGGTACTTTTAGATAACGTGTACCATTATTCTCAGGTTTTGGAAAATGACCAGCATCGATATTGACTTGTACTGCTGGAATAATGAGTGTTGGCATCTCAAGATTGGCATCACGGCGCTCACGCATCTCTACGAACTCAGCTTCGTTGATACCCTCTTTTACATGAATATTGCCTAATTTTTGCGCAGCGACCGTCGTAGTTGGACAATGTTTACGACCCTTACTGGGATAGTCATGGCAAAGATACATCATCGTATCTTCGGGCAATTCGAGCAGTTTTGTAATCGATTGGTATAGAGTTTTGGCATCCCCACCTGGGAAGTCACAGCGCGCCGTACCCACATCAGGGGCAAATAAAGTATCACCGACAAACACCACGGTTTTTTCGTCGTCAGTGGCCAGATAAGCCATGTCAGCACGTGTATGACCGGGGACATACATAGCAGTAATAGTAATGCCGCCTAGCGCTAAAGTGTCGCCATCATCGGTCAAAACATCAAACTGACCGGCATCGGTGCGAAAACTGCTATCAAAGTTAAAAATCTGCTTAAATATTTTTTGAACTTCAGTAATGTGCTGACCGATTACTAACTGCCCGCCAAGTGTCTCTTTGACATGAATAGCTGCCGATACATGATCAGCATGGGCGTGAGTTTCGATAATATAGATCAGCTCCCAACCATGCTCTTTGACAAATTCAACCACTTCATCGACGCTCGTTGTACGCGTACGTCCTGACTTGGCATCAAAATCCAATACGGGATCAATAATCGCACACACTTGCTGCTCAATGTCGGCGAGCACATGGGTATAGGTTTCTGTATCGCTATGTAAGAATGAATGAACTTGCATGGCTACTCTCCATTTTTATATGAATGTTTTAATTTTCGATGAATTGTTACGTATAATAGGACGATATCTATCGTATTTAAAATAAGTCTATCAATTGGCTATGAGCCTCAATATAGCAATTATTTTATGATATATCAATTTATATAATGTAAATAATGATAACTTGCTATAGATGGCGATATGATTGATAATTAACCCTATACAGTTATATACAATCTTCCCATTTATATTTTTATCTCTTATCTCTTATCTAAGGAGCTCGCTCTGATCACTTCTACTTCAGTACTGAGCACATTTGATACCAATGGTGACAGCAATGAAGGCTTTGCGCCAAAAGACCTTGCTGAAAAAATGCAGCAAGCATCAATGCAAGCCAGCCAACTGCTTAAGTCACTCTCGCACCCTGATCGCTTGCTCCTCCTCTGTCAGCTAACTCAAGGAGAGTACTGCGTCAGCGAGCTTGAAAGCTTAGTCGGTGTTGGGCAGCCAAGCTTATCGCAGCAGCTTGGTATTTTGCGTAAAGATGAGCTAGTGACGACACGCCGTGAAGGCAAGCAGATTTACTATAGTATCGCTAGTGATGATGCATTAGCCATACTAGAGCTGTTATATCAGCGTTTTTGTGCCCCTGCTGAGGCATAGATGATTGGCTAAATCTCATTGATTAAATTCTGATGTTCATGAACATTTTTTATTGTGAGGACGTACTGCCATGCCCTCTATTGCCACTCGACTGATACCTGTTTGGCTACGTCAATATCAGCTGTCTGCCTTGCCAACCGATATCATTGCAGGGATCGTCGTTGGCGTGCTCGTTATTCCGCAAAGCTTGGGCTATGCGGTCTTGGCAGGCTTGCCTCCAGTCTATGGCTTATACGCGGCTATCGTGCCTGTGGCGGTATATGCGTGGCTCGGCTCTAGTAATGTACAAGCCGTCGGACCTGCTGCTGTGACCGCCATTATGACTGCAAGCGCGCTGCATCCTTATGCGGATAAGGGCGCTGAGCAGTATATATTGATGGCAGCCCTACTAGCACTCATGATGGGTGCGATTTTGTGGCTGGCAGGACAGCTGAAATTGGGCTGGATTATGCAGTTTATCAGCCGCGGCGTCTCTGCTGGATTTATCAGTGGTGCCGCTGTGCTTATCTTTATAAGCCAGCTTAAATATCTAACTGGCATACCCATTTCAGGCGATGGCTTAATCGGTTATTTATCGAGCATGCAGATGTATGCCAATCAGCTGCATCCGTTGACGCTAGTAATTGGTATCAGCGCCTTTGCACTCATGCTTCTTAATCGCTATGGTAAAAAATGGGTTTGGCAGTCTTGGTTATCCGCCTCTTATGCAAAATGGGCAGAGCGCCTGTTTCCTCTTATATTGCTGACCGCTGCAATCGCTCTCAGTATCGTTTTACATTGGACGACAAGCGGTGTGGCAACGATTGGTAATGTACCGCAAGGACTGCCAAGCTTTACAGCGCCATATCTGCCAGACTTTCATGAAGCGCTCAATTTATTACCGACCGCAGGACTGATGGCGCTGATTGCGTTTGTATCGAGCAGCTCTGTTGCTAGCACTTATGCACGTTTGCGCGGTGAGCTATTTGATGCCAATCGCGAGCTGACAGGGCTTGGACTGGCTAATGTTGCTGGTAGCTTTTTTCAAAGCTTTCCTATCGCTGGCGGATTTTCGCGTACGGCTATCAATGTCGATTCAGGTGCCAAAACGCCTTTAGCGAGCTTGGTCACAGTGTTAGTTATGATAGCTGCCTTGATAGCATTCGGGTATCTGCTTGCCCCGCTGCCTTATGCAATTTTGGGCGCAACCATCATGGCAGCTATCATCGGTCTTATTGACATAGCGACGCTAAAGTCGGCATGGCACCGCGACCGCTTAGATGCAGCAAGTTTTATCGCCGCGTTTGTCGGCGTATTGATATTTGGGTTAAATACAGGGCTCGTGATTGGACTTATGGTGTCATTTGCTAGCTTAATTTGGCAGTCAAGCAAACCGCATGTCGCTATCGTTGGGCAGCTCGCAGGGACAGGTCATTTTCGCAATATTAATCGTCATGATGTAGTGACCTTTCACAATATATTGATGCTGCGTATTGATGAGAGCTTGTTTTTTGGTAATAGCGAATCAGTGCATCGTCACGTGGTACAAGCCACGCGTCAATATCCAGAGGCAAGCGAGATTATTCTTATTATGTCGGCCGTTAATCATATCGATTTGACCGGACAAGAGATGCTGATCAGCTTAAATCAAGAGCTATTAAATCAAAATAAGCATTTGAGCTTTAGCTTTATTAAAGGACCTGTCATGGACATCATTGAGCACACACCGGTGATTACTGATTTATCAGGACACGTTTATTTAAGCACTATGGATGCAGTTAATGGTTTAAAAGACACTCATTAATGTCATTTGTACTGTTTATTAGACTAAGAATAATTAATGGCTATCTATAACATATAGATATGATAAAAGCTGTGTTATGCTAAATTATTAGGATTACTAAAAAAACTACTAGCCTGTAGCGCTTTTTTTGAACTCATTATATCCTCTACTTTTTTTATAACCTTTATTGATATTACTTATGACCGATGACTTAACTATTTATAAGCAAATTTACCCAAGCCAATGTATCAAAATTGCAGAGCTTGGCTACCGCTCTGTGCTCAATATTCGTCCTGACGCTGAGGTTGATTCGCAGCCTAATAGCTGTGATTTTAGTAGTGCAACGGCGAAAGCCAATTTGAATTATCAGCATTTACCCTTTGATGATGAGCGCTTGAGTATGGCGACTGTGGAGCAGTTTGCTGCTTTTTATCGTACGATGCCAAAACCCATATTGATGTTTTGTGGTACAGGCGCACGTGCCAAGCTGTTGTACCAAAGCGCATTGATGCAAGGGCTGCTATAAGCGTTGATATAAAAAGGCAATAAAGCTTACACACTTTATCTTTAGAAAATTATCCATTGCGCTTAGGCTTTGTATTCTCGTACTATATATTTAATTTTAATATAAAAAATAAAAGGAGCTCTTATGAGCCATCAAGTAAGTATCACCGGACAAATCACCCCTGACCAAATTCCAATGATTGCAGAAAATGGTTTTAAAACCATTATTAACAATCGTCCGGATGGTGAAGAGCCGAACCAGCCAACCAGTGCTGAGATTGCTGCTGCCGCCGAAAAAGCAGGACTTGCTTATAAAGAAGTGTCCTTTGCTGGTAGTGAGCTAAATCAAAACCATGTTGAAGAGTTTGCTGACTTTTTTAATCAAGCTGAGCAACCAATGCTGATATTCTGCCGTACGGGCAATCGCTCAACTGGCATCTATGAAGCGGCTAAGCGTATGGATTTGCTAGACGACTGATATCATAATCAATAATTTAAAGCAATAAACCAAGAAGCCCATATAAATATATGGGCTTTTATAATATTTAAGACTATATTTTAGATGCTGTAAAGCAATATATCGCCACAAGGAGTGGGCGTTATAAATATAATGCAAGTATAACCGTTAACTTTACAAGGAATGTTCCATGAGTAATACCGCATTAGCTCTGCTGCCATTAGCCCTTGCTTATATTATGTTTACCTTAGGAACAGGGCTTAAGCCCAGTGACTTTAAGGTTATCGCAAGTCACCCCAAAGCATTCTTTATAGGGTTGATTAACCAAGTTGTATTTGTACCACTCGTGGCTTTAGCGGTCGTCTTACTGATGTCGCCACCACCTGCCATCGCCTTTGGTATAATGCTGATTAGCTTTTGTCCCGGCGGCGTGACCAGTAATATGCTCACCTACTACGCCAAGGGTAACGTAGCACTGTCGGTCGCGCTCACGGGCGTAGTCAGTCTATTATCAGTGGTGACCCTGCCTATCTTAATCACCTTGGCTTTCAATCACTTTATGAAAGACCAAGCAGGCTCTATCAGTGCGGTCAAAATCGGCGTTGTCATGTTTTTATTGACCACCTTGCCAGTGACGATAGGTATGCTCGCCCGTTATAAATTCACTGATTTTATGGTGCGTAGAAGCGGCATCTTAAATGGCTTAGCCAGTGTCTTTTTTGTCTTAATCGTCCTTGCTGCTATTGCTACTAATTGGCAATTACTACAGGAGCAATTGGCTTCTATTGGACTTGAGCTTGTGCTGATTATTGTCACCTTATTCATCATCAGTATTTTGACAGCAAAGGCGTTACAGCTAAGCTGGTTTGATACCAAAACCATCGCTATAGAAACCAGTATTCAAAACAGTACGACCGCGATTACCTTAGCCCCTATTATTATGGGCGTGAGTACATTGCCAGTTATTGCCCTACCTGCTGCCTTATATGGCGTACTAATGTATGTGATTGCACTACCAATTATTTTTTTAATCAGGAATAAAAACTGATTTTCCAAATGCGATTTTTAAAGGAATGAAAATAATGAAAGTAAAACCAACAAAATTTGTTATAGATGAAGCTAATCCATTTGCTAATGATTTACTTAACCGTGAGAACTTCGCTGATAAGCTTACTAACATCGTAGTTGCTAATAAGGATGAGCTAGTTATTGCGTTAGACGGACAATGGGGAGAAGGTAAAACGACTTTTATAAATATGTGGCAAGCAAAACTTGTATCTGAAGGTTTTCCATGTATTTATATTGATGCATTTAAGATTGATTACACTGATGATGCTTTTTTCCCTATTGCCTTTGAAATAGATGATTTTATTAAGAAGAAACTAGGCAAAGAAGATAAAAGACGTGAAGAGCTTTTTGAAAAAACTGTTGAGGTTAGTAAACGTTTATTGTTATGGACTGGAAAAGTAGGCCTCAAAGCTTTGACTTTAAATGCAATAGGTGAAGCTGAAATTGACTCTCTATCTAAAGTAACAGACGATATTGCTGAGGATGTTTCAGAACAGTTTAATAAATTTGCAGAAGAGAAGTTTCATGCACATCAAAATACTAAAGGCTTATTCGAAAGCTATCGAGATACATTATCTGAAATAGCAGCAATAGTGGGTAAAACTGAAAAGCCTTTGATTATTATAATTGATGAATTAGATCGCTGCCGACCAAAATTTGCAGTTCAAATTTTAGAAAAAATAAAGCATTTCTTTTCTGTAGAAAACGTTGTCTTCGTACTGTCTGTCAATCAAGAGCAGTTAGAGCACTCTATTAAAGCTGAATATGGAGTAGGAATTGATGCAAATACTTATTTACAGAAATTTGTAGATATTAAGGCGACACTACCTCGTTTTAATATTATTGAAAACAGTGACTCAATAAGCCAGTACCAAAGAAATTTGTTTAAATCATACGGAATTGTAGAATCATTACAATACGTCAATAATCATATGAGCTTCTTCCATCTTGTGGCGTGTCTTCTATCTAAAAATAAAATTTCTTATAGACAATCTGAAAGAGTTATGCTGAATATAAAAATTTTAGTATCAAGCTTCAGACAGGATAATATATATTATATCAACTTACTGTTAATAGCTTTCGTTTCTTATTTAGTGACTATTCGACCAAATATCATTGAAGATATCTACTCAGGAAGAATGACTCATGATAAATTAGCGGAAATCAATGATATTAAGACAATTGAAAGTCGTGACTTGCAAAATACTATTGATGATTTAAAACGTTATATAAATTACTGTTTTAAAGATCGTGAGGAAATAAACTCTGATGATGGTTTTTATGTTTTTTATCAGCAAACCTCTACAGAACGTGGAATACACAGTAACCCCTTATTAGGTTTAGTAGAAATTCTGAACTCTTTCTCATATCTTAAGTAAGCCGATTTCTGATTCACTTTTAAGATCACTATGTTTTAAGTTTTATATTGGTCTTACCTAAAATAAGTAATATAAAATAATTTGAAATTATTTAAAAAAGCCACCTCATTTGAGATGGCTTTTAAGACTAACTATAGAGCAAATTTTTACTGCATAACCAAATATTCAAACGCTGATAATGCCGCTTTTGAACCTTCACCCATCGCAATATTAATCTGCTTAAAGGGTACAGTCGTAACATCACCACAAGCAAAGATACCTTTGCGATCTGTACGGCAGCGCTCATCAATTTCAATCTCGCCAAAGCGGTTTAAATCGACGAAGCCTTTAACGAACCCAGTATTTGGTATCAAGCCAATCTGTACAAACACCCCTGCAACATCAAGCTCTTTATTCTCGCTGCTATTGCGATCTTGATAGACGATAGACGATACTTTACCCTCAGTCGCTTTAATTTCTTGGGTCGCTGCACTGGTAATGATATCGATATTTGCCTTTTCTTTGGCTTTATTAATCAATACCTGATCCGCTTTCAAATCATCAGCAAACTCAAGCACGGTCACATGCTTCACGATACCAGCAAGGTCTAATGCCGCTTCGATACCAGAGTTACCACCACCGACGACGGCAATATCTTTACCTTTGAAGAATGGACCATCACAGTGCGCACAGAAAGCCACGCCTTTACCGATGTTTTCTTCTTCGCCAGCGACCCCAAGCTTACGCCACTGAGCACCAGTCGCCAAGATAATGCTGCGTGTCTCAAAGGTCTCACCGGTATTTAGATGAATGCGATAATTTTCATCAGCCGTTTCACTAATCTCTTTGACGCTGACGTGCTCTTTAAGCGTAATATTATATTCGCGCAAATGCTTTTCGAAGTTCACCGATAGCTCACCACCTGTGGTTAAAGGTACTGAGATTAAGTTTTCAATATCTTGCGTATCTTTTACTTGCCCACCGATACGGTCAGCCACCATGGTGACTTTTAAGCCTTTACGCGCGGTATAAATCGCAGCAGCGACCCCTGCAGGACCCGCACCAATAATCGTCACATCTTGTTGCTCTAACTGTTCAGCATCATCTTCAGCTTCTGCTAACAAATCAGGAAATTGCTCTTGTAACTTCTCAATCAATTTAGCCGTGTCAATCAGACCATTAGCAAACGGCTTGCCGTTTAAGAATACTGCTGGTACGCCTTGGATATTATTCGCTTCTACTTGCTCTTGGAATAGTGCACCATCGATCATCTCATTACTGATGTCATCGTTTAGCAGCGCGAATTGGTTTAGCGCTTGCACAACTTCTGGGCAGCTGTGGCAAGAAAGCGACACGTAAGTTTGAAACTGTAGTGGCTTATTAAAGCGTTTAATCAGCTTTTGAATGCCTTCATCGAGTTTTAACGTATGACCACCCGCTTGCAAAATCGCCAATATCAATGAAGTAAATTCATGACCACCAGGAATACCACTAAAGACAATACCTGTATCCGTCAAAGCACCATCAATGTGACTGATTACTTTAAAACTGATTGGGCTTGGCAAACTGTCATCGTTAGCTTGTGCGTCAAAATGAATCTTATCTGTCGTACCAGCGATTTTGCTCAAAAAATCAATCAACTCAGCACGTTTGCTATGCTCGCCACTACCTAAGACAAAGCTGATTGGGCGGGTCATATTTACACTATAGCTCTTTACGGCATCTAATAAGCTTTGGTCTATCATAATTGTTCCTTGTTATTATCGAATATGTAACGTCAGCATCAGTGCTGCGCGTTTAAATGAGTAAGAGTCATATGCCAATACTTCTATTTATATGCGGCATATAACCTTTGATACGTCTATTATCAAAGGTTTGAGAGTTTTGAGCAAGCGGATAAACTCAAACCTTATGTTTTATAAAACCTATCATAAATCAATATTTTTATTTAATTTCAAAATTACTTCTAAATGATAATCAATACTAACTATAGTATCTAAGTATTTTTTTCGCTACAATCGAGTGAAGCGGATAGAAGAATTCTATGCGTGTTATGGCAGATTTACTTTTATAAGTATGCGATAAATCTGTTTATCAAACATACTTTTTAAAAGTAGATTCGCTGGCATTAAGCCTCATCGTTATTCAGTTAAATAACGGTTCGGTTCCATAAAATCTAAGTCTCATAATTATAGTAATTCATCAAAACAATCTTAAGACCATGCGCGGATGCTTATACAAGCTTGCGCTTCATAACAAGGATGACAAGATGAGAAAGACAGATACATGGCAAGATAACAAAGATATTATTGCTGAGCTTAAACAAAAAGACAGTCACTTTGCGACTATCTTTGATGAGCATACCCAGCTAGACCAGCAAATCAATCAGCTTGATAAAGATGTGGTCACGCACGCTAGCCGTGAAGAAGAAATCGAGCAGATGAAGCGTCGCAAGCTGCATCTAAAAGATGAGATTTATAAAATAATCGATAAAAATAAATTAGGATCTCATGCCTAACTAACAGCTATTTAGACTATTAGCTCTCATGAAAAGTGATAAAATTTAGATAAGAAAAAACCCCATTAGCATAAGTTAATGGGGTTTTTTATACTTTATTTAGTATGATGAATAAGCAGATACTGCCTTCTTTCACACTATCCAAGCAATAGTTGCTTAGATTTTACCAACCAGATCAAGACTTGGTTTTAAAGTCTCTTGACCAGCTTCCCAAGCGGCTGGGCAAACTTCGCCGTCGTTTTCACGAACATATTGTGCCGCTTTTACTTTACGTAGCATATCTTTTGCACTACGGCCAATGCCGCCTGCATGGATCTCAGCAACTTGAATTAAGCCGTCTGGATCTACTAAGAATGTACCGCGCTCAGCTAGACCAGCTTCTTCGATCATGACGTTAAAGCCACGAGTGATACGGCCAGTAGGATCACCGATCATTGGGTAAGTTACTTTACCGATTGCTTCTGAAGAATCATGCCATGCTTTATGGGTGAAGTGTGTATCCGTTGATACTGAGTACACTTCTACGCCTAAACCTTTTAACTCGTCGTAATGACCTGCCATGTCTTCAAGTTCAGTTGGGCAAACAAAGGTAAAATCGGCTGGGTAAAATAGGAAAATTGCCCAGCTGCCTTTTACGTCTTCTGAAGTAATGGTTTTAAATTCACCATTTACGAACGCATCTGCTGAAAATTCTGGGATTTCTTGATTGATAATAGACGCCATGGGTGGCTCCTTTTTTTGATTGATTAAAGTTTCGTTAATTTAAATTTATTTATAGATTTGCATCTATTAACCCTTACACTATCGGGGCTACCTGACAAACTATACGCGAATTCTATGGTTAATCCAGTTAAAAGTTTTTAATGTGATGTTTTGTTTTATTAAACTTGTTAAACTATTCTCTCTACTTTTTATATCTATACATCAGTGAACATTGATAGTGTACACAAGATAAATAAGTAAAACAAATCGCCTTACAAACCCATTGATAGAGAGGTTTTATGATTACTTTACGTCAACTTGAGTTCGCCTTAGCCGTCGCCAAACACCGTCATTTTAAACGTGCAGCAGAAGATTGTAATATCTCGCAATCAGCGCTGAGCTTGGGTATCGCTGAGTTGGAAAAACAGCTTGATACACAGATTTTTGAGCGAAATAATAAACAAGTCTTGATCACCCCTATCGGTGAAGATATCTTGGTGCGGGCGCAGCGGGTGTTTTCTGAAGTCAACGACTTGACCACCCGTGCGCATAGCCATCAATCGCCCCTTGCCTACCCTATGACCGTTGGTATTATTCCAACGATTGCGCCTTATCTGCTACCAAAAGTGTTGCCTGCGCTGCGTGAGCACTATCCAGAATTTCGTATGACTATCGTTGAGCAACAAACAGAACGCTTGCTTGAGCAAGTGCGTTATGGACATATTGATACCGCTATTATTGCCCTACCTTATGCGGTAGATGGTTTACATAGTTTTGAGTTTTGGAGCGAAGACTTCTTTGCCGTCTTTCCAAAAAATGATGTACATGCCAAGCTCAAAACGATCAACGCTGATGAGCTGGCAACGGCAAATCTCATGTTACTTGGCGAAGGGCATTGCTTGACTGACCAAACGCTATCTGTCTGCCATTTTGACCGTGCGCAGATGAAATCCAGCTTTTCAGATGCCAGCTTAAACACACTTATTCAAATGGCACTTGCTAATATGGGTACGACGTTAGTGCCAGAAATGGCGTTAGACCAGCTGCATCTACAGAACCAAAATGCAGTCGCGATACCACTAGCTGAGCAAGGCCCTCATCGTCATATTGCCTTTGTCACACGTCTAAATTATGCCCGTGTCGATGATGTCAATTTGCTTGGTAAAGTGTTTAAGCAGGCATTTGAAGACACTACCAATAAGAAGTAAGTAACAATTTCTAAATGATAGACAATCATTAAACGAAGGTTGAATATGGACGGATTGTCACAAATAGAGACTGAGCTTGGTAAGGTTTTTGAGTGGCATTTAACAGCTATTAATAATGCTATCAAGCTCGCGAAAGTTAAAGCGCTTTGGCAAGATATCGCCGTGCGCTATAACGCAACCCAGCGTGCTTATCATAGCTTGCAGCATATTCAGCAATTATTTTCGCAGTTCGAACAGATTAAGCATCAGCTGCATGAGCCGCATATCATCGCTTTGGCGCTCTATTATCACGATGTCATTTATGATCCAAGGCGCTCAGATAATGAACTAAAAAGTGCAGAGTATATGGTAGAGGCATTAAGATGCTATCTGAGTGATGAGCAATGTACCACTATCTATACGCTGATTATGATGACTGCATCTCATGAGCTGCATGAGTGTCTAGATAAAGATACTGTCAGTGACGCCGCTTATTTCTTAGATATGGATTTAAGTATTTTGGGTACGCCTTGGTCTGAATATCAGGTCTACGCACAAGCGGTGCGTCAAGAGTATCGCCATATAGCAAACGAGGATTATCGTACTGGGCGTATTGCGGTCTTGCAGAAATTACTCGCACACCCAGTACTTTATTTGACAGCGTATTATCATAACCACTTCGAAGTGCAAGCTCGAGACAATATCAAGCGTGAAATCACTCTTTTACGTGCATCTTGATAAAAAGCTCACTGCCTTGCCGTGCTGGGTGTGAATTGTAACTCGGCTCCATAATATCAATGTCAAAATGAGTCGCAAAACGCTGCTGATATTCATCTGTTGTACCGCCAAACGGTGGCTCATCTCGCCCAAAATCTTTGTCAAATAGCAACCCAATCAGCTTACCATTCGGTTTCAGTAATGCTGCCATCTGCTGCACATACTCGTCACGGCGTGATGGATTTATCGCACAAAAAAACGTCTGCTCAAGCACCCAATCAAACTGATATTGCTCAGGCGATAACTCAAAAAAGTCGGCACAGATTAGATGCTTAGCTGGAAAGTCAGGATAACGCTCAGCAAACGCTGCAATCGGCGCAGGAGCAAAATCAACCAAGGTAACATTGGTAAAACCTTGCTCATGCAGATAACCGACCTCGTAAGCGTTACCTGCTCCCGGCACTAAGACAGCCTGACTTTTAGCAGATTCAGGCAATTGGTCAATATAGGCTTTGAGCGGTGGTGACACCTGTCCCATATCCCAGCCGATACTATCCTCTTCATAACGCTGCTGCCAAAACTGCGCTTGATTGACGTTTTCCATATGACATCCCTGTAGATAAATCTATTATTTAAACGACACGATTCGTACCGTTATGTCTTATCATATCAGGCTTATCGACATTACTGAAACCACCTAAGTATTATTTCTAATCGAGCTGACCACCTTTACCTGCCAGCATATCGTGCCAATGCTGATAGTCAGGCATCGCAGTCGCTACGGTTTGCCAGAACGCGCTACTATGATTGGCATGATGTAAATGACACAGCTCATGGACGATGACGTATTCTGTGCACTCAATAGGATAAGCAGGCAGATACACAGATAACCAAATTCGGCGCGCACGCGTGTTACAGCTGCCCCAGCGCGTATGCATTTTTTTTAGGCGTATCTCATTGGCTGTCGCACCGACAATCGGTTGCCACTTTGCAAATAATGCAGGCATTGCTTCAGAAAGATGTTGCCGATAATAGGCAATTTTTTTATCGTGGTTTAAGGTGAATGGTTGCTTTATCCCCCACAATAGCAAGGTGCTGTCAGCCGTTGAAGATTCCTTTGAAGGAAATTGTTGGCGCTTATATTGTTCTAAGACTTGTGGGTGGTTTTCTATCGCCCATGGCACGCGCCTTGCTATAGCCTGTGCGACTTGTGCTGAGCTAATAAACGATGGCACAGACACCATTAGCTTATGTGGCTTTAAGCGAAAATTAATATTTTTAACCCGCTTTTTGCTTATTTGTAATTCAATGCCTTCCTCTGACAAACATTGAATAGTGTTTTGCAACAAAGGACTATGGTACTCAGGTGTCACATTCATATCATAGTGCTTGCAAATGGTTATCAAAAGACATTGTATGGCGTCTACTATCTATGCCGATATTGTCATTTTTGGCGATAGCGTCTGATTTTAGTTCTGAGTCTAATATTGTTAAATCATTGACCGTTAATCTGGTTAATTGACCTTGCCCATCACTAACGATAAAGCCAGATTGTTGCTCTATATTAGCCTTAACAACATCGTTACCACTGCATATATTACGGCTATAAACGGAAGCACCTGCACAATCTGGCAAACTGATAGAGTTGATTAGAGCTCGAGTCGTTAAATCAAATATTGCCGCACAGCCACCCATTGGCGTGGTTACACATAGTAAATTGCGTTTACTATCAACCGCGATGCTAGCGATATATTGGTGGAAGCGTTGCCATTGGTTATTTGGCATCATAAGGGGTTTAAAGCCAATATCACCGCGCTTGTGTGTCAATACTAATGGCACATTGATATGCTTTTCACCTTGGAACTGAATGCCTATCATCACTGTGCCATCATCGTGCATGGCTAGATGACGCACACTCATTTGATTATGCTCAGGCATAATTTGTTCAAGTAAATCGCCATTATGGCAGTTTAGGTACACCAATGATGGGTGCATAGTATCGAGATTAAGCTCTTCACGCGATGCTCTCTCGGTCTTGATACCGCCATTAGCAACTACCAACGTTTTACCGTCTGGATGCATAATAAGCTCATGTGGACCGATACCATACGATTCAAATTCTGCTATTTTTTGATAACCATTTTTAACATCATAAACACCGATTTTGCCGTCTAGAATTAGCGTATCATTTTCAGTCACGTATAACTTTGAGCCATCTGAACTATAGCAAGCATGACCATAAAAATGACGGTTGTTTGCAGCGTTGATCACAAATTTTACTTGTCCTGTCGCAGTATCAAGCACCCAGAATTTTTCACTAGGACGACGACCCATGACCACAACGTCACGATTTTTGTTATGATTAACAAAGGTGTTTTGAGAATCAAAGGCAGGTTGGACGACGATATCATGGACACGTTCAGGCATGGTCGTTTGCCAAACGATTTGTCTATCAGGATCGATACCAACCACACCAAAATCATTTTCATCACTCTCACTTAGCAGTGAGATGTCTTTTGGCATAGAAGCCACGCCACTGACCCAGTATACAGGGCGAGTCAGCATAGTAGTGGTATGCATTGACCTAAAATCATTCGCAGACAAATCACGGCTACTAGGCTGGTTATCATTCATTGGTAGACGATACGCTTGTTGCCACGTTGACGCTGCCTGCTTGCAGGCGTAGCGCAAACGTCTAAGCATTGACTTGGAACCAGTAGCAGCTGATTGCACAGCATTCAATTGAGCATAAATACCGCTCACATAATCTTGCAGGCGAGCGTCAGCTAGGCGTTGCTTACGATAACGATGATGAATACCGACGAATGTTGCCGTACCAAGCGCTGTCAATAATGAGGTTGTCAGCAGCTCATGGCTAAACGGTTTTGCTTTTAGCGCATACCACTGCCTATGATTTTTATTCACTGAGACCTTTTGACTCGCTTTGATAATAGCCATTATTTAATCACCGTCGTTACTGTTAAAGCCGACACGGAGACCAAGTGCCGGAATCAATTGACGCTTAATTAAGCGCGTAACGCTAGTAAGATGATCATACAGCTCTTGCTGCGTGGCTTTATCAGCAGTGGCTAAATCTTCTGGCATTTGTGCCAATAACGTAGTGGTATCAGCGAGCGCAGTCGATAGATTGTCAGCCACGTTATTTTCACTATTGCTGCCCAAGATAGCAGTCAGTACCGGATCGGTCATGGCTTTATTTAAAGTCGCTAATTTTGCATTGATAATCGCGCGGCTTTGCTCTGCGGTCGCAGCAGGTAGATGACCTTTGGCTTTACCGCTCAAGCCTAATGGCTGATCAACAGCGTTAGATTTCATCGTCTCAACCAACGACAGTAGGGAATTAATCCATTGGTTCAATCCTTGGTCGCTTTCAGCAGTTTTATCAATTGCTAATAGCTTAGTCGCATTTTGTTGCCAGTTTTTCTCAATAGCTTTTAAGCGTGTGCTCAGCGCACTACTCGCGCTTATAACATACGCACACTGACCAGCGTCCAAGCTGTCATTGGCATAAAGCACCTCTTCTAAACCGGGCACACCTTGGACAACGGCACTTTCGTTAGCAAGTTGTTCGGCGGTCAGTTTTGGATTGGCAGCGATAAGATCCGCCACTCCGCTATGTACCAAGCCGCGCTCGTCAGGGTAATAATTGATATAAAGATTACTCATACTGGCGGTAGCAGGACCGAAGTTGACCATTTCAGCACTTGCCCATGCTTGTGCCAATACTAGCCACTGGTCACGTAGCGCTTGCAATTCATCACCGCTGACTGGCGCTTGTTGACAATGTTTTTGTGCCAAATCATGCAACAAATCACTTTGTTTCGCCGCGTCAGCATAAGCAGGTATGACAATCTCATTAGCTACATGGGTTAAATAGGTTTTTTCAGTCTCAGCACTGATATCGACAGCGACTATTTTTTCAACATTCTTATCTGTATTGCCATCAACCGCAGCATTTTCGCCAGTTTTCAGCTCAGCACTATCTTGTGCAACTTGGCTATCTACTTCAGCCGCTTTATTGTCATCAGCAGGTTTGACGCAGCTAATAAGTATACCCGCACTTAATGCCGAGAGCGCCATTGCTAGCGCATGATTTATTTTCATAGATTTCTCAGTAATATTATCAATCGTTATCGTCGAGTATCAGTATCACAGTGATATAGCCGTCAGGCGGATAACCTTATCTATCTGTCATTCAAAGATTAAAAAATACACAGTCAGATGCTTATAATGACTGTAAAAACGCACTCAATTCAGTACGTCCTTGTTTATCAAGCATCAGCACTTTTTGCTGCTGTTTTTTTGCTTCGCCGCCATGCCATAATACCGCTTCCATCAGCGTGCGGGCACGTCCATCATGTAAAAACGTCGCTTGCGGATCAACGGTATGGGCAAGTCCAATTCCCCATAAAGCCGGCGTACGCCACTCATAAGAATTGGCTAAAAACTCAACTTGCCAATTTTTTGGCGGCAGTTTGCCAGCGATAGTGCGATCCGCAAGCTCATCACCCATGTCATGTAACAGCAGATCTGTATAAGGATAAATCACTTGTCCATGCTGCTCAAGATGATCATCAGCGGTTTTTGGTAGCTGATATCTTGGCGTATGACAGCTTTGACAGCCCATATCGTAAAAGCGTTTTTTACCTGCTAATACCAATTTATCCTCTGCATTACGGCGGTGCGGTACTGCCAAATTGCGCGTATAAAATTCTACAAATTTTGCCACCTCATCATTGACTTCAACCGCAGGCTTACCATTGCCTTGCTCATCTGCGCCCGTTATCGCATTCTTACAAGCGGTTTGCGCTGGCGTGCAGGATTCATGTGGGCGGATATTTGAAGTTAAACCCATGTCTTCATTAAAGGCGCTTTGATTTTGAGTAATCAGCTTGGTTTGCCCTGCTTTCCAGCCAAAGCGACCTAAGGCAACTTTACCCGTTTGTGGATCCATGACCCAGTTAAATTTACCCTTAATATCATTGCTGTTTTTATGATTGCTAGCCGCTTGTTTTTTAATATCCGCATCGGGTATTTGTTCGAGTAGCCCAAGCCCAATCATAGGTAAAGCAACACGTGGCGATACCATCATCTCATCATCAAACGCACCATACCCTGGATTGGTCAAGTTAAAGGTTGGTGCGCGCAAGGTTTCGATATGTCCATCGGCAAAGGTAACCGTTTTATCTGTCCACTGCACGGCAATTCTTGCTTCTGCTGGCACGCCTTGAATACCGCGATCTTGCAATTGACCACCATACATAGGATGAGCAACTTTCTCAATAAGTGAATCTTTTAACTGCTGACGCTGTTTATCCGTGGTCGCTGGCATCGCCAAACGAATCAGGAAACTATCGGCATCGTCCTCAGCAGTCATAGGAGCATGACCACGACCGTCTTTGACATGGCATGACTGGCAGGCAGCGACGTTAAATAACGCACCAAGACCATCACGGCTATCCGTACTGGCAGGCGCAATTACCCACGGCTGACGGAAAAACGCATTACCAATAAAGAACGAGCCTTTGCGAGATGCGGTAATGTTCGATGAAGGTTTAGAGTAGCTCTCACTACTGCTAATAGCAATCCCAGTATCACCGCCTTGCTTGATTTCTTGCGGATCAAAGCTTGCAAGCTGCTGCATAGGTACGCCAGCCAGCGCCTCAATCGTCTGAATACGCTCAGAGCCCAGCAATTCAACGCCTTCCGTATTTAGCTGGTCTTTGTTGGCTGCGTTATCATTAGCATCTTTGACTGGCTGACAAGCACTGAGTGATAAGACACCCACTAATGCCAGTGATAAGGTAAATGGCGCAGACATGCCGACAGAGGCAGTTTTAAACTGAGATATAAGAGAAGAGTGGAGTATGGGGCGTGGTTTGCTGATAACACCTTTTTTGATGTGCATAGAGTACCTTAGTTCTGGTATAGAACCATTAAAATCGCATGCTATAAAATTTTTTATTGCTAGTCGATAAGTGGCAGCGGCACGCTGATTTATCTGGCTATTTTAATACGCTATGAAAAAACACGTTGCCAAGCAAAATTGACAACGTGTTCATTATACCTATATTGTTTTCTTATGAAAATAAGTCTCATTCACTGTTAGCGACTCATTAGGCATTATCGATCAATGCTATGCTTGCTGTTAAGACAGTAGATTAGTGAGCAATTAAAACTGCGAACCTGCATCTGCATCTAAATTGTCAATACCGACGGCTTTTGCGGCATTTTCAATTCCAGCTGTCAGCTCTTGCAGACTTGTGATACTGGTTTCAATCCAACCGCGACGCTTGTTTTGCTCTTCAGCAGAAACACCATGTTTACTCGCCTGTCCTACAGTGGCAATCATTTGATCAATCTTGATATTTTCCTTCTCGCCTTTTTCAACAATGACATTAAAGGCCGCTTCTACTTTTGCAAAATCAGCAGCCAATTTATCAGCAGCTTCGGTATTGCCAGTATCGACAAGATAGTTTTTCAGTCCATAACCACCTACGGTTTTGCCCGCGACTGTTTTGTAGCTACCATTAAAGACATTTTGGATACCGCGAGCGTTATTGGCATAGCTTAAGTGTGTCAAGTCACTAAAACACTCATGCTCATCTTCAGTAGAGCCAGTGACGAACGCTACTTGGATGCGCTGAGAGGCAAGCTCCCCAAGTGCTAAGCTGCCCATTTGATACATAATTTGGCGTAAACTATTGCTATCCCTACGTGCCATCATATCGCTACGCAAGGTGTTTTCACTGTCAGGTTGCCACTGCGCTTCCATCGCGGTCAAATCATCAACCAGTAGTTGAGTTGCTGCTTTTAGATACTGTCCGCGGCGCTCACAGATACTAGCGTCAGGATTGACATTCTCGCCGCTAGTGCATTGACCATCAGTCGTTAGATAATCACTGAACGGGCGGTTGCCAGCACCTTCAGCGACGCCATTGGTATCTTGACCCCATAGCATAAACTCAATAGCATGGTAGCCTGTGGTCACATTGGATTCACTACCGCCAATCTCATTCATCTCTGCGAGTAGCTCAGGCGTGATGGTACTGGTATCTTGCTTGAGGCTACCAACGCTAATGCTATCGCTATTAATGATGTTGTCTTTACTATTGTACTCGCCTTCATAGTCAGCGCTTACGTAGTCAATCAATGCTTCATCTAAAGGCCAAGCATTCACCTGCCCCTCCCAGCTGTCCGTACTACCAATATTACGATTGTCGTTGGCAGTCACAAAACCTTCATCGAATCTAAATACTTCAGTCTGTGAGTATGGCTGGCGCGCGGCTTTATAAGCGGCTTTTGCAGCATCCAAATTTGCTTGCGTTGGGGTTTCTACATAAGCATCGACGGCGCTCTGTAAAAGCTTTGCCATCTCTAACGAATCTTTGTATGCAGCATGTGCCATATCCGCATAACTGATAAGCAAGCGATCCATATGAGCTTTATCAGCAGCTGATGAAGTTTTGCTAGCTGTCTTCTCTGCGGTTTCAACTGGTGCATCTGTGGTCGCTTTTTCATCAGATTGTTTGCTACAACCTGATACCATCAATATCCCTGTCAGTGCAGCAGCTAAAGTAGTCGGTAAGATTTTACGGCTTGTCACTGTCGTGATATTCATAGATGTCCTTGATGGGCTACAAAATAAAGAAGAGATAAGATAAATCTTTCACATCGATACTAGTAATGAAAATAGGCGAAACCAGCACTGTATCGGGCATTGAAACAGCTTGATTATAGATAATAGCAATGATCAGTTTGATATTAAAAACTGAAAAAATAGCTATCCGCAAAATAAATGCATGGGAATTATAATGTTATTGATAACTATTATCAAATATAATTTCTTAATGAAAGACAAAATTCAAGCCAAAAAAAAGGCCAGCTTTATGCTGACCTTTTTTCGATATTAATTATTAGCTAATCATTTAAAATTAACGAACGCTTTGTGGTGCGTTAACTGTCAGCTCAACACGGCGGTTCTGTTGACGACCAAATTCGCTATTGTTATCAGCAACAGGACGTGACTCACCATAAGCAACAACATTGATACGGTTAGATGCTACGCCACGCGCACTTAAGTAGTTCGCTACTGCATAAGCACGGTCACGTGATAACTTCATGTTATAAGCATCAGTACCTTTGCTGTCTGTATGACCAGCAATAGTGATGGTGTTTTGATTATACTCATTCATAGTTGATGCTAGTTTATCAAGCGTTGGCTTAAATGAGTTGTTCAAAGTCGCATCATCAAACGAGAAAGTGATGCTACCTGGCATAACCAGATCAATGTTACCGTTAGCGTTTGGCTTAACCGTTACGCCAGTACCAGCCATTTGTTGCTCAAGCTGACGAGCTTGACGCTCCATATAGTAACCAACGCCAGCACCTAATGCAGCACCAATAGCAGCATCACGACCAGTTTTATCACCACCAGTCGCTTTTGAGATAGTCGCACCACCTGCAGCACCAGCTAGAGCGCCGATAGCAGACTTGTTAAGACGTTGTTGTCCAGTGTTAGGATCAGTGACACAGCCAGTAAGAGCCAAACCTGAAGCGATTGCTGCAACCATTAATGTATTACGCATAATATGTCCTCTTAAGTTGAAAAAATAATCGTACTTTTATAAAAGACGCTAACGACAAATTAGCCATTAACTATATTGTTTGGGTGTTTATCGACACTAAAAGTATTATGGCAATCTCATTCTAATTCTGTGTAATATTTTGTCACATCTATGTATGAGAAGTGCATAAGTGTTGATAAATACGATTTTGTTAAATGCATAATTTGCTATCGCAAGTCACGTTTACAGCCGTACACTCTATTTTTTTCTGCTAAAATTACTCAGCAACATTACAAGAATAAAAGTAAGGGTCTTATCACTTAAACGCTCTTTTATTAACAGCCAGTGCGAAAATCTAAATATGAAATCACTCTACATAGAAGACTCTTTACTTAAAGCCTTATCTATAAAAGGCTGCCGTTAACTATTAATATTAGCAATATCTGTAGGCTAAGTGAATATGACTACACTATCAAGAGTCTAGCAAAGTCAAAATGGGTAAAAATAAGACTTATTATATGTTGTCCTATTAGCTGCAAGCTAAGTCTTCGAGGCTATGTAGTGTTAGAAATACTTAAAACATACTATTGATATATTTGTAAAATTAACAGAGAGGAATGGGTCATGCGCTTAAACGCCACCATGCAAAAACTCCATCAGCGTGCCCCTAAATTGGGCAAAGCGGTTTCGCTAGCAACGGCAACGGGTGTCATTGCTGCCAATAGCTTTGGTGGTAGTATTCCCTTGTGGTTAATGGGTATGGGCAAAATTATCACTGGCGCCCCTATTGCAGATCAAACAGTGATTAAAATTACCAATCACTGGATTAGTAGTAACAATGCTTTAATAAAAAACCTCTTACCAATAAAAGATTGGCGTATCACGCTACCTGATGATGTACATGTGCATGGCAAATATTTGCTCGTCAGCAACCATCAGTCTTGGGTTGATACCAGTATTGTGCAGTACATTAGCGAAAAACGCTTACCCCTCACGCGATTTTTTACGAAATTTGAGCTGATTTATATCCCGATTGTCGGTCAGGCTTTTTATTTCTTAGATTTTCCGATGATGCGTCGTCACTCTAAAGAAGCGGTTGCCAAAAACCCTGCTTTAAAAGGTAAAGATATAGAAGAAGCAAAGCGTGCTTGCGCGTTATTAAAAGACAAACCTTTTACCTTGCTGAACTATTTAGAAGGTACACGCTTTACCAAAGAAAAGCATGATAAGCAAAACTCGCCTTATACCCATCTGCTAAAACCAAGAGCTGGCGGTTTATCGCTGGCGATTAGTGCTTTAGGTGAACACATCGATGGTATCTTAGATATGACCATTGTCTATCCTGATGGGGTACCAACTTACGGGGATTTGTGGAAAGGCAATATCAAGCGCTTAGGCGTTGATGTGCGCTATCTTGAAATACCTGATGATTTATTTTCTGGAATTAAAGAAGGTGGCTATGAAAACGATGAGGATATAAAAGCACAAATGTTTGATTGGGTAGAGCATGTTTGGCAACAAAAAAATCAGCGTATCACCACTATGTTGGCTGAGTTTGAAACCAATTCTAAGGTTGATAATTCGAGCAGTTAAAATGACAGGATTGTTTGAAAGAATATAAATGGCAAAATACCAAATTATAATGGTCGATGGGTTGTTTTTTGGCGTTATTCATTGATAATGTGAATGACCGTTAGAACGCTGTGTTGATTTTGTTGTGATTGGTGTAATACTTCTCATGACTGCTGCCATTTATTACTTATAAGGACTGACTGTGCCCGCCTCTTCCACTACTCGCCCGCCCATAGAGTCAACGTCCACGCTCAATCAGTCCTTAGCAGGGTCGGAGCCACCAACAGGGTCACCAGAGACTCCGCCTTCAAGACCAAATCGTCCTAAACCAAATCGTTTAAAGCTTACTTATGATATCGTGATGATTATCGCCATCAGTATTGATTTATTGGTTATCAGTACTGATGCTATTTTGATGAGTAGTTTTAGTAGTGACGCGGCAAACTGGCTTGGAATTTCCAATCAATTAATCTGGTATCAAAGTAATATCCATGACTCATTACGTACCGTAGGCGGCTTTTTTACCTTGTTTTTGATTGCAGAGCTGCTATTACGCTGGGCGATTGCCATCAAAGAAAAAATCTATTACCGCTGGTTCTTTTTTCCTTTTGTGCATTGGTACGAGGTATTAGGCTGTTTTCCGCAATTGCGTGCGCTGCGATTATTTCGCGTTGTTATTATCGGACGACGCCTATATCAACTAGGCTATCAAGTATTGCCCCAGCCATGGATCAATAGAATCAACTTCTATATCGATGTAGTATTAGAGGAGTTGTCTGACCGAGTTATTTTAACGACCATTCAGACCTTTCGGCAGGAGCTTACTGATCCGAAGAGGCAAAAATCGTTTATCGACTCTACCATCTCGCGCAATCGTGATGAGATTGAAGCCGCTATACTGTCACTACTGCGTAAAGAGATGACACCAAAACTACAAGCTCTAACTGAGTCAGCAGGTGGCGGCGCTATCATCGCTAGTGAAGTGGGCAATGCGATCCAAGATGGGCTTGCCAATACGCCAGAATTGCGCCGCTATCTGCGTATGATACCTATTGCGGGTAGCTTGATTGAATCACAGCTACAACATGTGGGGCAAAATATTGGTGAAAATGTGGTTTATGCGCTCAACGAGCGTCTGCTTGACGCCGAACGCCTTGACGCATTGATGGTCGCTATCGCTAGTGGTATCGCTCAAATCGATACAGACAATCCGGCATTAGACCATCTCATTGCTAGTATTATCGATGATGGTCTGACAGAATTTGAAGCGCAAATAAAAGTTCAACAGTGGAAGCATCAAGACTTGCTTAAATTATAGAATCTTTAAAGCTTTAAAATAATGATTTGATAAGAAAAATATCACCACGAATATAGCATTACGATTACCTTTTGAGGATGTAGATTATGACCATTGCCGACAACTATACCGACACTTCGTCAGCCACACCTGCTTTAGCCTTTTATGGCAAAATGCTGACCTTTTCACGGGTACAGTTTAGTACCGATGACTTTGTGGCGATTGCTGCTCAATTACAAAGCACGTTGAGCAATAAGAGCAGTCATATTCCTGTGTTGATTGATAGCGAGGTTGAGCAAGATCTATCAGCACTGGTCGAGTTGCTATGGTCTTGGGGTTTACAGCCTATCGGCGTCGTGACGGGGCTACTTGACGCGCAAGCACGTGAGCTACGCTTGGCAATATTTCCAGCAGATGGTAAGCGTATTGAGCGCATTTTACCCAGTAAAAAAGCAGTAACGCAATTAAGCCAAGTTGCTGCTTCTACAACGGCTGCTACTGATAATAGTGAGTCTAAGACGGATAACGTGAGTGCTCATCAAGCGCTACAAACAAGCGCAGAAATGCAAGCTGATTTATCTGTAGAAACAGCAGAAACCCTTATCAGTACTGAGCATATTACCAGTCTTATCTATGATCAAATGCTGCGCTCAGGACAAAGTCTCAATCATGTCGGTGGCGATTTGATTTTGACCAACAGTGTCAATAGTGGCGCTGAAGCTATTACTGATAATAACTTGCACGTTTATGGTCGTGCTCAAGGTCGCTTGGTCGCAGGTGCTACGGGCGATAAAGACGCACGCATTTTTTGCCAAGTTTTTAACCCCTCTCTGGTGTCAGTCGCCGGTACTTATTGCTTACGCGACAATCTGCCTGAGCATGTGATTGATAAATCGGTCGAAGTGCGGTTTTTAGAAGGTCAAGGTTTGGTATTTACGATCATTGATGAATCTCAGATTAATAAAGGCGTCAAACCCTAGTCATTTATATAGATATTGTTAAGGTTAAAAAGTAAATATGTCAGAAACCCTTTTAATTCATATTGTAGTAAGTTTATTTAACAAAACTGCGCTATGATGAATTTTTAGCTCTGCCACTATTTACCACACCTACGTCCTTATATATCAGTTAGGTAATCGCTTAATTTTATATCTTAGCCGTTTGTATGCTTTAATAGAGACTTGCTATAAGTTCTGCTAGATTTATGCTAGGCTTACGCTCGCAGAGAGTATATATACAGCGTATGGACGACCAGAAAGCATAATGCTTTATATAATATATATCTCATCAATTCATCAATTTATAGGAGTGTGCCATTGTGGCGAAGATTGTTGTAATCACTTCGGGTAAAGGCGGTGTGGGTAAAACCACGACCAGTGCTTCTTTTGCCGCCGGTTTAGCATTACGTGGCTATAAGACAGTTGTTATCGATTTTGATGTAGGCTTGCGTAATCTAGACTTGATTATGGGCTGCGAAAATCGAATTGTTTATGACTTTGTCGATGTAATCAATGGCAATGCACGCCTATCACAAGCGCTTGTCAAAGATAAGCAATTAGAAAATCTTTACATTCTACCTGCCAGTCAAACGCGCGATAAAGATGCGTTAACAGATGAAGGTGTGGCAGAGATTATGGAAGAGCTTTCTAAGCAATTCGATTACATTATTTGCGACTCACCTGCAGGTATCGAGCGCGGCGCGCAGCTCGCCATGTATCATGCGGATGAAGCCATCATCGTTACCAACCCTGAGATCTCATCAGTACGTGACTCAGATCGTATCATTGGTATCTTGCAAAGCCAGACCAAAAAAGTGGCTGAAAACCAAGGTTCTGTACGTGAGCATCTGATTATCACACGCTATAATGCAGAGCGTGCCGCAGCCAATGAGATGATGGATATTGAAACCATCTCAAATGACATCTTAAAAGTTCCATTACTGGGCGTGGTTCCTGAGAGCCATTCCGTGCTGGAAGCTTCTAACCACGGTGAGCCCGTGATTCATTATACCGACTCTATTGCTGGTCAATGTTATGATGATATTGTCGCTCGCTTCCTAGGGGAAGAACGTCCATTACGTCATATTGATGTGAAGAAAAAGAGTCTATTACAGCGCTGGTTTGGGGGTTAATAATGAGTAAGAAAAAAGGATTTTGGAGTAGCTTATTTGGTACTGACGACAGCAATGCAGGCAGTGCCAATATGGCAACTGAGCGCTTAAAGGTTATTGTCGCAAGTGAAAATCGCTTAAACAATCGCTTGACCGCAGACCGTATCGAAAAAATGAAACGTGAGATATTAGAAGTGGTCAATAAGTATGTCAATGGCGTACAGATTGATGATGTCAATATCAATCATCGTTCTGAAGATAGCTTGGACGTGCTTGAGATGAATATTAATTTACCTGAGCATAAAAAGTAAATTTATAGTTAGCCCATATTTATTTTGATCATTAAAAAAAGCCCTGTGTATGATACGCAGGGCTTTTTTACGGGTATATTTTACACTGTGGAAACTAAGAAATAGATGCCATTTCTTAATACAAAAGTGCTAGAAGCAGCACTTTTGATATGTCGTAACGACATTAAAAGTCTATTACTTGATACGTGCTATGAGGTTGTCTTTTTTCACAAACTGATGATACAAAGCCGCCCCGATATGAAGCACAGTAAAGGCGATAATCATTGGCCAAATGATATCTACATGCCAGTCATTAAAGAGTCGAGCCAACCCTCTATCTGGGGTTACTAGTACAGGTATCTGAAATATACCAAATATATCAACCGGACGGCCACCATACAAAGACATCATTAACCCTGCTATTGGCATCGCAATCAACAGAGCATAAAGTACAAAATGCGACAATCGGGAAAGCAGCATTTGCCATTTCGGCATCAATACTGCTGGTGGCGCTTTGGTAAAGATGCGATTAATGACTCGTGCTATCATCCAAAATAATAGGCTAACCCCAAAGGCTTTATGTAGCCCAATATAGAGATTACTATCTAGGTTGTCATATAAAAAAATCATGGTCCATGTAATCAGCAATAAAATCGCGCTAATCCAGTGAAAAAATCGACTGGCAAAGGACCATTTTGTTGGGTTGGAATGAGTAGTATTCATAAATTTACTGTGTTACCTCTGTCGCTACTGATTGCTTAATAAGCGCTTAGGCATAGATATAGATATAGATATAGATATAGATATAGATAGTGACTATCTAATGAGCAAACTAGCTGTCTAAATCTACCAATTGATGCGCAATTTTATCCAAATCTGGCACCAGATACAGCATATTATCAATCATGATCGTCTGAAAAAGATAGGATAGCACAACCTCTTCTTGTACACGTTCATGAACCGTATCGATATTGCTATTTGACTTGATAAAATGCTCAGGTAGCTCAACATCTTTCACATCAGAGATACGCGCCTGTAGTTGACGCACCTCACCTGAAGTTTGCAAAGCAATACGATGCGCTGATGTATTTCCTTCCAATATAACCATCTTATCTGGCGTTTGATGGCTCAGTAACATATGGAACACAGCGATTCGTTGCTGTTGCCACTCATAAAATTGCGTATATTCGCTGTACTCATCTATACTCAAAATCAAACCACTAGGAACAAGCCAATCCGGCTGATCAAGCGCTGGAATGATCGTCACATCGAGCATACCATTAGTGGTGGTCAATAAGCTTACTGCCTCAAATGAATGTTTTAACATCTGTCTCATAAGTCGCTCACAATAAATGAATGTGGAGTGTCGTTTGTCGCTTTATTAGCAATATAGTTGGTCAGCTTTTCTGCCAATGCTTGAGGACTGCCGATAAAGCTGCAATATCCTGAGTCAATGATAGCCTGTGGCTGACTGGGACAAGTACTCAAACTTGGGTCTTGTGCCCATAATTGACTGTCATTATCTTGTATCAAATCTAAATACTGCGTGCCATCATTGCCCATACCTGAAAAGATAATGTTTATCAGCTCGCTACCATAAACATCGCTGGTATTTTTGAGAATCTGACCAATAGCAGGTTTATAATCCCCTACCCAAGCCTGATCTAATAAGATAATGCGACCAGTTGAGTCACAGACAATCTGTTGATCGATAGGTACGATCAGACATTGACCTGTACGCATGCGCTGCGAGGAAGTAATCATCTGGCAGTGCCAGTCATTATGGCGATTTAATATACGTGGCAAGGTACTAATCATGGTTTGATTAAAATGATGCGCTAGTAAAATACTTATCGGCAGTGTTGGCGATAGGTGATCTAAGAACGCTTTAACCGCACTAGGACCACCCATAGATGCCCCTAAGAACACCACATAACGCCAATCACTAATATCATCCTTATAGACAGAATTATCGATAAGAGTTGGCAAATCCAGCAGTTGCGCAAGCTTACGTTTGAATTTACGTTGCCATTTAGCGTACTGCTGCGCCTCATTAAGATAAGGCGCTTGACTAAACCCGACCAACATCGCTACAGGATTGGAAGCAGCTGTCATGGTCGCTAGATGCTCATCGTAATCACTGTCTATCAACCAGATATCAATAGCGCTTTCATAACCATCAAACTTATCCTTCAACTGCGATGGTGTAACGCAATCCACCAGATGAAAGCCACAGCTCCGCACTGTATCAGAGAACGCCATCCGCTGCTGATGGTCTTCTGCCACCACCAGTACTTTAATCTCATTTTTATCTTTTAACGCCAAGGCACGTATGTTACCCATGATGAGTTAGGTGGACCTTTTCATCCAATAAACTTTGGATTTTATCAAGCAGCTGGTTTTCTTGGAAAGGTTTGCCCATATAGTCATTTACCCCAATCTCAAGGGCACGTTCACGATGCTTCTCACCGGTTCGTGAGGTAATCATGATAATAGGCAGATGCTGCAAGCGTCCATTATGTCTGACTTGGGTAGCAACTTCAAAACCGTCCATGCGCGGCATTTCAATATCAAGCAGCATTAAGTCAGGCGTCATCTCTTGTAGTATCTCAAGCGCATCGATACCATCTTTAGCAAGTACCACATTGAACCCTTGACGCTCTAAGAATCGTGATGTTACTTTTCTGACTGTGACTGAATCATCAACGACCAGAATCGTGGTATTGGAATCCATATTTCTTTGTTCAGTAGCTTTAGAATGCGTAACATCTTTGACTAAAGCTGCGTTACGCATCAAGGCTATTAAGTCTAGAATGAGCATCACTGAGCCATCACCCATAATAGTAGCCGCTGAGATACCAGATAGATTTGAGAACTGTTGCCCCAAAGGTTTTACCACTACTTCAATACGTGAGCCTGCTATTTGATCGACTTGTAGGGCCATATTCTGACCACTGCGGTTTTTGATGATAATAAGCGGTACGCTGGTATTGGTATTAACGACCAGCTCATTGAGCTTATTACCAGATAAAATCTCATTTAAATAACGGACACGATAGTCAGTGTCTTCAAAATTAAGGGTAGCCTCACCCGATTGATAATAGTCATAAACTTTTTCTGGATTGATACGTACAACGCGTTCAATCTGCACCAAAGGTATGGCATAGTAACGATCCGCTGCTCGAACCACCAAAGCATCAGACACAGCTACCGTTAATGGTACACGGATGGTAAAGCTTGATCCTTTGCCAAGCTCTGATACCACAGATACAGCACCACCTAGCTGACGAATTTCACTAATAACAACGTCCATACCGACGCCACGCCCTGATATCTGCGTGACCTGTTTGCTGGTACTAAGACCGGCATTAAATATATATTGCATAATATCAAGATCGCTAAGATTCCTATCTTTGGCGTCGATCAAACCCTGAGAGATGGCTTTTTCACGTACCGCTTCTACATCAATCCCTTGTCCATCGTCATTGAGCAAAATGACAATTTCACTTCCTTCACGTAGTACTTCTAGCGTGATTTGACCGCTGCGCTCTTTACCTGCTGCCAGCCTTGCTGCCACATTTTCGATGCCATGATCGACTGCGTTACGCAACATATGCTCAAGCGGTGAGGTGATACGCTCTAGAATGGTTCTATCCATCTCATCATCAGCATTGATAACTTTTAGCTCAACCGACTTATTCAGCTCATTAGCCGTTTGGCGGACAATACGCTCAAGCCTTGGTGTTAATCGCGTAAAAGGAACCATACGTGAGTTCATCAAACCATCTTGTAGTTCAGTCTGCGTCCGAGATAACTGGAGCAATAGACTTTCACTATCACGCGTTTTTTCTAATAAAGTATGGTTAATTTCGACCAAATCCGATGCCGACTCTGACAAAGATTTTGACAGCTGATTCAAAGAAGAGTATTGATCCATCTCTAGCGGGTCAAAACCTTCATGATTGACCAGCTCTTCATCAATCTGCGATAAAATCTGTGCCTCAAGCTCAATTTCCATACGGCGCAACTGATCCGCTAGACGCTGTACGGTAGTACCCATCTCTTCAATACTGTTGGTCAAGCTACTGATACCCATGTCGATACGAGCACGGTTAATCGCAGACTCACCTGACAGGTTAATCATATGCTCAATCAGACTGCCTGAGATACGAATCATCTCACTATTATTGGCATTTTGCTCTTGTTCAGTCGCATCGTTAACCATCAGCGGCATGGCGCTGATATCTTCTTGGATATAGGTTATTTCTTGGTTTTCTTTGGCAATTAAAATCGTTTCACGCTGAGCTTGCAGGGTTTCTGCTGGTACCTGCTTTAAGCTATTAGGGTTTTTACTAAATTGCTGTAATGCCTCAATTAGTAAACTAGGTATTGGCGGATTCACTTGCTGCGATAGGATAAAAACAGCATCTGCTAGCCAGTCATAACAAGCAGCCAGCAACTCCAGCACCTTCGTGGTTGCAGGGCAGCGCTGAGCAACAAAGTCTTGATAAACTGATTCCATTTCATGAGCCAAATCAGCAATACCAGTAGCAGTAACCATACGTGCGCCACCTTTTAAGGTATGCAAGTCGCGCTGTAGTGCTTGCAGCGCAACCATGTCACCTGCATCATTTAAGAATAACTGTAGATATTCATTACGATTGGTGAGCGCTGTTGCCTCTTCTAAGAAAACTTCTAAAATATCAGCATCAGGTAAACCATGCGCCCACGATTGCTGAACGATTTTATCTAAACTTAACGCATCTGCCTCATTTGCTACATGTTGGGTATCTTGATTGGCAAAGATTTGAGGCTCAGCTGCCACATGGTTATTTGGCATAGGAATAATAAGCTGTACCGTTTCTGGCAATGCTTGTGCTTTTAAAAACTGCTGTAATTGAGCCATGAGCTCAGGCGCAAAAAAAGATTTTTGATAACGTACAATGTGTGCTACCTGCAGCGATAAGGTATCTTGCACCACTTGCATAATCTCAAGCCACTGCGCGGTTGGCTCGCATTTAGATTCTACAAACGCCTCATAAACGCTTTCTGCTTCATGAGTCAAGTCGCCAATACTGCGGATACCTGCCATACGCGCACCACCTTTGATGGTATGCAGATGGCGTTGGAGTACCTTTAAGGTATTAATATGGGTGATGTCTGCACGCCACTTACTGAAACTATCGACCAGCGCATCATCAAGCTCTTGCGCCTCTTCTAAGAAGATTTCTAGTAGCTCAATATCCGTATCGATAGTTTCAAGCTCTAGCTCAGGTGCGGCAATACTTTGTACAGTAGCCTGTTCTTCATCGGCTATATTTTCATCACTTTCATTCTTATCTTGCACGATATTGTCTTGCACGATATTGTCTTGCACGATACTAGCTTGCACGATGTTGTATTGCTTGATACTCTCTAACTTCTCTAGTACTTGCTCATCAATTTTTAATGACGTACTGCCTGCTAAAGCATCAAATAAACCAACTAACTGCGCATGACCTGCAAGTAGGATTTCTTGGATATCAATATCTGACGCTTCTTTTGGATACTGGCTCAAATAATAATAAGCATCTTGTAAGGCATCAAGAATAGAGACGAATTTTGGAAAGGCTTGTGCTTTGTCAGTTAAATATTTAATTTGTAAAATTTGCTCAGCGATATAGGCTTGGATTTGCTCGATATCAGCACTGTTAAGCGCTTCATCTAATTGCCACTCGGCATCTAATAACTCATCAATATTGCCATCTAACAAGTCATTAATCGTTGGTTTATCCTCAGTGCTTGCCTCACTATCGTCATCTTGCTCCTCAAGCATCGCCTGTAACGAGGCGATATCCTGCTCGCTTTGCATATGCTCTGCCGACATATCTTGCTGGTTTGCATGTTGTTTATAGTTATGGAGATAACCATCAATAAGCGTGACAGATTGGGCCAGTGCAGTTAAATGGCTTGCATTCATCGGTATATCCTGCTGCTGTAGAAGCTCTAAGCTTTGCTCTATCGTCGCACTCACGTCGCTAATGGCAGTCAATGCACTAGAGCCAGAAGCTGCTCTCAAAGTATGGAATGCGCGCACAATCTCGTCACTTACCTCGACATATGGCTCATTTTTATGATGACGTACAAAGTCATTAACGCCTTCTAACAACTCTTCTGCCTCTTCAATAAAGATGTCAAAAAACGCCTGTTCTTCTTCACTTTGAGGCATCACAATAACTGGTGCTTCTGCCATTTTTTCATTGACCGAATAAATCGTCTGCAAGGTACGATCAATTGCTTCATCATTCTCCAAATCTTGAATACGACTGTCTAAATCAATGTGACTTGGCGTATGCTTAGCAGGCTGTAACCATTGATTGTATAATGCACAGTAACTGAATTCATCACCTAATTGTTTGCTATAAGCATTAGCGCAGGCCACCCACAATGGCATCATAGTAGGATAATCTTGGCTTTCACGCTCGAAAGTGCTTAGTAACTCAGGATATACGGCCAATACATCACCAATCAGCTGCTGTATATCCGCTGAGGCAGTTATGCTCTTATCTAAAATGCGGTTTAGCATGTTTTCTATAGACCATGCTAATTCAGCACTGTAATGAGCACCGACCATCCGACCAGAGCCCTTCAGAGTGTGAAAGCCACGGCGTATGTCTTTCAGTTCAGTCAAATCAGTAGGTGAAAGCTGCCAATGTCCATATAAAGGGAGAATTTCATCTAAGACTTCATTAGCCTCTTCTATAAATATCTCTTTAATATCAGGATCAGCATCGTTTGCATCTGCCGCTAGCGACTGTGCTTCCAAAATAAATGGCTGTAATACCAAAGGGAGCTCTAAATCTGACAATGCATCCAAAGTGTTAGCTGGCTCAGAGACTGAGCGTATGGCTTGCACGTGTAAATTATGGTCAAGTACATAATGATCTAATGCAAGGTCCGATTCTTCAATATCAGCTGTTAATGACGTAGGCGCAGCTACTGGTAAACCTGCATTTAGTGGTTGCTGAGTCATCAAGTTATGACTTTGCAAAAGAGTAATAGCAGGGTCAAAGCTTGGTGGCTGCTGTGCTGCAAAGTCAAATAGCATAACGGGTAGGCGTTTGGTGGTTTCTGTTATCAACGTTACCACATCGTCCGTTACGGATAAGGTTTTATCCAATAAACGGTTGAGTAGATTTTCGATAGACCATGCCATCTCACTGATGCTAACAGCACCAACCATACGTCCCGAGCCCTTTAAGGTGTGGAAACCGCGACGTAGTTCCGTTAATGGTGTTAAATCTTGCGCATCTTCCTGCCATATTGGTAAAAAGTCTTCTAGATCACCAATCACTTCTTCAACTTCTTCAATGAATATTTCTCGAATGTCTTCATCGATATCGAAGGTATCAGGATTTAGCTGTTGGCGCATTTTCAATAAAGCTTCGCTTGCCCCTGTCTCTATAGACTGTTTATTGTCTAACAGTAAGCCAGTCAAAGTCTCAGTATCGAAAGACGGTTCAGTGACAGGCGCAATCTCACCGCTGTCGTCATAGCGCAATACATCATTGGCAGCTGGTTTTTGGGTGAGGAAAGTATCGTTGACTGCTTCAGGCGCATCGATATATGCATTAAGTAGCTTGGCTGCCGTATCAATATAAGCATTTGCTTTTTCTAGTAGTGTTTGATCAACAAACTGTTGCGCAAGATAATCCAATAATAGCTCAATGGCACTCAAGCTCTCTGCCAACGCTTCAATAACGTCCCAGCTCAATATGGCAATATTATGAGTATGTATCTGTACAAATATATCGGCTATCTTGTCGACTACTTCACCAATCGCTGGCAGCTCCATACTATTAAAAGCATGGCTCATGCTCATAAAAATTGCCTGCTCTGGCAATAATTCTAACTGTTGGCGTTGTATATAGTTATGAAAATCTTGCTTAACTTCTTCAGCCGCAATACGTAACTCACGTAAATCCACATTAACAGAACCAACATCTAAACTGTTTGCTGGTTGCAAGTCATTATCAGTGCGAGCAGAAATAGTGAATGCAGCTACATCATCCATTTTGATAGAAATCATTTGTTCTGTATTATAGACAGCGCTATACAACTCTTGTAGCTGACGTTCAATCTGCCATTGTTCTTGCGTAAAATCCTGCTCTGATAAGAGGCTACGCTCTACATTAGTCGCAATAGCATCGATTTGTGAGGCAAATAATGTCCAGCCACGACTTTTAAGCTGGTTATTTATTTTCGCTAAAGGTTTTAGCAAAGTATGAGGCTTATCAAGTGCAAAAATAATCGTCTCAATCTCACTCAATATACGAGGTAAGAGACCTACTTCAGCGTCTATCTGTACACCGCCATTCATTAAAGATTCAGCATCATCACTGTTATGAATAAGGCTACTTAATTCGCTATAAATATGACTAATGAGACTTTGAATCTCGCTTATAGGTGGCTCAATCTGATCTTGATGACTGTCTATCAATTGATCCAGCTGACTTAATATTCCTGCATACTGCTTAGGTAGTGGTATTTCATTTTGCCCAAGATCCTGTAGCCACAGCTCAGCCAGATACCACAAGCGCTGCAAATCAGCTTCTTGCGCCGTTTGCCATAAATAGTGGCTGACCTTTTGTAGCACAGTCAGGATAGCAGGCTTATTCATATTGGCAGCGAGCAATTTTTGCGTCTGTTGGCGCCACACTAATAGCAATTGCCGATGCTGTTGACTATCTAAATCTGACACTGATCTACTCACAGGTAGGGTTATGTCAATATCATCATAATCCGATAAGCTAGCCAAATGACTGTCTGTCGTCAAGGATAAGGTATCTGCAAGCGGTTCTGTGACTATATCAAACTGCGATAAGACTTGTGCTAGATCAGTCAGCGTTTTATTCATTAAAACACTATGATATCTACCTGTGCGCACATAATGTTCCAGCTCACGCTGTAACACTTTATGAGCAATCTGCCCTATTCTGAGTTTCTCAGCAGCCAAATTTATATCTAAGCTGCCATTATCCAAACCATCAAAAACAGTGGCTTCTGCTAATAAGCTAAGCTTATTAGCTAAACTTGCTAGAGCAGGCAAATTAATCATGATCAGGGCACCAGCAATTTCATGATAGTACTGTGCCATTTGCTCGTCATTAGTACGTGCTGTCTCTAATTGCCAGCCATCAGCTACCTGTGTTAATTGCTGATTAAACAGTGGCAATAACCACTCAAGCGTTACCATGTCATTGGGCTGGTTTTTCATAGATTCATCCTGACTCTTTTAGGCGCTAATTTAGGTACTGATTTTTTGCCACGCATTGAGATGTGGGTGCGCAATACGGCGCATATTTGAAGGACGCCAAAATAGCGCCTCACCTGGAGCCAATATAATATAACCACCTAAGGCGCATTGTTTTGATAATCGAGCTAAAATATCACGCTGATCAAACTTGCGAAAATATAGCAGCATATTTTGACAAACAATCACCTGTTGTAGATGTGCGGTAGGCGGTTTTTCATCCATAATATTGTGTAAAGCAAAACGGACCTGCGATTTTAACGTTGCTGCGACCTGCCAGTAGCCATAGCTACTACTTGCCGTGGTTTTATTTAGATAAGCGTTACCAACACTCGCTTCGTCAGCCATGATTGCTGGTAATAATGGCTGCACAAACTGCTGACAATATGGTGGGATTAATGATTGCTGTTTAGCGTCATATTGACCCAATCGCGCCTTTGCTAGTACTTGTTGACTGACATCTGTACCCAAGATCGTGTAATTGCTCAATTGCTTTGCAGCCAAACTCATTGCCAGAGACCAAGTCTCTTGTCCGCTCGCGCAGCCCACACTCCATATGTGAAACATCTCACTAGTATCAGCATCTATCCGCTTGCGGCGCTGATGCTGCTCTGCACATTCTGTGACGAAATTGATAGAAGGCAGATGACGGAAAAATCGGCTTTCATGGATCAATACTTTATCAAGCAAATGCTGGCGTAGCTCATTGTTAAACGGCAACTGCTGCCACAACTGGACGGTAGTCAATCCATAAAACAATGCCGTGTGAATCACCGCATTTTCCAACCAATTACATTGAATATTAGGTAAAATAAAACCAATCTCACACTCTATATAGCGTTGCCACTGTCTATTATCAAAATACTCGTCATGCCGTATCATTTTCACATTATCTTGCATGAGGCTGTCTATTGATGTAGCTTCAATTATATGAATACTGCCTTTTTGAATATGATGATTCATACGACCTGCTATTAATGTTGCTGCTCCAAATTTTATAATGTCTGTTTAGAGCAGCAATGTGGTTAACATTTCCATAGAAAAAATCATAGCTATTATCGACAGTTATTACATACTGGCTGAGACTCTCTCATCCATATCGAGATATTCATGATCCATGCTTTCATGATTCAACTGCTCATCATCATTTGATATTTTAAAGCCGGTGACTGATTCTTGTAGTGCTGCAGCCATTTCGCTTAGCTCACCAATAGAACGTGCGGTCGCCATCGTACCAGAAGACGTTTGAGAGGTAATATCTTGAATAATGTTCATAGTATGAGAGATATGACCTGCCGACTCAGCCTGTTGCAGAGCAGCATTTGAAATATTCTGAATGAGATCAGCCAAAGTATTAGAAACGGTTTGCACCTCTTCTAGTGCTTCACCCGCATCTTTTGCCAACCGCGCACCACGTACGACTTCAGACGTCGTTGATTCCATCGACATGACCGCTTCACTGGTATCTGCTTGAATGGTTTTTACCAACGTCTCAATCTGCTTAGTTGCATTGGCTGAACGCTCAGCAAGACGCTGAACCTCATCAGCAACGACCGCAAAGCCTCGTCCAGCTTCACCTGCCATCGATGCCTGAATCGCTGCGTTTAATGCCAAAACGTTAGTTTGGTCTGCAATATCATTAATCAAACCAACGATATCACCAATTTCCTGCGAAGACTCACCAAGACGTTTAATACGTTTTGAGGTTTCTTGAATCTGATCACGGATAACGTTCATACCTTCAATAGAGCGCTGTACTACTTCTGCTCCATTGTAAGAGATGGCAACCGAACGCTGAGCAACCGTTGCAGATTCTGCAGCGTTATTCGAAACTTGGTCAATGGACACCGTCATCTCATTAATAGCCGCAGACACACCAGCGATTTCTTGTGCTTGATGCTCAGAGGCTGCCGCAAGCTCGACTGCATTCATCTGTGTTTGCTCTGATGACTGCGAAACGCGATCTGCGGTACTGTTAATAACCAGTACCAATTGGCGTAGTTGGTCAATAGCAAAGTTAACAGAATCGGCAATTGCACCCGTGAAATCTTCTGATACTGTTGCATTGACCGTCAAATCACCGTCTGCCAAATCACCCAACTCATCAAGTAGGCGCAAAATAGCAATCTGGTTACGCTCGTTTTCTTCTTGGATTTGGCGCGCACGTTCAGACTCGGCTTCCGCTTCTTGACGACGACGTAAGGTCTCTTTTTCAATAAGGAGACGTTCTGAGCCACCGCGCTGCTGTAGCAACTTATAAAAAGCGAAAAAGATACCCAGTACACTGAGCACAAAGACAACTACTGGTATTATGACAGCCTGATTAAAATCCGTTAAATACTCACTGACCGAGGATATGGCATTGATCAGCGCCAATAGAGCACCCATAGCCACTAGAGCACAACCGCCTAGTAGTAGTTTCCATTGACTGTTTGCATTTGTCGCGGCTTTATTTACACCGCTTACAGGGTTATTTATAGCATCACTCATCGCACTTATTCCTTTCAAACAATCATCAAAGTCTTATTGTGACTGACTCTGAAATCATAGTGTTATCAAAACAACCGTGATGAACAAAGCCTGTATGAATGCTGACACACCACCGGATCATGTCAGCTATGATTCTTCTGCCATCGTTTTAATGAACACCTAATGATCAAACTTGACGGGTCATTAAAGACAGTTATATTGCAGCATCGGTATACTGTAGATCCTGTGTCAGTAAGCTTGGCATAAACACATACCAATCTTGTTCATCTTTGAAAAATTTGCCATGGTTATAAGGTGCAAATGGCGAATTCGGTTCAATGGCTTCTGGACGATATTGGTCTTGAGTAAACTGTTCGATACCGATCACTTGGTCAACAAGTAACCCTGAAAACACATTATCATGGTCGATGACCATGACTTTACGCTGACTCATTTGCGCTAACCGACTGGGCACTTGTAAAAATCGAGACAAATCGGTCAACGGCAGTAAACGCCCACGAATATTAGCAATACCAAGCATCCAAGGCTTTACTAAGGGCACGCTGGTATATTCTGGCATGGATAATACTTCTGCTACTTGACCCATTGGCGCAACCAAACGTTGACCGCCAATCTCAAATACTACCCCTTGCCAGTCAAATTCTTGTCCGCCGCGGCGTCCGCTTTTACGCGAACGTGCCATATCTGCTATACGCAGAAGCTCAATAAATCCTCTCGATGCCACAAGCTACTCCATTACTTTACGAATGATCTGGACCAGACCGCTTTCATCAATAGGCTTGGTAAGATACTCTTTTGCGCCTTGACGCTTGCCCCATACACGATCGGTTTCTTGATTTTTGGTACTGATCATGATGATAGGAATATGTGCTGTTGCCTTGTCACGAGTGATTTTACGAGTTGCCTGAAAACCATTCATTTCAGGCATAACCACATCCATCAAAATGACGTCTGGTAGATGAGCAATGGCCATCTGGCAGCCTTGTTCACCATTGGTCGCTTCCAATACTTGATAGTTATTTTTAGAAAGCATGTCGCGAAATTTCGCCATCTCAGATGGTGAATCGTCAATGACTAATACAGTAGTCATAGTTATTTCCTTTATTTTCGATGATATCTGTTAGATATATAGTGTTAAAACAAACCGATTGAAGTAATATTTCATGCTGAACTGAATGCATATTACTGATTATGACAACAATATTTTATCGTTATATGAAAAAGCCTTGACCACTTTTGATGATCATGTTACAGATTAACGATACTGATTAATTGCCTCAAAAAGCTCATCCTTACTAAACGGTTTGGTCAGATATTCATCAGAACCTACAATACGTCCACGGGCTTTATCAAATAAACCATCTTTAGATGACAACATAATCACAGGTTTACTGGCATAGTCAGGGTTATTTTTAATCAAGGCACAAGTTTGATAACCGTCCAAACGTGGCATCATGATATCCACAAAAATAATATCTGGATTATGATCGACAATCTTAGCCAAGGCATCAAATCCATCAATGGCAGTGACAACTTCACAGCCCGCTTTTTGCAGCAAGGTTTCTGCGGTACGGCGAATGGTTTTTGAGTCATCAATAACCATTACTTTTAAACCATCAAAATTATTTTCCATTCTTATTGTCCTATTAACGACTGTTTATTCATTATGCGATATGTTCACAGTACTACTCACGCGTAGTACTGTTTACTCACAATGAATTATCTTAGTATGTTGGGCGTTATGCTAAATTTCTTACAGCGTTATTATAGCCATAAATTCAATGATTACTCATACTCTGCAACCATTAATTATCGCAGGCAAATTTAATGAATAATGGAATCGAATCCTCTGTCAATAAACGAGTATCTCTTATTCAATATTGCTTGCTATAAAAACAGTTGAATATCTAGTCTCATCAAAAATCTACTATATTGAAAACCGAAAAAATCAACCAAGTTGCAAGTGAATAGCTTCGTTGTTAAATGTCGTCTTTCCAATCGTAGCCATTATATAGAACCAGCATTCATCTTACTGAATAATTTACCTTTGTGATAAAAATGTATCAATATATTTTGATATGTTCGTTTTAGCACAGTTACCAGCCATTATCCAGTAATTAGTGAAATTATGTTCTAAATTTAGCCACTTAACGACTATTCTCTATATAAAAACGGCATTTTACAGGGTCTCATCTAGCGATTAAAAAAACCAGTTAAATACAATATGGTAGAACCATTTCCCATACTTGTAATTCCCTATATAATAAAAAGACGTTTATGATGGTGATTGGTATGACATTTTTTATGCGCTCGCTGCATTACATGCGTTTTATATGCTTACAGACTGCGCCGTTAAAAAAGAGCGTTTATATATTGAGCGCCCTATTTCTTATCGCCTGCCAGCCAACATCTCCTACTGAAGCGTTGACTAGCGAAAATAATGAGGCGGTTGATATGCCGCTTATTAGTGCCGATAGTGTCACCATCACACCTGATCATATTTTAAGTATCAAACCTACCCGTTATCAGCCGAGCCTTGGCTTACAAGGTCGTATCGAACCTATCAAGCAAATCAACCTTATGGCGGCACAGCCGCTGACGGTAGAGCAAGTATTAGTCAGTGACAACCAATGGGTGAAAAAAGGCACGCCACTACTCACAGTTCGACGTCAGGAAATTTTAAACAAAGTAATAGGCTTTGATGATACTGAAACCAATATAGAAGCAGAATTAAATACAACTGCTAGTAATAGCAAAGACAGAACAACGGCAAAGCAGTCCTCTGATTTAATCACATTGCGTGCCCGCTTTTCAGGACGCATAGAGAATCTGTCGGTGCAAGCTGGACAAAAGATAGAAGCTCAAACAGTGTTATTGAAGCTCAGTGACGAAACGGAATTGCATTTTATCTCAACGCTGCCGATTGAAGCTGAATCGCAAATTTCTGTCGGTCAAACCGTCAACTTTACTGCCGAAGATAGAGTGGATAAATTTACCGGTCAGGTCAGTAAAGTGCAGGTGGTAAAACAACCGATGCAGCTTTTGGTTTATGTAAATGTGATCAACAATGAAGTCAGTCGCAATCAGCTAGTGCCTGATATGCAAGTTACTGGCAGAGTTGACTACGGGCAGATAGAAGTGGGTACTATTGTGCCTAAAATTGCCTTACATAATGTTGACTTGACACAAATACAGGTGCCGCCTTACAAACCGCTGCGTTCTTTGACTGCCAATATCTGGATTATAGGACAAGACCAGCGCTTAACCCGCCAGCCTATTGAAGTAATTGAGTACGATCCACTGACCAAACAATATTTAATCGCAGGTATCAGTAGTGACAGTTTGATTTGTTTGGCGAACTTACCCATTGAATCTAAAGGCAAAAAAGTGGTGGTTTCTTAAGCACAGAGCCATGCAGTTACATTGTGTAGAAACATTAACAAAGCACGCCTTGTTTAATAACATCCTGTTTAGGCAATATAGCGTATTATGGATAGTACGGATTACATACTTTTATTGCATAGCATTAAAGCATGGCTTGTATCTCTTGTATGGATAGCTACTTTTGATTTACATATTTATCATATGAGCATTTGGGATAATTGAAAACTAAGGGCAGACGCCACTTTTATAAATTGTAAAAGTGCATTAAGACAAATTATAACAACAACTAGAGGAAACATTATGAGTAAGCAGATTTTGTTAATTGAAGATGATCCAGATTTAGCAGAATTAATCAGTGATTATCTGACCATGAATTATTATGATGTGCATCATGCAGGTCTTGGTCAAGAAGGTCTGGATTTATTAGATACCAAAGAGCGTGATATTGACTTGGTAGTACTTGACCTCATGCTACCCGACATGGATGGTATGCAAGTTTGCCAAAAAATCCGTGGCAATAAAAACAATATGACCAATAAAGTGCCGATCATTATGTTGACGGCAAAAGGTGATACCACAGACCGCGTATTGGGTCTTGAGATGGGCGCTGATGACTATATTGCCAAACCGTTTGAGCCGCGTGAACTGCTAGCCCGTATTCGTGCGGTTATTCGCCGCCATGAGCAGCCAAACCAAGCGGACAGTCAGTCAGATAGCTTAACTTTTGGTCGTTTGAGCGTGTTCCCTGACAGTCATGAAGTGACTATCGATGATTTACCTGTACGCTTGACAACGCATCAGTTTCAATTGCTGCATTATTTTGCCACTCATTCAGGCAAAGTACTAAACCGAGAGCAATTGTGGCAAGCTATGCCAAATGATGACAGCTCAGACAATATTGATCGCGCCATTGACGTACATATCTCGCGTCTTCGTGCGTTGATTGAAGACAATCCACGTCAACCAAAGCGTATTATTACAGTGCGCGGCGTCGGTTATCAGTTTGCCACTGACCAAGTGTAGTCAGTAGTAAACTGTTGGTAAATAAACAGTCAAACAGCTTTAAAATAGTTCATTAAAAGGGGTATCATATGCATGATAACCCCTTTTATGTTTGACCATACAAAGTGGCATAAGTTTTTGATAATAGAGATTATTTAATGCAGCAATTGGGTTTTCGTTCCGTGTTTGCCAAGCTATTTGCCAGTGTCATGCTGGCGCTTATCTTGTTTGCTGTTGCGATGGTATTATTGACACAGCTGGTACATGATAAAGATGCGGGCATTCGCTCAGAGGTATTGGCCACGCAAATTTTAGGACAGATCGATCCTTTTTTGCATGAGCTAAATATCGCAGTTAGTAAGGAAAATCGCCTACAATCGCGTTTTATGCTAGCCGTAGTCAAAAAAAGCTTCGATATCTTTGATGAGTCATTGCAGGCAAAAATGGGTTTATATGACAGCGAAGGTCATCTGCTGATGCAAACAGATAATAGCGATTTGCCGCTAGAGCTTCCTGCTACGCCGTCTTTATTCTCACGTGTTTTCCCCTCTTTTGCAGAAACGTCACCAACCAAGCAAGCTCAAGTTTATAGTAGTACTGGCTATACGCTATTATATGAGTCACGCTTGCCACCCAAAAAGCCGGTTCTCTCTGCAGCGCTTAACTTATTTACTGGCACGCTCTTATTGCTACTCATTATGGCAGGCGTCCTTTGGTGGATTGCCCGGACCATTACTTGGCGTATTAATCAGATGAGTCTACAGATGGCTCAGCTTGGCGATGGTGACTTTACGGTACGGGTAAATGCACGCGGCAATGATGAAATCGCCTCACTGGCACGTGGATTTAATCAAGCAGCACAAAAGATTGAACACCTTATTGATGCCAATAATTTATTACTTGCACATGCCTCTCATGAGCTGCGTACGCCCATAACACGTATTCGCCTACAGATTGAGATGATGGACATGCTGACAGGTCCATTGCCAAGTGACAACAAAGCCAAGTTTGATAAGCGCGCTCAAGCCATTAATCGCGACCTCTCAGGTCTCAATGATTTGGTTGAAAGTATTCTATTAGTGAGCCGTTTGGATGCTGGTCATGCCTTACAGCAAGTTGAAAATTTAGATTTATATGATTTGGTGAATCAAGAACGCCAACACTATCCTGAAGCCACGTTAATTGGTGAGCACATTGTAATTGACGGTCAATCATCAATGCTCACCCATTTAATTCGCAATCTATTAACCAATGCCATGCTGCATGGAAAACCACCAGTCACTGTGCTGCTGTATGGGGTGCAAACCCTTGAAGAAGCTGAAAATATCCCTGATTTTTTATTGCAGACAGTATTGTGCAGTAGCTTTATAGACTATAACAGCTCAGACTTTTATTCTGATGAGTCATCTCATAGTACAAATCCGCTTGCTCATCAACAAGATACCGTATCAGAGCTGAATAATTCTAGTAGCGCAGCGCTTCCAAAGCCAAAAGTAGCAAATAGTGAGTCTGTAGTTATATTACCAGCACCGCCTATTTATCAGAATGGTGAAAATTTGGTGAATGATGCTCATATTAGTACTGACAATGAATCTGATAATATTGTGAATCAAGAGAGTGATAGCGCCAATTTAGAGCAAGTAGAGCCTACTAATACGAGCGAGACACTTGAAAAGGTTGGTAATTCTTCATTGTTTGATAATTATCATAGTTTTACATCAGATTTGACCGATAAGCTAAAGAAAGTGATGTGGCGTGCCGTGCCTGAGAAGCAACGGTCTTCTGAAGATCCTGACCATGCTATTGATGACATCTCTGGTAAAAATGCTATCAATAGCAATAAAGAAGATACCAATAAAGTGAATAAAAATAGTGATGTGGCTATAAAAGAAAGTGATAAAGCAATTGATAAAGAAAGTCCTGAAACGTCAAATACCACCCGTAAAGAAAGCCTATTTAGCAAACATCTCAAAAAATCTAAACCAGAGCCAACACGTCCGCTTCCGAAGTATGTGGTATTGGCAGTGATTGATGAGGGTGATGGCATCCCTGAAAATAAACGTGAAGAAGTTTTTAGCCCCTTTGTGCGTTTGCAGCAAAAAAATAAAGGCTCAGGTCTTGGGTTGTCCTTAGTATCACAAATTGTCACCGCCCATCAAGGAAGAATCACTACTGACACTATCAATGGTCACACGCGATTTTTGGTGGTATTGCCTGTTAAACTCGATCCGCATTACCATCATCATGACAATCGTGACTGATTTTATTCATTCATATCATAAACAAACTCTCAGAAGTGCTATAGAAGAAGAAATGCAAGCCTTTAGCGTGCATAGCGATCAATAAGTCAGAAAAACATACCATAATGACATCCTACCTATTTCATTCTATATATCTTGATATTGACTAAGCTAAGTTCAAAGTCAATCATCGATGCCTGTATCAAAAACCTTGCATAATATGCTATATTAGCGCCCCTTATTATGGGGTTATCGAATGTGGTTTTAACTCAACTGCTCAGCAGTCAGAGAGACGACGACCACTTCATAACCACTAAAACATTTATTGAATTTTGAGCCTTCCATGAGTGACATGATTGTCTTAAACGATGTGACCAAGAGTTTTTTGAGTGACCGGTCTATAAAAGATAAAAACGGCAAGCCGCATTGGTTTACTGCTGTCGAGCCGACGTCACTAACCGTCCAGCAAGGTGAGATTTTTGGCTTGATGGGCTATTCAGGTGCGGGTAAATCAACACTTTTACGCCTGATTAATTTGCTTGAACGTCCTGATTCTGGTCAAGTGATTATCGATGGTACAGACCTGACTTCTTTATCTGCCAGTGACTTGCGTATCGCCCGTCACAATATCGGTATGATTTTTCAGCAATTTAATCTGATGTCTAATCGCACCGTCTTTGACAATGTTGCTTTTAACTTAACGGTTGCAGGCTACCCTCGCGCTGATATTCATAAGCGTGTCATGGATTGTCTAGAAATTGTTGATTTAACCGACCGCGCTAGTCACTATCCTGCGCAGTTGTCAGGCGGACAAAAACAGCGTGTTGGTATCGCCCGTGCGATTGCGCCAAGCCCAAAAGTACTCCTTGCTGATGAGCCAACCAGTGCGCTCGACCCTGCCACTACGCGCAGTTTGTTGACTTGCTTGCGTGATATCAATGAGCAGCTTGGCGTCACTATCGTCATTGTAACTCATGAGATGAGCGTCATTCGTAGACTATGTGACCGTGCAGCCTTGTTACATCAAGGACAATTGCTCGAAGTAGCAGACATCCGCGATGGTCTCATTCAGGCCACCACCCCAATTGGCAAAGGCTTAGTCCACGAAGACTAATGAGGCAGGAGAAATAAACATGATAACCGGTGCAGAATTATCCGCCTCGATAGACAAGCTACTCGCCCTGCGTAAAGAGATTTGGCAGGCATTTTTAGATACTTTTATTATGCTTGGTATCTCAACGACAGTTGCCATTCTTATCGGTGGTCTGTTTGGCGTCTTCTTATTTTTATCTAGTGATCGGCAGTTTTTACAAAATAAAACGCTCTATGCTGTACTTGGTGGCATCACAAACTTTATGCGTGCTTTTCCATTCGTCATTTTGATGATTGCCATGAGTCCCTTTACCAAAGCTATCGTCGGCACTGGTATTGGTCCTATCGCCGCATCATTGGTGCTTGCGATTGCTGGCTCATTTTACTTTGCGCGCTTGGTTGAGCAAAACTTACGTGAAGTGCCGCGCGGTATTATTGAAGCAACTGAATCGATGGGCGCCCGTCCCTTTACCATCATCAAAGTACTGCTTAATGAAGCACGCTCTGGCTTGGTCTTGTCTGTGACCATCCTTTGTATTAGCTTGCTCTCTTTTTCAGCAGCGGCTGGTATGATTGGCGGCGGCGGTTTGGGTGATTTGGCAATTCGATATGGTTACTACCGTTATCAGACTGAGGTGATGGTATTCATCGTCATTATGCTGTCAATCATGGTCATCGGTATTCAAGCCTTAGGAAATTGGGTTGCGACTCGATTAGATAAACGTTAAAAACCTGTAATCACTTGGCTCATTAAAATTAGATATTAATGACTGAGTGATACTTGATATGAATAGTTTACAGGGTCTAATGCTGATTCATCCTAAGCAAATGCTTGACTTTGTAACTGATTCCCTTTAATTTTGATACTATCTTAACACTCGTTAACTTAGCAGCATTACTATTCATAATGTTGCTTTTTTAATGTGGTTTTTTAATTCTATTTTTAATCTCAGTATTTTATCCTTTGACTCCTACCCTTATTAAGGAAGTTCCATGAAATTAACAGATATCAGCCGTCAAGTAGCGACTGCATTTGCTGCTGTTGGCGTATCAGGCCTAGTGTTGGTCGGTTGCAATAATTCATCAGCACCAGAAGCCACCAAAGAGCCAGTTACTGAAGGCGCAACCGAAACTACCAATACAGAAACCACTGCTACCAGTGATATTGATCCTGAACATAGCAAAATCGTCATCGGTACGACCGAAGGTGACTTTGCAGATATGGTTCGTAACCAAGTAAAAGGTTCATTAGAAGCACAAGGCTATGAAGTTGAACTGGTAACCTTTACTGATTATGTCCGTCCAAACGTTGCGTTAGCAGATGGCGATTTAGACATCAACATCTTTCAACATAAGCCTTATCTAGATACCTTCAAAAAAGAAAATAACCTTGATTTGGCAGAAGTATTCCAAGTTCCTACTGCCCCATTAGGTATTTACGCTGGTAAAAAAACCAAAATCGAAGACGTTTATAAAGGTATGAGCGTTTCTGCGCCTAATGACCCGAGTAACTTTGCTCGCGCATTAGTCATGATGAATGAGCTTGGCTGGATTACGCTAAAAGACAATATCGATCCATTGACTGCCTCAAAAACTGATATCGCTGATAATAGCAAATACGACATAAAAATCGTTGAGCTAGAAGCGGCGCAGTTGCCTCGTGCGCGTGACGAAGTAGACTTTGCCATTATTAACGGTAACTACGCGACCGATTCAGGTATCAAGCTGACTGAGGCGCTATTCCAAGAGCCAAGCTTTGCTTATGTAAACTGGTCTGCTATCAAAACTGCGGATAAAGACAAGAAATGGGTAAAAGACGTTACTAACGCTTATAACTCAGATGCCTTTAAAAAATATGCTCACGACAGCTTCCCTGGCTATAAATATCCAAAGATTTGGGGTGCTGACACTACAAGTACCGCACCTGTAGAAGCTGCTAAATAGTGAAAACAGTCATGAATAGTTAATAGATTTAATACGACTCATCTATTCAAATGATTCCGTTTTAAGTAATAACAAAAAGCCCATTATTGATAAATAATGGGCTTTTTTTGATCTGTATTTTAGTAATGATAAACAAAAAATAATTTAAATGACGTTACAGCCTGTTTGTCGTTTGTAGGAAAGCGTCACCTGCCCTTTCACTTACCGCAATTTCTTTCTATAGTGGTTAAGCTTATTAGAGATTGAGAACATTATATTTCTGATCAAATACTTTATTAATAACTATAAAAGCTATTAGTAGATCACAAAAAAGATAAGGACAATAATATGCGTGCTAAAACTTATAATATTCGCACCGCTGGACAAGCAAACATTCCGGTACTCGGACTGGGTACTTGGCAATCAACCGGTCAAGACTGTATCGATGTCGTCAGCCAAGGTCTAAAAATGGGCTATGAACACATTGATACGGCCCAAGCATATGGCAATGAAGTCGAGGTTGGTAAAGGTATTAAGCAATCAGGTGTCGCTCGCGATAAGTTCTTTTTAACGACCAAAATATTCCCTGATGACATGAAGTTTGAGCCAGAAAAACTCGTTGCCGCTGCTAAGCGCTCATTGGAAAATCTAGATACCGATTACGTTGATTTACTGCTGCTACATTGGCCTGATGATCGTGTGCCCTTATCTGAGACCATCCCCGCGCTTTGTGAGCTACAAAAACAAGGGCTGACTCGCAATATCGGTGTATCTAATTTTAATATTGCTAACATCATTGAAGCCAAGAGATATGCTGACGTGCCGATTGCGGTCAATCAGGTTGAATTTCACCCCTTTATTAAGCAAAAAACGTTGCAGACCTTTTTAAACAATCACCATATTTTATTGGAAGCGTATTCGCCGCTTGCCCGCGGAGATGTTTTTGATAATAAAATCATTAAAGACATCGCTGATAAACACGGTATCACCGCCGCACAAGTGTCGCTGGCTTGGATTCTATCCGATAAGCACCATATTGCGATTCCAAAAACGTCTAATCCTGAGCACTTACAAGGCAACTTAGATGCCATCAAAGTAGAGTTGAGTGCGGATGAACTTGAGAAAATCGGCAGCTTAGCGCGTAGCGACGGGCGTAAAATTAAGCATCCAGATTATTCGCCAGAATGGGATGATTAATAAATAACTCATACTTATTTAAGTATTATGTTTGTCTCGTCCTAAAATAGATTGATAGTTTTTGCTAAGCCAGATACCCTGAGTATCTGGCTTTTTTGTATTAAGCA
>NZ_CAJHBE010000011.1:0-98634 GCF_904846555.1 Psychrobacter sp. DD43
GAGTAAGTCATAATGATTAAGTATATCTATTGAGATGTTTTATCCTATAACACTTTTATATTTAATACGCTATATTTTCATTACCTAATGAACCCTCAAAGCTCCAGCCCCATGTAAATAGATTGCCGTTCTTAAAAGGTATGCCATTGTTCTGATTGAGTGGCTTTTCATGTGCAATCAGATGCATTGTACCCATCGTCATATTATCGATGTTTTTTAAGCTGGTCAGCTTGTTTGTTGGTTCATTTAAGTTTTCATAACTTGTTTTGCCTTTGCCGTCTGTTTCACCAAACATGCCCCAAGCATAAAGGATGCCATCTGATGCTCGAGTGTTACTATTATTTGCTGCAACATTGTCCAACAGCACATAGCTGGCATTGCCATTGGCGTAGACACGGCGAACCTCTTGACCTGCAAACCAAGGCAATTTGGTTGGCGCAGTTATGGTGCTTGCCCAAGCGTTGACAGTATTTTTAAAGCCAATTCCATTGTAGCCTATTTGGCTGCTAGCATTTAGCCCCCAACCATAGACAGAGTCTTTGTTGGTCAGTGCTAAAACATGATCTTTACCAGCAGCAAGCTGAGTGATTATTTCTTTTTCTACCCTTTGAGCAGTACTATCAGCCAAATCCTGTGCAATGACATTGATACGTACCGGTTTATTAGTAATATTGATGCAATTGTTGGCTTTATCACATGCTTGACTGCGCCCAAGATTGGCGCTCGCGTCGCTGCCCCAACCCCATACCTGACCTTTATCATCTAAGGCATATGAGCTACTGCTACTGGCTACGACTTGTATGATATGACCGACGCCCTCTGACGCCGAAAAGTCAACTTTGACTGGTATGCTGCTATTTATAGCGGTGTTATTACCGAGCTGCCCTTGAGCATTAGCGCCAAATGCCCAAATGCTGCCGTCTTTGGTCAACACCAAATTATGATTATAACCAGCCGCTAACATAACCGCATTATCAATACCGGCAATCGCGCTTATATCAAGACGGCAATCAGCGGATTTAACACAAGAATGACGATTTGACTGACCACGTCCTAATTGTCCATAAGCATCATTACCCCAGCTATAAACTTGACCTTTATTATCGATAGCAAGTGAGTGGTTTTGATTAAATTTAATAGATATTAGGTTTTTTGGGGCATTATTCATGAGTGTCGGTAACTCTGGATGTCCCATAGTATCAGTGAATGTCGAGGTATATGCGGTGCCTGTTTGCCCATAGTTATTACGACCCCAACCATAGAGCTGCCCATCATGAAGGGCTGCGGTATGTGAGCCACCAGCTGCCACCGTATCACCCAGATACATATTTTTGGTTGAGCGCATGATATTACCTGCATTGTCAGTGGCGGCTAAGGCAATGCTGTTTTCGCCTAAATCTAACAAGATGCGATCGTTAAAATAACCATTTGTGTCAATAGTTAGTGATTGAGGTGCTCTACCGTTCAATGTATAAGTCACAGACTTTATGCCACCGCTATCTTGCACTTGACCTGAGACAAATACGGCCGCAACTGCGCTATAACCACTCGAAAAGTTGCTATCCGTTGTCAAAAGTGGCGGTGTCCCATCAATGATTTCTGTGCTGACATCAGAATCATCGCCGCAAGCAGTCAACATCAAAGTAGCGGTAATCAAAGCGACTGCTTGGGTCAGAGTGGATAAACGCATAAATGTCTCAATCAGTGATCAATAAAAATAAAAGGGGTAGCGGTGCCAATCCTAAGATAGGGGCACTTAGTAAAGTGACTGTAATAATTTAAGCGAATAATATTACAAACGATAACTATTATCAATATGTAAATTAGGATGGCAGTATATTAGATATGCTATGTTACGGATCAGAGCAGCAAATATGATAATGGCGGCGTACAGATGAGGTGGTACTTATAGGGATTTGTTATCAGTATTTTTATAGGGCTGTAGCGAGGAGAGCTTTAATAAGACTTTATGATATGGTGGTAAAGATAGCGACTAGGCGCCTATCTGGAAGTATGGTAAAAGCGCGGATCATGCCACTGCGTTATATGTATGTTTCCATGATACTGAGTTAATAATAAAATCGCATACTCACTTATAGTGTTAATAATTATGCGATCTCTATCATTAATGACATTATCTAGCTAATGTAAAGATTGCTCTCAATACTATTTTTCATATGAAGTAGACGAGGGGCAACATCTTCCTCTAGTTTTGTACGGCTCAAAACGAAATTTGGCGCGCCACAATTAAAAGTCAGTAAACCCTCAGTAGGGTGCATTAAAGCAGTGGCAACTGCATTGACATCTTTTTGCCATTCGCTAATTGAAAAGCAATAGCCATAATCTTCATAATCTTTAAAAGCTTTATCCAGTCCTCTTCTAATCTTTATCCAATCCTCTTTGTACTTAGTGCGAATGGCATCAAGGATAAATTCTTGCTCAGCCTGCGGCATACTTGCTAGACAGGCTCTGCCCATCGAACTTAAGTGAATAGGCAAGTATGAGCCGACATTACGGCGCATAGTCGTAGTACCATCACCTTGCACCACATTCAAATATACCATCGTTAGTCGATCGCGAGTGGCCATGGCAACCGCACTATTTGCATACTCTGCTAATTCTTCCATGTATGGCGTTACTAGATTGTTGATAGAGATGTTCGCCATCATCGTATAGCCAAACCCTAAGACACCGGCAGACAATTGATATTTACTACTATTTATTGATTGCTTTAAATAGCCGAGCTTAACTAAAGTATAAGTAAGACGCGTAATCGTGCCTTTAGGCAGTCCTGTTAATTGACTTAAGTCTTGATTACCAAGATAAGGACGCTGTGGGGTAAAGCAACGAAGTAGCTCTAGCCCTCGCGCCAACGCGGTAACGAACTGCCGATCATTCTTATCGCGCATCTCTGCAATCGGCTCTAGCAGTTCGATATGTGTTGTGTTAGCCGAGCCTTCGGTAATAAGGTTTTTAGTTGTCATATATTATTTTTATTCTCAATTAAGTTAATACAAACGTAATGGTCAACATACTGCTTATCGTATTTTATTATCAGAATAAATTACTTTGGGCTAATAATAGTATGCACCTTTAACCATACTATCTTAAAGGTGCATTTAAAATACTTGGCACAGCTATTATAAGCTATTTCGCTATGCGGTATATATATTGAATAATGTTATGCTTTTTGTGGGTCATACTGTTGTTCTTTAATAAACAACGTCGGAATAAGACCACATAAGAAGTACGCACCTGCCATCAGCAATAAACCTGCGCCGATAGAATTTTGCATCGCCATATAACCAATAGCGACGGGTGCAATGACTGAGCCCAGTCGTCCGATATTGAATGCACCACCGATAGCAGTACCTCGAATAGCAGTCGGAAAGCTTTCGGTCAAATAGGTGGCGTTAATCGCATAAGGAATACCATATAAGAAGCCAAAGGTTATCATTAACCAACCGATGTTTTCTGGCGTATGCATGTAGACCAATACCGGTATAAATAGTGCCGTACCCATCGTACCAAAGGCGAACACTATTTTGCGACCTATCTTATCAGCCACAATACCTGCGACTAATTTGGCAAACATCATAGTCAGATAAGTACCTGCCATATAGATAGCCATCTCTTTAAACTTGATACCTAATTCAGTTTCTAGATAAGACGGTAACCAGTTGCTTACGCCAAAATAACCAAATAATAAAAGCCCTGAACTCATAGACCATAAAATAAACATGATGCGATGCTTTGGATTCTCAAATATGGCTTTGTAAGGGTTTTCAGGTTTTTGAAGTGAGTTCTTTGCGCCACTAAGTTTAAGGGCACGTGACTCTTTCCAAGACTGGGGCTCAGACACTAGAAAATACATCAATACTGCAAGAATAATAGGTATAAAGGTTAAGAGGTATAGAGTGCGCCAACCATAGCTAGGAATAATCCAAGCAGACAGGCTCGTAATAACGAGAGAGCCTAAAGTAAACCCTGTCATCAACATCGCAAGCACCGTCGTTCGATGTTTAGTAGGGACCATCTCAGACATCAACGTATTGGTCGCAATGTATAAGCTACCAAGACCCAAACATGCGGTGAACCGTAATGCTACAAAATGTTCGTAGCTCTGCGCAAACCCACTAAAACCTGATAATACAGAGAAGAGTGCGGTCGCAATCACGATAACCCGTACCCGTCCAAAACGATCACAGGCCCAGCCGCCAAAGAACCCGCCGATTGCCATGCCAAATAATGACCAACTGCCCAAAGCACCTGCTTGTACATTGCTCAATCCAAATTCTTGTTTTAAACTTGAAAGCGTAAAGGCAAGAATACCGATATCAGCCCCATCACATAACAAGACTAAAAAACAAAATACAAAGGCCAGTTTCCAAGGTTGCTTCTTAGCAGAATTTAAGCTTGGATTCGAAGTTATAGCCGCACTTTTCACAATACATATCCTTATCGTTGTGAGAATAAAAAACTATTTTGATAGTGTCTTTATGACGGTATTCACGTCCTAGCAAATACCGGTATCGCCTAGCTCATCAAACAAACTACTATTCACTTACTTCTTTAATCATATTACGGGCGATGATAATCTGCTGAATCTGAGTCGTACCTTCATATAAACGATATAAGCGCACATCACGATAAAAACGCTCAATGCCATAATCGGCAATATAACCCGCACCGCCATGAATTTGCACGGCTCTATCAGCAACGCGGCCACACATTTCAGTGGCAAACATCTTGGCACAGGAGGACTCAGTGACGACATCTTTACCTTCATCGCGCAGGCGTGAGGCGTCTAATACCATAGATTTAGCCGCATAAATTTCTGCTTTTGAATCAGCGAGCATCGCTTGAATAAGTTGAAAATTGGCAATGGGCTGCCCAAACTGCTTACGCTCAACGGCATAATGTAATGCATCATCCAACATGCGAGTAGCGGCTCCGGTACTCGCTGCAGCAATATGTAGGCGTCCTTTATCAAGTACTTTCATCGCGGTTTTGAAACCTACACCTTCGACACCACCAATCAAAGCATCAGCAGGCACGACACAATTATCAAAGATGACGTCACAGGTATGAGCACCTTTTTGCCCCATTTTTTTGTCAATTTTACCCAAAGTAATACCAGGGGTATCACTCTCAACGATAAAGGCTGAAATACCACCCGATCTTTTATTTTGCGGATCAGTACGCGCCATCACAGTAAACACGCCAGCTTCAGGGGCATTGGTAATATAACGCTTAGTACCGTTGATAATATAGGTATCACCGTCCTTGATAGCAGTGGTCTTTAATGAAGCGGCATCTGAGCCAGAATCCGGCTCGGTCAAACAAAATGAGCCGATGATTTCACCGCTGGCAAGTCTAGGTAGATATTTCTGTTTTTGCGCTTCAGTACCATCGATGACTAGTCCAGATGAGCCGATACCGTTATTTGTCCCTATCAATGAGCGAAAAGCAGGAGAGGTGCGCCCTAATTCAAATGCCAGTGTGACCTCTTCTTCCATCGTAACGCCAAGCCCGCCATACTCTTCAGGAATAGTCAGTCCAAACAGCCCTAACTCGCGCATTTGATTGATGATATCGTCTGGCAGACGGTCGTTTTCTGCTACCCAGTGTTCCATCGGTATTAATTGGTTATTCACAAATTGGCGGATAGTGTCGGTGATTTGGTTAAGAACGTCCTTATCTCTGATCATGTGATTCTTCCTTGTTTAATTGATATTCAAATTGATAGCGGCTTCATAATTGCCTTGAATAAACAGCATAATTGATAGTTTATGAAATTACAATAGTTTTGGTTTAAATAACCGCAATGCGGTATTTATTAAAAAATTAAAGTTTAAATGGTTGGTTTATTTCTCAATTTAACTAAGATTTACCCTTCACAAAGGAAAATAAACAGTATATATTGGTCTTAAATATCGCTATGCGGTATTAATTATCATAATTACTAGTGTTTTTTAAGGGTTGATGTACTTTACCTAAGGACACTGTTTAAGGGATAGCATCATGGAAGAGCCAATCATTATTTGTGAAACATTAGAAAATGGCGTTAGTGTGATAAGACTTAATCGTCCTAAAGTTCGCAATGCTTTAAACACTGAACTACGCGAACAAATGGCAGAGATTTTCATCAAATTAAACGACGATGTGAATACCAAGGCTATTGTGCTGACAGGTGGCGATAAGGTGTTCGCAGCCGGTGCTGATATCAATGATTTTTTAACCGCGAAAACAGTCGATGTGTATTTGCGTCATAGCGAACGCTACTGGGATGCCATCACCAATTGTCGCAAGCCGATTATTGCAGCAGTCAATGGCTATGCCCTTGGCGGCGGCTGTGAGCTTGCTATGCATGCCGACATCATTGTCGCTGGCAAGTCTGCTAAGTTTGGCCAACCAGAAATAAAAATAGGGCTGATGCCAGGAGCAGGGGGTACGCAGCGGCTATTTCGAGTAATTGGCAAACATAAAGCCATGAAGCTGATATTAACGGGCGACATGATAAGCGCTGATGAAGCAGATCAAATGGGGCTAGTCTCTGAAGTAGTCGAAGATGAAACGACTATCAAACGTGCTATCGAAATTGCGGAGAAACTAGCGAGTTATTCGCCTATTGCCTTAACCCAAATCAAAGAAGTTGCCAATCTCGGGGTGGACATGCCATTACAAGCCGCGTTGGCTTTAGAGCGTAAAGCCTTTCAAATCTTGTTTGATACCGAAGATCAAAAAGAAGGGGCAAAAGCCTTCTTAGAAAAGCGTAGTGCTGAATACAAAGGGCAGTAGCTTGTTGAATCATAGAAAGACATAGCTAAGCAACCCTGAAAACGAGACTATTTAACAAGAGCGCATAAAGTAACAAGACCATATAAGGGATTATTATGACTGTTAAATCATTGGCCATTATCGGCACCGGTATTATGGGTATGGGTATTGCGCAAATCGCCGCCCAAGTAGGCATTCAGGTACTTTTATTTGATGCCAAGGCAGGCGCTGCTGAGCAAGGACGCCAATCCCTTCAAGCTACCCTCGAAAAACTAGCCGCCAAAGGTAAATTCACCGATGAGCAGCTGCAATCTACTTTGAAAAATCTGATCGTAATTGAAGATATAGCCAAAATTGCCGAGGCTGATGTCGTTATTGAAGCAATTATTGAAAATTTAGAAATAAAACAACATCTTTTTAAACAATTAGAAAGCATTGTTCCTGCCGAGACGATTTTGGCAACCAATACCTCCTCGCTAGCGGTGACCGCGATTGCTTCTAATTGCGAGCACCCAGAGCGTGTGGCAGGATTTCACTTTTTTAATCCAGTACCCTTAATGAAAATCGTTGAAGTGATTCCCGGTATCTCTACCAAACCTTCAGTGGTTGAGACGCTGACGTCTTTAGCCAAACGCATGGGACATTTAGGGGTAGTGGCAAAAGATACCCCAGGATTTATCGTCAATCATGGCGGTAGAGCTTACGGTACAGAAGCGTTGAAAATATTAGGCGAGGGAGTTGCAAGTTTTGAGGGTATCGACCGTATTTTACGTGACGGCGCTGGCTTTCGAATGGGGCCATTCGAGCTGCTTGATCTTACGGGTATCGATGTCTCTCATCCGGTTATGGAGTCAATCTATAATCAATATTACTTTGAGCCTCGCTATCGTCCGCATCCCTTGACCCGTCAAATGCTAACGGGTAACAAGCTTGGGCGTAAAGTTGGTGAAGGCTTTTATCACTACACAGAAAATAAAAAACAAGACGGTCAAAAAGTGCCAGCAGATACGTCTGAACAATCATTGTTTGAATCATTAGTTCTTAAAACAGGGTCTGATACCTCAAATATCTCAGTTTGGATTGGCGCAGATTTAGCAGAAGATAGACAACAGCTGATTGATCATCTAAACGCTAATGGTATTACTATCGACGATAATGATAAGCCAAACCCTGATAGTTTAGTATTGCTGGCAATCTATGGCGAGGATACCACCAATGCTGCTATTCGCTATCAAGTCAATCCTAACCAAGCAGTCGCCATTGATATGCTGACTGACTTATCTAAGCATCGTACCTTGATGCCAAGTATTGTCACCCAAGATAACTTTATTGCACAAGCTTATGCTTTATTTGGTAGAAAAACAGATAACCGTTTAGTTGAGGACAAAGCCATTACACAGGTTGCTGTCGATGCCACGCTAATTACTGAAAGCACTGGGTTTGTGGCGCAGCGAGTCGTGGCTATGGTGATTAATTTAGGCTGTGATATTGCGATGCAAGGTATTGCGTCTCCTGAAGACATCGATAATGCCGTCAAGCTTGGATTAGGGTATCCATATGGTCCTATTTCATGGGGGGACGAGCTTGGGGCTCAGAGAATCTTACTTATCTTAGAGCGTATTTATGGGTTAACGGGTGATCCGCGTTATCGTCCTAGTCCATGGTTACAACGCCGCGCCACGCTAGGTATTTCGCTATTTACTCAGCAAACTAATTATTAATATTAATAGCAACAACCTAGCAATCTTGCTAAACCATATATCTTAATAAGACAAACTCTCAAAACACAACAAGGAAAAGTTATGTTAGATGCCTATATTTATGACGGATTAAGAAGCCCTTTTGGTCGCCATGGAGGCGCATTAGCCACCGTTCGTCCTGATGACATGATTGCGACAGTAATGAAAGCTTTGGTCGAAAAGCATCAATTACCTAATGATATCTTTGATGAAGTGCTGATCGGTAATACCAATCAAGCTGGTGAGGACTCACGCAATATCGCCCGCAATGCTGCGTTATTAGCAGGGTTAGATGTCAAAACACCCGGTCAAACCGTCAATCGCTTATGCGCTTCAGGACTATCTACTGTCATTGATGCCGCTCGTAGTATTACTTGTCATGAAGGGGATATATTTTTAGCAGGGGGCGTTGAGTCCATGACCCGCGCACCTTTTGTCTTTGCTAAGACTGAGCAGCCTTTCAGTCGTGAGTTTAAAGTATTTGATACGACTATTGGCAGCCGGTTCCCCAATCCTATCATCGAAAAACAGTTTGGCAGCGATAGCATGCCGCAAACGGGTGATAATGTCGCCCTCAAATACGGTATCACTCGCGAAGAAGCAGACAAATTCGCAGCGGCCTCGCAAGCCAAATACCAAGCGGCAAAACAAGCTGGGTTCTTCAATGATGAAATAACACCAATTATGGTATCGCAAGGTAAAAAATTACCCGAAAAAGCGATAGCGGAAGATGAGCATCCTCGTGCCAGCTCTACTGTTGAAGCGTTACAAAAACTTAAGCCTTTAAACAATGAAGGTGTCGTCACAGCAGGTAATGCCTCAGGTATCAATGATGGCGCAGCGGCTTTAATTATTGGCTCAAAGCAGGCGGAGGAAAAGTTGGGCTTTAAGCCTATTGCCAAGATTCTTTCATCCGGTGCTATGGGTGTTGAGCCGAGTATTATGGGCGTAGGACCTGTTGAGGCCATTAAACTGGCGTTGAAACGTGCTGATCTGACCCTTGATGATATGTCCATTATTGAGATTAATGAAGCGTTTGCCTCGCAAGTACTTGGCTGCTTAAAAGGTTTAGAAATTGACTTTGATGACAAACGCGTCAACCCCAATGGCGGTGCGATTGCCGTTGGTCATCCGCTGGGTGCATCAGGCGCAAGACTTGCGTTAAGTACGGCGCGTGAGCTACAGCGTACGGGCGAAAAATACGCGGTGGTCAGTTTATGCATTGGCATTGGGCAAGGGCTTGCCATGGTGATTGAACGAGTCTAACCCTTTCAATACTTTTGCCATATATTTTTAATTTCAAGGATGACCATAATGACTACGATACTTAACCAACATGAGGATTACCAGCAAGCTCAAGAAGCCTATGGTTTTCCTTTGATTATCAAACAGCTACTAAACCGTGCAAAAATCGCCTCTAAAGATCAAACCATTAGTTATGCGGATAAGGTTACTTATACGTATTCTGAATTTTTTAAGCGTGTTAATCGCTTGGCAAACGTACTTAAAAACATGGGTTTGCAAGCAGGTGATGTGGTTGCTGTTATGGATTGGGACAGTCATCGTTACCTTGAAGCGTACTTTGCTGTGCCTATGTCTGGAATGATTTTGCAAACGGTCAATGTACGTTTGGCTGAAGATAAAGTGCTGTATACCATCAACCATTCCAAACCAAAAGCCTTGTTACTTAATGCTGAGTTTGAGCCAATGGCTAAAAACTATCGTCATGAAGCCCCTTCTATTGAGAAAATTATTTGGCTGGATGACGCTCAGTATGGTGAAGACGATACAAAAAACTATACAAAAACTGAGCAAGCCAATATGCCAGATTATGTTGAAGGTGAGTATGAGGCAATGCTAGCCGCGGCCAGTGATGAGTTTGATTTTCCCGATTTTGATGAAAATACTATCGCTACCACATTTTATACCAGTGGTACGACGGGCGATCCAAAAGGGGTTTTCTTTACCCATCGACAGATCGTATTGCAGACGCTATCGAGTACGCTGGCCTCTGCACTCAGCGCCGAAGGTCAAGGTGCTCGCTACAATGATGTTTATATGCCGATGACGCCATTATTTCATGTACATGCATGGTGCTGGCCGTATGGGGCAACCATGATAGGGCTCAAACAAGTGTATCCAGGGCGCTATGTATCCGAAGTATTGGTTGACTTGATTGAACAGTATAAGGTAACGCTATCACATGGTGTCCCAACCATTTTACAAATGTTAATCAAAGAAATGGCCACCCGAGGACGCAAGTTTAACGGTCTTAAATTGTCAGTAGGTGGCTCCAAATTAAACGAAGCTCTAGCTGAAGCCGCTATTGAAAGTGGCATAGAGTTTATCTCGGGGTTTGGAATGTCAGAGTCATGTCCTGTACTCGCCAGAATGGCATTCGGCGATCAGACAAGTGCTATGACGACGACAGAAGAGATTAATTATCGTTGTCTTTCTGGCTCACCAATTATGCTGGTATCGATGGAGCTTTGGGATGCGAACGGCAAATCTTTACCGATGGATGGTGAGTCGACCGGCGAACTCGTCGTTCGAGCGCCTTGGCTGACCCAAAGCTATTTTAAGAATCCAGATGCTGGCGATGAGTTATGGCGCGGTGGCTGGATGCATACCCAAGATATTGCCTGTATTACCGCTGATGGTACTCTCAAAATTACCGATAGGCTCAAAGATGTCATCAAGTCAGGTGGCGAATGGGTATCCTCGCTTGAAGTCGAAAATATTTTATCATTCCATCCTTGCGTTGCTGAAGTGGCCGTCATTGGAGTAGCGGATGAAAAATGGGGCGAACGTCCTCTAGCGTTAGTGGTCCTGAAACCTGATCATACCGATATTAAAGCGGAGGAGATTTTAGCATTGGGTCATCAAGCAGTTGAAAAAGGCTATTTACCAAAGTATGGCGTCCCAAGTGAAATAAAGTTCTTAAGAGAAATGCCGAAGACCAGTGTGGGTAAGCTTGATAAGAAAAGAATGCGGATGATGTACGTAGAAAAATTGATTTAGCCCAAACAACTATATCAGTGACTGCAAAAAAACAGTTAATGCAGCTTACTGATAATTTGAATAGGTATGTTCATTGGCGCGACTAGACGAGATAACTATGAAAGATTTAGCAAAATTACCAGAAATACAAGAGACGCTTAATAAAGACAATAACCATCCTATGCATGGTTTTGCGGTTATTTACTCTCAACAAGTAGAGTGGGGCGATATGGATTCTTTTGGACATGTCAATAATGTGGTCTATTACACTTATGCCCAAAATGCTCGTATCCACTATAACAGTCAATTAAATCTATTCAATGAAAAGACTTTTTCAGTCATGGCAGCATCATCCTGCCAATATTTCAAACCAGTAATCTATCCCGATACCTTATGGATTGGGGTTCGAATTAAGAAAATTGGCAATGCCAGCTTGATTCATGAATATACCTATTATAGTACCGCTATGAATACTATCGTTGCTAGCGGTGAGTCAGTACTGGTATATCTTGATAAAGCCACTGGACAAAAGAAAAATATCGACGAGACAAAAAAAGCCGCTATTAGTGATTTTGAAAGGGTTCAATAAAATAGGAGACAAGTGTTTTTGTACAAGGAGATAGTACTGGTATTTATGAGGTAAAAAAATACAGTAGCGATAGGCATTTAAAGGAATTTTCAAACAATACAAGGAATGTATAGATCATGCTTTATATCAAAAAGTTGTCTTTTGGTTTGGCGGTTCTTGGGGTATGTGCACAAGCACAAGCCATAGATCTCGTCACAAATGCAGATACTACTCTAAGTATCGGTGGTTATGTTAAAGCCGAAGGTATATTTTATTCTCCAGATGAAGGCGAGTCAGAGTTTAAAGGCAATGCACGGCAATCTCGGATTAATCTGAAAACCACTAAGAAGGTAGAGGATAAAAAATTAACGGGTTTTATCGAAGGGGATTTTTATGGCAATGCCGCAAATGACGGTTCAGACTTGCGACTTCGCCATGCTTATGTTCAGGTCAACGATTTGACCGTAGGAAAGACATGGAACGGGCAGTTCTTGGCGGTCTACCCGCTTTTGACTGAACAGCTCGATTTTCGAGGTACGGGATTAGGAACTATCTCAGGTGGGGGCGCTGATATCCGTCCAGATTTGACGGTGCATTATACCCATAAAGGGCTTCGTTTTACCGCTCAACAACCTGTTTATGAGGACGCTAATCTGCCCGATATGGTGGTCAGCTATAAAAATAACATATCTGATCTTAGCTATAACTTAGCGGTCACTGCACGTGAGGCTAAAAATGGAAACGATTCAGATGTCGGTGTCGGTGCTTCTTTGGCCGGTAAACTCAAACTGGGTAATGACTCATTACATGCGAGCGTATTCAATGGTAAAGGGATGGGCGTCTATTCGACAGTATGTGTCGGAAAAATGCTTGGGGCAACTGGAGCTATAGATTGTGATGCTGAAAACGGCGAACTTGTGTCGCAAACAGGCTTTACGGTAGGATATAGACATAAATTTACAGAGAAGCTTCTGAGTAATATGCGTTATGGTGAGATTAATGTAGATGATGCGGCTGATACTTCCGTCAATGTAAAAAGTATAAACCTTGTCTATAATTATTTACCAGATCTCGATTTTGGTATTGAGTGGCGAGATCGAAGCGATAAGACATTATCGCAAGTAAAAAAAGGTCAGCAAGTCGAAATCATGGCCAAATATAGCTTCTAAGCTAAATAATTTCTAAGCCGAATAGCTGAATAGTATGTCGTTTAAAGTTATATGCCATCATCTAAATCATGATTATATAGTTAGTACTTATATAACAGGTTGCAGAAAAGGTGCATAAAGCTTGTTACTTATGGTAGTAAAGAGCGAAAGGATAAAAGGTTGTTAGCGTGACTGCAAGCAGGTGCAATGGGATTTTTATATACGGCTATGCCAAATTTAAGCTTTAGCGTTCTTCGGCATAGCTCATTTTTGCGTTGACTGCTACACTATTACACTATCTGGCATTCCGACATATTCTTTAAAGCACTACCATAAAAACTGATTAAGGACAGGTTATGCATATCACGGCAAATTTTGATGCGGGCAATATTGAGGTTATTAGTTTAGAAGATAAAAAAGATATCCAATTGGCTATTCGTCCGGACGTCGGTGGCGAATTTTTTCAATGGTTTAACTTTCGTATAACCGGTCAGATTGGCGAGCAATATGTGCTCAATATCCTAAATGCAGGGGAAGCCGCGTTTCCTGGAGGGTGGGAGAGTTATCAAGCAGTTGCTTCCTATGATCGTGAGTATTGGTTCCGCCTGCCCACCTCTTATAAAGACGGCAAGCTGACAATAAACGTAGACATGGAATGTGAAACCATTCAAATTGCTTTTTTTGCCCCTTACAGCTATGAGCGTCATCAAGATTTATTAGCCGCTGTACAAATGCACCCATTTGTGACGTTAGAGCATTTAGGTGAAACGCTTGATAAGCGCGACTTAACCTTAGTTAAAATTAGTGATGGCGATAGCAGTAGTGACGAGAGTAAGCGTAACATTTGGATCACAGCGCGTCAGCATCCTGGTGAGACTATGGCTGAATGGCTGGTCGAAGGTCTCATGTATAGCTTATTAGACGGTGATAATGCGACTGGCAAATTATTATTAGATAAAGCAAACTTTTATATTGTGCCGAATATGAACCCCGATGGCAGTGTACGTGGTCACCTACGTACCAATGCAGTCGGAACGAACCTAAACCGCGCTTGGTCAAAGCAGTCGGAACGAACCTAAACCGCGCTTGGTCAAATTCGAGTTTAGAAAAAAGCCCTGAAGTGTTTCATGTTATTAAGAAAATGGAAGCGACCGGTGTTGACCTATTTTATGATGTACACGGTGATGAAGAGATACCTTTTGTGTTCCTTGCTGGCTCTCAAGGTACCCCAAGTTATAACGACCGGCTCGCGCGACTACGTGATAGATTTGCAGAAGTGTTAAAGCTGGCCAGTGCTGACTTTCAGACTGAAGAAGGCTATGACGTTGATGCACCGGGTACAGCGAATATGACGCTCGCAACTCACTGGGTGGCCGAACGTTTTGACTGCCTAGCCAATACTTTAGAGATGCCGTTCATAGATAACAATAATGTACCTGATGCAGATACGGGTTGGTCACCAGAGCGTTCTATTAAGTTGGGAGAAGCGTCGCTAGTTGCCATGTTAGCGGTCGTTGATGATTTACGCTAATTAATAGCTTCTCTAATCCTAACTTTATAACACCACATAAGAAAAACCATCATAAAAAGGTTGCGATCGCTATATTACAAATAGCGATCGCAACCTTTTTTATATTTATATCTAAGATATTACAAGCCAGCCCCAAGACAATCTTCCAATGGCATTATCACAATGCAACTCATAACTTGTCTAAGTTTATTATTTTAAAGACCTTCTGAAAAATAGGCTGGCAAGCGCGCAGGCAAGCGTCAATGATAACAACATCGAGACTAAAGTATGGCTAAAAAAATGGTCGCCAAATGCCATTTTATATAGCCCCATCGTCCATCCTAAAACTGTGACGAGTATAAAAATTTTATAGCGATATTTCTGTACTGTCGGTAAAAATGCCAATCCATATAAAGAAAATCCTGCGCTGGCATGCGCCGCTGGAAAGCACTTCGCAGGCGTTTTAGCGAGTATGTTTTGCCAAAGATTGAGATATGGTAAATCACCATTGAAAAGAAATAAACTATTTGGGCAGCTAACATGGGTAAAGCTCTTAAGGGTTGCGATAACCGTGGGTACTATGATGATAGTGATTAATAAATAACCTACTTCTCGGCTAGACAATGCTGCGATTGGTCTAATAAAAAACACTTTAGCATTCACAGTATTAGCGTATCGACGTTGCCAATAGTGCCAAATTAATACCATTATTAAATAGCCGCCAAATAATATTAATAATAATTTTGGAAAATCATAAAAGATAAATCTATAAGGCTGCGCGCCTTTTTCAAGAAGCCAATGTCCATTCGTATAGAAAAGCTCACTAATACGAACGTCAAATTGGCTGTGCTCAAACGTCAATGTCGCAATAATCGTTAAGCACAGCAGCTTGAGCCACGTCCAATCAGTTGTGTTTTTTGCTAGCGTCATTGAGCCTCCTTTTAAACTATATTAAGTCGAAAATTTCTGAATCCTACTTAATATAAAAGGTTCCATAACGCCATTACCCATAAGACAAACAAAAGCAATAACGCCAAAAATTGCGCCGCAGAACCTACATCTTTAGCTATTTTAGCGAGTGGATGTTGGTTCGTTGAGGTATGATCAACACTGGCTTCAATACCAGTATTAAACAGCTCAACGATAAGGGATAAAAAACAGGTGATTGTCAGCATCATTTTTATGCTGATATCAAAAGGTATAAGTATGATGGCCATTAACAAGACGCTATTAAGCCAGAATACTTGTCTAAAAGCCGCCTCATATTTATAAGCGGCTTTAAAACCATCTAAAGAATAACCGGCGGCTTTAACAATACGAGAAAGACCTTTGTTGCCTTTGGCAAGACTGGCATAACTATTAGGTGCAAGCAGTTGAGTAGCCGTCGTTTGATTTTTTGATTCAGAGTTGATTGTATTCATATTGAATTCTTAATACTCATAGATATTGAGTTACGCTAGATGTTTTGAGTAATTAAAAAAATAATCAAAAAAAATTAGCATACTGTTCTTATGGAAACAGTATAAAACAGGGGATATTAAGAAAACGTTAAGACAATATTGATTGGTTGATTCATGAAATACAGTGAAGACTTATATACGGCATTTATTATAATAAATGCTAAACGTACTACCACCTGTAGCATTGTCTTGGTGCATAAGCTCCCAGTCCATATGAGTCATGATACGTTGCACAATGCTAAGACCCAAACCGCTACCTTCTACCTGATCGCTGGTATTTATGTCATTCAGACGCTCAAATCTCTCATAGAGTAAAGGCATCATAATTTCGGGAATACCAAGACCAGTATCAGTCACCGTAATTTTTTCAGCATCGATAGTGACAATGACTTCACCATCATCTGTGTATTGAAACGCATTTTTTATTAAATTACCTAATGCCATTTTTAGCAGCTCAGGGCGGACATTTGCTATGTAATCTTGCTCAGCGACTATTTTGCAACTTACCGGTTTATGGCGGAGCAAATATGTTAAGCGTGTCACTTCATCAAGGGCGATGGTGTTGATAGAAGTTGGCGGTGTGTCCAGCTGTTCAGGCGCGCGTGATAAAAGTAATAAAGCGCTGATGATTTCAGAAGTTTCTTTGGCGGTCGTACTAATACGGTTGGCGAATTCGCTCAGGCGACTGTGGTCTTCAAGTTGTGAGGCTAGTACCTCCGATGCACCCATGATAATGGTCAACGGTGTGCGTAATTCATGACTGACATCGCCAGTAAATAGCTGCTCGCGTTTTAGATATTGCTCTAGTTTATGATTTTTTTCATCGATAGCGCGTGCTAATACCCCAACTTCTGAGGGTAGATGGGTTAAGTCAGTGAGGTTTTGATGATCGGTTTCTACCGCTTGCTTTAAATCCAGTAAAGGCTTAATGATTTGCTTAGAGGATAAGTAAGAGAATAGCGCTGCAATAAGCAAGCTCAAAATAACCGCAATTTTTAGTGCATCTGCAAATATATCCTCTAACTCTTCGAAGATGGCTAAAACAGGATAGTTTTCCATCACCATCTCAGACCCTTCTAAGTAGGTCAAAATATATTTTTGCTCATTTTGTTGATGGGCAAAAAAATGAAGATTCGTTTCAGTGTCGCCCGTTTGATTGTTCACGGTTACCTGCATCTCTTGAACAGTTCCGTTTGCTATCGCTTTTAAATTTTCAGGCGCACTGTCATAACGATAAATTTTGATACCAGGATTTGCTGTATAAGCCGCCTGTTCGCCTTCTTTTTCTTGACTAAGTTGCAGCTGTTGTAAAAGACGCCCTTTCACTAAGTCCTGTTCGATTCGCATCTCAGCGTACATAAAAATACTGACGAACGTTGTGCAAAGCAGTAAGGCAAATAACAAATAGGAGATTCGAAACTTATTAGCGATGGATTCTATAGTGAACATGGCAGGTGCTTATTTAGAGTCAGGTAATATATAGGGAAGTACAGGCGTAACTACTTATAGTAAACTTCAATCTTTAAATTGTATTATGAATTTTCAAATTTTGTCTGGGTCAATAATTTGGTAACCAACACCAGCCATTGTTACTATCATGACTTTATCAAACGGTTTATCAACTTGCGCACGCACACTATGCAAATGGGTGCGAAGCGCATCACTACTTGGCACATCTTGTCCCCATACTTTTTCCTCAAGCTCAGTTTTACTGACTACCCGAGGCGAGGCAATCATCAGAGTGTGTAAGATTTTGAATCCCGTTGGGGTTAGTTTTAATGGTTTGTCTTCTCGTTTGATACTGTGTTCCTCAGTATTTAGAGACAGCTTGCCAACTTCTATATTGTGCTGAAAATGTTCATCTTGATGGCGGCGTATTAATGCTTTGATGCGAGCTTCTAATTCAACCAATGAGAAAGGTTTGACCAAATAATCATCCGCACCACTATCAAACCCTGCAACCTTATCCAAAACAGTATCACGCGCGGTCAGCATCAATACGGGCGTCTTATCATGCAGCTCTTCTCTAAGCGTTTTGCACAGCTTAGTACCATCCATACCGGGAAGCATCACGTCGAGCAATATAACATCGTAGCGATTGCTTGATGCCAGTGCTAAGCCACTCAGACCATTATGGGCATTGTCCAACTCGAAACCTTTTGGCTCAAAAAAAGCATAGATATTGGCTACGATATCAGGATTGTCTTCAATAATAAGTATCTTATACATAATGGCTACTATCTACAAAAAGCGTGAGTTAAATAAAAATAGTTTAATGGGTAGTCTTAAAAAAGGTTGGTTCTGACGCTACTTCTTGAGTAGTAATACCAAAAAAATGCAATAAGGTTGGCGTAATAAAATCATGTGACACTGGCTGATTGGTCATATTAGACAGACTCTTAGGATTGATGCCATTGTTTTTAGGTGACCAAATAATGACTGGCACCTGTTTTTGCGCATTCGGCGCAATACCGTACGGCAGACCATGTAAATATACATTGTTTTCACCCAGACTTTCCCCATGATCACTAATATATACCATCACCACATCATAATCTTGCTCGTAGGGTTTTAGCGTATCTATGACGGCATTTAAAAAGTAATCGGTATAGCGAATCGCATTGTCATAACCATTTACAACGGATTGAGCATCACACTTAGATAACTCGTTGGTCATGCAGACTGGCTTGTATTCTTCAAATTCCTTGGGATAACGTTGGTAATAAGCAGGACCGTGATTGCCCATTTGATGTAATAAAATCAGTGTATCTTGTGGCTTCGCAGCAGTCTTGACACCTGTGTCCGACTTAACTAAAGTATCAAAACCGTCCAACATGCCAATATCACGACATTCAATATCACAATTAGGATTTAGCTTAGGCGTTTTATAGTCCTCAACGGTGACTCGATCTGCCACGCCTTTAGAGCTAGAGTTATTGTCCCGCCAGATAACATTAACGCCTTGTTTATTGAGGGTATCAAGCACGTTTTCATTATATTCAGCAGTATCAACGTCGTAATCGCTTCGGTTTGCATAACTGAACATGCAAGGTACTGAATAAGCAGTTGACGTACCACAAGAGGTCGCATGCTTGTAGCTATAGGTATCCGGCTGGCTGGCTAGTAACGGCATCGTATCGCGTTTATAGCCATTCAAGCCAATATGGTCAGCGCGAACCGTTTCACCGACTACGAACACCATCAGCTTAGGTTTCGTTGTGCTACTGACGGCTGCGGTACGCTTTGCATCTGGCGCATGCAGTATCAAGGTATCAGGGCGGCGTAGCTCATCGACGTAATCGGTACCGAGTTTGATAACAGAATAAACAGGGGTAATAGGATTGGTATAACTACGCACTATTTTATGCTGGCGGAAAAAGCTGGCGTATTGATCTCCAAATGGTAATAGGCAAACCGCTATTATCGCAATAGACGTTATCAAGGTGATTGTCTTTTGCACGATTGAGCGAACTATAGACAAACGCTTTATACGAATCTTACTAATCAAAAAAGCAGGTAGCACACCCAATAGTAGCAGTCGAACAATAAAGCTTGGTGCTATCAAACCCATCGCTTCTGCTTGGTCTGTCTGCAAGCTGTTAACCAACATGCCAGTGTCAAATATCGTTCCATAAGCATCGGTGAAGTAACCACATATTGCCGCAATCAGCACCATAGCAATGAGCACTACTTTTGCCGTCGGTCGATAACATAATAGCTGAAACAACAACCACATCAGCCCAAACAGTAAGCCAGTCAGAGAAACGATAAAACCAATGTTATCAGCAAACGGATAGATCGTTAATACTTGTTTAAAGAAGCCAATATTTGCAGTAGCAACGAGATAGAGCGTAACCACTATAATCAGATAAGTAAGATTGACTTCACGATGATAAAATTTATTTTTATCGAAGGTTTCATTATTATTTTTAGCAAGACTTATATTATGGGTTTCTGCAATGGCTAGATCGGTAATTAAGTGTTTTGACATACACAGACTTCTTAATAGAGTGAGATAAATTTTATTCTCTAAGGTAGCAATTACCCTGTTAAGAAGATGTTAAGAAGCCTATATTAGATGCATAATAGATAACGAAGATACAGATTATATCTGATACTCTAAAAACTCATAAAATACTCACAAAAACGGCTGTAAAAGAGACTTCTCATTCATGATTACGCTTATCCAAAAAAATCAGCAGTTGTTCCTTTTAGGAGTCTTTATTCTATTAGTGGTGGTTGTTTTATGGGTTTTACACTATGTGATAATTCGCTATGGTCAGAAGGTACTGAATCAGGTGCCGACATATTGGACGGTGCTCGAACAATATTTTGGAAAAAGCAAGCGACTCACTCGCTTAAAAAATAACTATCCAAAACTGTATCATGCTTCGTTGCAAAGGCTCACTGTACAGCACTTTTATGGATTGCCTCTGACGGTTTTATTTTTAGTCATGGGTTATATCTTAGCTTTGTTTTTTGGTTTGGTTGAAGATGTGGTTACGTCAGATGCTATTGTGGCAACGGATTTTTTTGTGTCACAGCAGATGAGTATGCTGAGTGAGTCGCCTGTAGTGACGTTTTTTATTTTTATTACTAGCTTTGCCTCTACTGCAACGACCTGTTTAATCGTATTACTAGTCTGTATCCTATGCTGGGTGATTCGCCAACCCTATATATTAGTAGGGTTCTTAATAGCCACTTTAGGAAGTACGATATTTACTTTCCTCAGCAAGCTATTATTTCATCGCACGCGACCAGTAGATATTTTATTGTTTGAGCAGACAGATTCTTTTCCCAGTGGACATGCGACGGTTACGGTTGCGTTATATGGTTTTCTGGCTTACATGGCCATTCGTTTTAGTCGCAACTTTGCCACGCAAGTTCGGATAGCTGTGATTACTGTTTTTTTCTCACTATTGGTAGGATTAAGCAGGATTTTGCTGAATGAGCATTATTTGAGCGATGTACTGGGAGGTTATTTGGTAGGCGCATTATGGCTAACAGTAGCGATTAGTGTGACAGAGTGGCTAAGGACGCGTGAAAAAATTGATTGGCAGATAAGTTGGTCAGTTACTCAGGTTCGTCTGGTCTGGCTCAATATTGTATGTGTACTGATCGGCACCTCGATATATGCTGAATTTTATCAGTTGCCATTGTTAATCTAAGTAAATTCAAGGTATTAACGCCAAAAAAATATTATCGTTCATATTTAACATTAATAACGTATGGCTAGTTTTTAGTCATAGGCTTGTCCCAGTACAGTGGTGTACCATAATACCCATCCATAAAATCAACAAAGCATCTCACCTTCTGTGGTAACAGTTGAATGTGGGCATAAACTACATATAAGCCCAAAGCCTCAGTGCAATTTTTAGCAACACTACGACCACTTTACCACTCATAAGCGCTTCACTAATAATGAAAGCCGGCTGTAATATCAGTCCTGCTCTTGCAATAGATACATTCATCACTGTAAGCACAATAAGCTACTTCAGCACTCCATAAAAATTACTATATAATCTGACGCTTATAGGCAAATATTTGCTATCGTTGATGGACAATTATTCAACTGCTATTTCTAATAGGCTGCCTAATACATCATCATGATACTACATCCATTTACCCGTCTCAGCGGCTCTATCAGTGCTTGGATAACTATCTTTGTGATTATATTACACGGTCTTACTGTATGGGCTGTGATATCTATGGATAGCCCTGAAACTTTAGAGGCTAAAGCGGCTAAGCCTCAGGCAATCCAATTAGAGCTAGTGACATTGCCAAAATCATCCGCAGCGGCTACTGAAGAACGTCGTGCCGAAAATATCCTTACAAAATCTAACTCTGTTCCTCAACGACTGCCACAATCAGAGAAAAAATCCGCTGAACTATCAGATACTAAACAGGTAGAAGCTAAGTCAGTAAATGCTGTGTCAGAGCCAACCTTTAGTAAACCGCTAAATTCTATTAAACCTTTAAGTTCTGAACCAAAAAAACAAACATCTGATCCAATAAAAAATCAGTCAAATCCAGAAAAGACTAAGATAACAAAAGAAACTCAACTGCCAGTCTTGGTACAGAAAAATACGACCAAAGAATCGGAAGAAATTGCCAAAAAAATGACGGAAGAAGAACAGGATCTTGTAGCCTTGGTTCAAGCGATGACAGAACAGGTCAGCCCTGAATCAACAGATATGTCAACGGAAGGGCTGGTCGTAAAAGAGACGAGAAAAACAGTTAGGATTAAGGCTGAAGAAGAAATAGATATAGCGTCGTTAATCCGATCGGTGACAGCACAATTCAATCGTGATCAAGCACGTCAGTGGCAAGAAGGTAGAAAACGCGAAGGACAAGAGCTGCTGCAAGCGCAGGCTGGCAGGAGTAATGAGAAACGAAAACAGCTTAATCTCAATGATGAGGCAGTTGACTTTTTGGAGGAGCAAGCCAGCTGGCTTGATCAGAAGAAACCTGAAACAGACCTACCATCGGCGATTTGGCGCGAAGTGACTAGTCAATCAGGCGATATCTTCACTGTATTATTGGAGCTTCATGTCGATAAAAACGGCTACATTACGGATGTGCAATTGCTCGAATCATCGGATAATAAGATTATCGATATTGCAGCGATGACTCAAGTCAGAGCAGGACAACTTAAACCGTTCCAACAAAATGAGCGACCTGTTAATGGCATTGTACCGATGTCATTAATATATGAGCGACCTTAATCTAAGTAATAGCTCGTTTTCCTTTTTTGATTAAACCGACTATATGAAGAATGTGTTCATAAAAAATGTATTGTCAGCCTCACTAGCTACTTAACTGCTTTTAGGAGTCTATATGGATTTTACAGATTATTGGCAATATACGGATATCATTACTAAGAGTTTGTTTTTCGCATTATTTGCTTTGTCGATTGTGTCTTGGGTGACAGGGATTTTACGATTGTACTATAGCCATCAGTTGGCTAAAACCGTCGTCGTTGACTTAGCTCAGCAAATACACAATCAGATACCGCCCACTTTGCAAGCTAGTCCAGAAGAGCGCAGGCTTCTCACCGAACAGATGCTATTACAGCAGATTGGTCGATATCGTTATCAAAGCGAGCAAGGGTTACCACTGCTCGGTACGACTGCTGCTATTGCACCCTTTATTGGGCTATTTGGGACAGTGTGGGGCATATTCCATGCGCTACGTAGTATTGGTGATAGTGGGCAGGCAGGACTTGCCCAAGTAGCGGGCCCAGTAGGTGAAGCGCTTATTATGACTGGTCTAGGTCTTGCGGTCGCGATTCCTGCGGTGATTTTCTATAACGTCATTACGCGTATGAATCACCGAATCTTGTATAGAGCCAATGACATTGCGCATGGTCTATTAGGCGAGTCAATGCGGCCGAGTATGCTAGCAAATAGCAAAGCAACTCCCGTTAAAGCAACTGGTGCCAAAGTGACTGGTGCCAAAGTGACTGATAGTCAAGTTGCTGATGGCAAAGTATAGACAGTGGCTATCGATTTGATAAATTAACGAATAAAGAAAAATAAGGAGGCAGGTATGGCATTCCATCTAGGTGATGAAGAGACCCAAGGTATGAGCGAGATGAATCTCATACCGCTCATTGATATTATGTTGGTACTGATGATTATCTTTTTGGTCACAGCCACGGTGTTGAATCCAACCGTACCACTGGATCTGCCCGATACCAATGCCACAGTAAGCGGCTTGCCTGATGAGATATTGCAAATAAGCATTGACAAAGACAATGGTCTATTTTTGGATGAGGAAGCGCTGACGTTAGCGCAATTGCGATTGCGGCTTGAAGAAACATCAAAAGACGGTACTAATCCGAATATTCATTTGCGGGCGGATCAAGACACCCGTTATGATATGGTGGCGCAAGTGCTGGCTGCCGCCAGTAGTGCGGGTTTGACTAAGGTTGCTTTTGTCACTGAATAAATAGCCATTTATAGAATAGAAAATTTCCTGCTGCAAATATTAAAGAAGGGGCTAAGATTATTAATCTTAACCCCTTCTTTAATGTCTTGAACCGTGTTTATGATAAAAGTAAACATAGTAGAATCACTGTAAAACTAGTCGAAATTATTCAATAACGTATCTATGTTATGTTGAACAACCTATATGTATTTTAATTTTTTAATCACGTTATTCGTTCAAAAAACCACCACAATGCAATCGCAATACTGACAAGAGAGCCAGCATAAAATATAACCGATTTATAAAAACGTGTATGACGTAATAACAGCGCGATCGGAAATACTATGGCAATGAATACTAGTTGTCCTAGCTCAATCCCTATATTGAAGCTTAATAATGCTAATACGCGCTCACTTGTTGCTAGTGGCAGATCTACGAGCACATTGGCAAAGCCAAACCCGTGAATCAGACCAAAAACAAAGGCTAGATAGACGGCTCGCACTCGTAACATTGGTACCAGATTGTTTAACGCAGCGAATGCGATGGACAGAGCAATTAAAGATTCGATAAAGCGGGCAGGTATACTGACGATACCAAGGGCAGCTAAGCTTAAGGTAATCGAGTGCGCAAGCGTAAAAGACGTTGCAATCCAAAATACCTCAAGTAATGCAGCTCGCGGTCTGGCAACGGCAACCAATTGTTTTTGCTTACGCACGTAAACTGCTGGTATTAAAAGGACAAACAAAAATAATAGATGATCCCAGCCGATCAGCAAGTGGTGTATCCCACTTTTCAAAAAGTTTGTCGCCGTAGAGAGCCAGCCAGAGTCTGTCCCGGCACCTAATGAAGTTTGTCCAACAGTCAATACTTGAACCGGTAATTCGCTACCAGCTTGCGTCAGTATCAAGCGGTGGTTAGCATCGATACCTGCCAGAACTTGATAGTTAAGCTCTGATATAGGAGCAGCGCAGCCCAACTCAAATTCGGTATGTAAGTAATTAAAGCCACCACGCGTATTAATCGCTAGTGGCGCAAAGTTTGTGGTTTGACAGGATTGATCGCCCGCTGCTAATGTCACCTGAGCAGCAATAAGCTGTTCTATAAGCGTCGTCTGTGATTTGACCTCTGCCCAACTTACTTGACTATCTTGGTTTGAGTCTATATCTATCAGCAAAGCTAAGTCTCGAAGCGATAGCTCGTACTTAGCCTTATGAGCAGTATCTGCTGTACTCGACGAGCTCAGGGGCTCTAAGTTTAAGTAAGCCGTACTAGATTCATGTGCTTGTAGTGCCGTAGACGTCAGCACCAATAAGAATAAAGTCAGATAACGATAAGTGTGACTCCAAATGAGCCTGATAAATGCGCTCATGAAGGTGTCTCCTTACTTGAACGGCTGATTTTTCCTAAACGCAGATCGCGCTCGAGTGCTGGATATTCAAATTGTGTGTCTGTCATAAACTGGCGCAATAGCTCAATGTCTTTTTTACTACCGGCTTTGATGGCTGCTGTCGCATAGATCACGATGTCAGCCGTTTCGCGCTGTTGTTGCCAGTTTTCGCGAGCCCATTGCAGCGCTGGGTTAATTTGGTTAGCAAGTAGGGCATAAGTAGCCTGTTCACGCATGTGGGCATTTTCCTCACGTATCTTCCATACATCGATGCGTTCTTTCATAAGTCCTAAGTTTTGCTGAGCGTTAGGATCCCCCAGTTGAATTTGAGCCGTGATGAGCTTTAGCAGCAGCGCGTCTTTGTCAGTATGATCCTGAAGCAATAGCCGCGTTTTTTCATAGTCTCCTTGTTTTAATAGCCAATCAGCGCGTGCCATGAGTGCGGGTACAGTTTGAGTGTCCATCACACTAAAGACTTGAGTAGCAAGCGCAACATCCTTGCTACGCAGTGCAGCGTCTGCCTGAATAAGGTAAATCCAGCGTGCGGTCGATGCATCGAGTCCGGGCGCAAGATTGGCGAGCCCACTCAGAGTTTGCTTTGCTTGCGTCAGTTGACCGGTCATGCTCTGCACTTGAGCCATACATGCCAATTGATAAACGCGTAGGGAAGCATCATCGAGCTTTGTACAGTAGCTTATTGCCTCCTCAAACTGACCTTGTACGACAAGCAGAGAAGAGAGTGTCAACAGCGCATCTGCATGAGCAGGATCTTTACTTAATATCTGCTTTAGCTGTGCTTTAGCTTCGGAGAACTTGTGATCTGCCTGCAATGCTCGTGCTCGTAACATGAGGGTTTCTACATCCGGATCCTTTATTTGATCCAGCTGCGCTCGGGCTTGACCCAGCGCACGTGGATCACCCTGTAAGTAAGCGCGCTCTAAAAGCTTACTGGTTTGCTCAGGACTGGCTGTGCTCGCACTAGATAAAAAGCTGTCTGAGTTTGAGTAGCGCGGCGGCGGTGAATCGGTGGGTAAGGTCTCAAGAATTTGTTGGTCGCTTTTTGGAATAAAGGGTGCAGCATGAAGAAGGGGGCTGCCGATAAGTAATAACGGTAGTAGTCCAATAAAGGGCTTAATCCAGTTCATAAGATCTCTCAGCTCAAAACATAAAGAAACACCTGATCAAGAGTTTGATCAGGTGTCAGGTTTATATCACGTCAGATTACAACGAGGCGTTGGCACCTGTTACCGCAACAGGCTCTGCTAGATTGGCTTCGGGAAGGATAATCCGATCAATAACTTGCGGCTCATCGGTGTTGACATCCTTACTAGCGTCGATCACAGCAGAGACTCTCTCGACTGCTAGATTTGCATTCGCTTGATCTGTTGCTACATTGGGATTGCCCTGATTTCCTGTCTCAAAATTCTTGTTATCGTTATCACTGAAGCAGCCAGAAAGAGCAGCCGATCCGGTAACCAATATCGCTAAAAGTACATAGCGCATGGTGTTTCTCCTTAGGTTAGGTTCAGCTTATCGACTGCCTGCATGAGGGGTCTGTAGATAAGGAAAGACTGAGTCAAAAGCAGTCGCAGATTTCACGACTCCGTCAGTAAATGGTGCTGTACCGGCTTTAGCATCAGCGGGAACACAAGTCGCTTCTGCAGGTAGTCCAGCATGACATAGCACGCCCATCGCTACTCTTAAAGAGACATCAGTCACGTCATCACCAGGTCGTCTACCGTTCGGGAAGCCTGCAACATCACCACCAATCACACCTAAGTCATTTTGACTTCCGGCAGCTACAGTAGGTGTCGTGGTATTTAAGCGTAACATATCGGCTGGTACTAAAGCTTTGTTAGCCGGTTTGTTGATAGTAGGAACACCCGTTAAGAACGCAGTCACTAAATCTTGACGCGGGAAGTTAGTAGGTGCTGGTGCACTTGGATACAGTTTTTGAATCAAGGCAGGTAGCGTAGGATAGAACACATAATTCTTAAAGTTAGCCACGTCATCTTTTGGCTCTGAGGCGTTGAATTTGTCTTTGTCTTTAAGACCAATGACGACCTCATTGACCAGCGGCATACCCAATCTTGATACTTGAGTCCATGCACCACCTTTCTTAGCAGTGGTACTGATACCAGAAGCAGGTGAAGGATTGATTAAAGTAGCCTGACGGACACTGGCAGTCGTCCAAGCGCCAATCACAGGATCAACACCTGTCTTATTGTTGCCCAAATCTACTTGGGCTGCGTTAACGAGACAAGCTTTAGGAATCTCCATTGCAATAGAGGTAATGTTTTTATCTGCTAACACGTTCGTCCCACCATTACGTGGACCTAATGGGTTGAGGTTAATCAAATCAAATACTTTACCCAAATCAATGGCAAAGCTTTCAGCACGTTGTCCAACAAATACTCGGCCTGTTCCACAGCTACCTAAGCTCAAAGGTTTCATAAAGCTTTTTGCATAGGTAGGGTAGTCTGCAAAAGACTTGGTGCCGATGTAATCAAATGGCTTGTTGAAATTCCCCAGCGAAGTACGTGCGCCGCTGCGGCGATCACCTTTCACCATAGTTACGTTATAGCTCTCACTGGTTTGCACGTTAGCTGGGTTTGAGGCATCGCCCGCGTTAGACAAAGGTATCGCAACATTTGGCGTCGATGCATTGCCGTCTGAATCAATTTCGATACTATTTAGTGTTTGTTTAAAGTCAAATTGGAAAGTGACGTCTTCGACCGCATCACCGTTGTTATCAATGTGGATCTCATATAAAGCATCATCGTCTAGTGAAAAGTAGTTGGGTCCGCCGTAGGCGTCTTGTAGTGGTAAATAGTTGGCAATGATGGTGACGTAATCTGCTCGACCCGCTTCATAACTGTTGAACATATAGAGGTCGGTCGCATCGACTTTAGGCGTTTTGGTGATTGAGGGCGCTTCACGGTGACTAGAGGCTACGGCGCTTGCACTTGCGCATAAAGCCATCGCTGCTAATTAGAGCGTGTATAGTATATTTCATACGAATCCTTGTAGAAAAACTTGAGGGCTAATGAGTGTTTAAATAGTGACGGTATAACGGTATATCTTTCAGTATTGCCTTTCTGAATGGTGGATTTTGCAACATTTCTGGAAGGTTGCTGAGAGAATTCAAATGTGTATTATATATAATCCATATATAAATCCATCTAAACTACCCTTTAAATAAGTTAAACTAAACTATACACTTAAGCAAGAATTTTGTTAGGGCGCTCATCGGCTTTATCGTAACGTTCATCGGATTTATTGGGCTAAGTGTTGTTTTTCTGTTACAAAAGTGTTTTTAAATCACCTATAAAGGTATTTATTCAAAAACGTAAGAGAAATAAATGGAATATTAGCGTAAGAAAAGTGAAGGATAATGAACTTATAAGCCAACAAAAAAAGTGAATGATTGAGTAGCGAATTGATAACACTTTTAAGGTAATTAAAGTTATTAAAATATGGAAGATTCAGCTTTCGCTCATTTCTGATTAAAACTCTGAATGTTCAATAATCTAATATTACTGGCAATAAATAAGAAAAAATAAGGTATGATTAATTAGATAAGCTTTATATAAGCAGCAGATTTATAAGGCAAACACTGTTTATACCAAAATTTTAGTGATGTCCCTGTATAATCAAGAGGGATAGCAACTGGATTCTATACCCCTATGAAATCTACCATTGAATTACTCGAAGATACTGATTTTCCTACTATTAAAAGGCGAGAGCTTAAAACCTTGCAAGTGAATATGGGCTATTTATGCAATATGTCCTGTGTACATTGCCACGTTGCAGCCAGTCCATACCGTACAGAGATGATGTCACGCGCATTGGTTGAGCTGATTCCAAAGGTTCTACAAGCGCAAAATATCGATACACTGGATTTGACCGGTGGCGCGCCTGAGATGCATGAAGACTTTGAGTACTTGGTCAAAGCAGCACGAGCATTGGGTGTCAAAGTGATTGACCGCTGTAATCTGACGATTCTGATGGTGGAAGGCTATGAGGATATGGCGCAGTTCTTGGCGGACAATGAGGTTGAGGTTGTTGCTTCGCTTCCCTGTTACTCATTAGAAAACGTAGACAAGCAACGCGGCAAAGGGGCGTTTGATGACAGTATTTTAGGACTACACAAGCTTAATGCTTTAGGTTATGGTAAATCTGGTTCGAATCTGACATTGAATCTTGTGTATAACCCGCAAGGGGCGACACTACCACCCAATCAGCAGCAGCTAGAAGCTGATTATAAGCGCGAGTTAAAAGCGCACTTCGATATTGAGTTTAATCAGCTATTTGCGTTAACCAATATGCCCATTCAGCGCTTTGGTGCAGTGCTATTGGCTAAAAAACAGTTTCATCCTTATATGGATTTACTCAAAGCCAATTATGTGGCCTCCAATTTAACCGAAGTGATGTGTCGCTCGACTATCAGTGTAAATTGGCTGGGAGAATTATTTGATTGCGATTTCAACCAGCAGCTTGAGATTCCGGTACTAAACAAAGCCCGCCGTCATCTACGAGATTTATTGACGCAGAATCCTGCAGATGATGATATTGCCATTGCGGACCATTGCTATGGGTGTACGGCAGGACAGGGCAGTAGCTGCGGCGGTATTTTAGAAGAGTTAGCTATATAGCTTTACTAGAGTATATAAGAGTAGATTAGATAAAACTGGAATAAATGAGATTAGGATAGGCAAAAACCTATCTATCTAAGCGGAGTTACTACCATGTCATTATTAAATAACTTAATGGTCAAAACGACTATTGCCACCGCTATTTTGTTATCAAGCGCAGCCGCCTATGCGGATTTTAATCACAGCAGTTGGGATACGTTGCTAGATAAACATGTAACCATGACCAATGCTGGCAAAGCGTCGGTAGTTGATTATGTTGGCATGCAGTCAGATAAAAGTAAATTAGATAGCTATATGGCTGCCACTAGTAAGGTCAGTCAATCTGAATTTAACGGTTGGAATAAAGATGAGCAGCTAGCCTTTTTAATCAATGTCTATAACGCAGGCACGGTGGAGTTGGTGCTCACCAAGTATCCAAATATCAAATCAATTAAAGATATTGGATCTGTATTAAGCTCACCTTGGAAGCAGAATTTCATTCCGCTATTGGGTAAAACACGCTCGCTAGATGATATTGAACACAATCTGATTCGCGGCTCCAAGCGTTACAACGACCCACGCATTCACTTTGCGGTTAATTGTGCCAGCATTGGCTGTCCTGCGCTCCTAGACGATGCGTTTACTGGAAAGCGCTTAGAGAAGCAGTTAGAGCAAGTGACCAGTAAGTTTTTGGCAGACAGCAGTCGTAATCGCTTGAAGGGCAATACGCTTGAGGTATCGCCAATTTTTAAGTGGTATAAAGAAGATTTTACGATGGGTTGGCGCGGTACTAATGACGTTGCAGGATTTTTGGGACGTTATAGTCAAGCATTAGGAATGAATAGTACTCAAGTGAAGGCCTTAGAGCAGGGTAAAATAAAAGTCAGTTATACCAATTATGATTGGCGGTTGAATAAGAAATAAACTGGGCGTTAATAAAAATGACTGCTGCGCCAATCAAACTCTCTATCGTAATACCGTTATTAAACGAAGCGGATAATTTGCCTAAATTGATGGGTCATCTTGCTCATCTGAATCCAGCACCTTATCAGGTCATACTAGTGGATGGCGGTTCAACAGATAACTCAGTTGCCATTGCCAAGGAACTGATTGAAAGTTTGATAGATAGCAGTCCATCCGTTATTAGCGGACAGGTTATTGATTGGCAAATAATAGAGTCCACCGCTGGACGTGCGCTGCAAATGAATGCAGGTGCTGAGCTAGCAATGGGTGATGTATTATTGTTTTTGCATGCGGATACGCAGCTGCCGAACCACGCTATTGCTGATATTACATCAGCCGTCAGGCAAGCCGCGTGGGGGCGTTTTGATGTACGTTTGGAAAGTTCTACATGGATGCTTAAGGTAGTCAGCCAGATGATGAATTGGCGTTCCAGATTTAGTGGGATTGCAACGGGTGATCAAGCGATATTTATCAAAAAATCACTTTTTGAGCAGCTGGGTGGTTACCCTCAGCAGCCACTTATGGAAGATATTGAACTTTGCAAACGTCTTAAAGCTGTTGGTAAGCCAGCTTGTCTACGAAGCAAGGTGATAACTTCGGCACGGCGCTGGCAACAATATGGCACTTGGCGCACGATAGGTTTGATGTGGCATCTGCGTTTTGATTACTGGCGCGGTGTCTCTGCTGATAATATTAAGCAGCGTTATTATAAGACTTAGTAGCTAACAATTGCCTTTATTAGCCGTGAAGAATCCTAGAGTGCGCTCAAACCATTTAAACTTGTAATAATAAAAATTCAAATACTTATGCCAAGAGATGCTATGCAAACAGACACGCTTATTATTATCTTCGCCAAGTTCCCCGCTCGTGGTATGGCAAAGACACGTTTGCAGCCTGCGCTTGGTCTTGAGGGTGCGTCACTTATAGCAAAACAGCTGTTATTGCATAGCGTTGAGCAGGCACTAGCAACCGGATTTAGCGTCGAGCTGTGCGTGAGTCCAGCGCCAAATGATTTATGTTGGCAGACGCTTGGTTTACCTGAGTCATTGCAGTGGTCAGCGCAAGCAAATGATGACCTAGGCTTACGCATGTTAGCTGCTAGCAGGCAAGCGTTAAATACTTTTAAACAAGTGGTATTGATTGGTACGGATTGTCCAAGCTTAACGCCAGTGCGTATTCAAGAGGCAGTGCAGCAATTAGAGCAGTCTGATACGGTCATGATTCCTGCCTCAGATGGCGGTTACGTGCTCTTAGGGTTTAAGCAAGTTGATGCCAGTTTATTTTCGGATATTGAGTGGAGCACTGCCAGCGTGGCAGCAGTGACTCGACAACGTATTGCAGCATTGGGTTGGACATTGGCGTTATTAGACCCACTGCATGACATTGATGAGCCTGCAGATTTAAAACATTTGCCCGTAGGTTGGCTTCAAAAAATAGGCTCTTGATTAGCTGGTTCTTTAAATATGATTCATATTTCTTATCTTTAGGATGACCCTGATATAGGGTGCTGAATAAGGTTGCTTAAGCCGTTTTATTATTAACAAGGAAGTTATTATGCATGAGGTTGTTCAAGATTATTATGGCAAGCAGCTACAAAGTACTGAGGATTTAAAAACGTCAGCATGCTGTGATATTAGCAATATGCCAAGTTGGTTAAAGCCTTTATTAGCGAATATTCATGATGAGGTTCTAAGTCGATATTATGGTTGTGGCTTGGTCTGCCCAGCGCTACTTGAAGGCTGCCGTATCCTAGATTTGGGCTGCGGTTCGGGCCGTGATGTCTATGCATTAGCACAATTGGTTGGACGTACAGGTCATGTGGTCGGTGTCGATATGACGGATGAACAACTAGCCATTGCAAAGCAGCATCAAAATTATCATGTGGATAAATTTGGCTACGACAATGTGACTTTTCTCAAGGGCTACATCGAAAAGCTAGATGAGCTCAATTTAGACCCCAATAGCTTCGATATCATTGTCTCAAATTGTGTTATTAACCTATCGCCTGATAAAGCAGCGGTGATGGCCAGTGTGCAGCGTTTGCTCAAGCCTGGCGGTGAGTTTTATTTCTCTGATGTCTATGCAGACCGCCGTATCCCGCAGCATTTAGTCAATGATCCTGTCCTTTATGGAGAGTGTTTAAGTGGTGCCTTATATTGGAAGGATTTTGAGCGCTTAGCACGACATGCTGATTTTTTAGACCCGCGTTTGGTTGAAGATCGTCCGCTTGAAATCACCGATTCGCTACTTGCTGCTAAGATTGGCGATATTCAGTTTTTTTCCGCTACTTATCGATTATTCAAGATTGCCACGCTGGAAGATGCTTGTGAAGACCACGGTCAAGCAGTCATTTATTACGGAACCATTGACCAGCTACCGCATCATTTTAATTTAGATAAACATCATACGATTGAGACAGGTCGCGTTTTCCCTGTCTGTGGTAATACTTTTCGTATGCTAAAAGAGTCACGCTTTGCTAAGCATTTTGATTTTATTGGCGATGATAGTCGCCACTATGGTATTTTTGCAGGTTGTGGTGATATCTTACCGTTTGGTCATCAAGCGGATATAGTGTCTGGGCCGTTTGTTAATTCAGGAAGCTGTTGCTAAAAGTAAGACCTGTATGATGTTGAAAAAGCTATCTCTCCAAAAATCTATCTGTCAAAAATAAAAGAGGCCCTCAAATAGTTAGAAGGCCTCTTTTATATGAAAAAACATTATAGATGTCTAAGGTTTTAACCTCTACAGAAGCAATGCTGCAAGCCTTGTCTTAGTCTCTTCGCTCATCGCTTCAACAGGCGTGACTAATGCTTGGGTCAAAGCAGTATGAGCGATAGATTTCGGCTGTTCGGATGCAATTAATGCCACAGCTTGCTTAATGACTTGCTGCGCGTTGTCTGCATTTTTCATTAGATTTTGTATAGCATAATCTGCACTGACGGCTTGCTCATTTGGATGCCAACAATCAAAATCTGTCACCAGCGCCAATGTGGCATAAGCGATACTGGCTTCGCGAGCCAGCTTAGCTTCTGGCATATTGGTCATGCCGATAATATCCGCTTGCATCTGCCGATACCAGTGTGATTCTGCGCGAGTTGAAAACTGAGGTCCTTCGATACACAGATAGGTGGCTTTTGCGTGGCACTGCCCATCGGCAATATTTGCGTTGTCATAAGCTCGCATCAAGATGTCTGCCACTTCAGGGCATAAAGGGTCAGCCATTGACACATGGGCGACCGCACCATCTCCGAAGAACGTGCTTACTCTCTGCTTGGTCATATCAATCATTTGATCGGGGATGACCATATCTAGTGGTTTCAGCGTTTCTTGCAATGAGCCAACCGCTGATACTGAGATGATATAGCGTACACCTAAAGTCTTTAAGGCATAGATGTTGGCACGATAAGGCACCTCAGAGGGGGTTAACCTGTGTCCTTGACCATGTCGCGTTAAGAATGCAACTGTGACGCCATTAAGTTCACCGAGCACGATGTCATCAGATGGCTCACCATAGGGTGTCTCAATTTTAACGCTGCGCTTATTGGTCAAAGCTTGCATTTGATACAGACCGCTACCGCCGATAATAGCGATATCGGCAGCGTTATTTACCGTAATTTCTACTGCGGTTGAAGTCATATTGGGCTCCAAATGATAATTGGTAGAGTCTATCAAAGTTAATACTACTAGCGTTTACTGACTCTCTTATACATACCTTGAGCAAGCGCCTTCAAGATCATCGCCTGACTTTGCACAAAGCCGTTGTACTTGGGCAAATCATCCTCTATATCGCTGGTGCGGCGATTATAAAATAGATGCATAGTTGGCTTGGGTAGTGCCGCCACATCAGGATAATTTGTTGTGGGTATTAATATTAGATTGCCACCCAACGCCATTTCTATACTGGGTTTATTGCATCGGGTACAAAGTCCGCGGCTAATATTTGGTGGGAGTTTCCAACGGCGAAATTTGGTTCTGATAAGGTTTAATGAACTCACATCGGGTTTAAGTAAAATCGTCACATCATTATAAGCTTGGCCAGTGAATTCTTGGCAAATAGTGCAGTGGCAGATAAAGCGTCCAATGGGCTGATTGTTGATCGTATAAGTATTGCTATGACAGGAGCAAGAGCCTTCTTGTGGGATAAATTCTCTGCTCATTGGTCAGTCCTTAATAGTAGGGGCGTGGATATTTAGTATTTTGAAATATAGCACTATCCTAGCGTATTAGTGTAGTCGCTTTCAGTATCATGAACGAATAGGATCTATGCTAAAGAAGATGCAGAGATAAACTAGTGGTTTAATGAAGCATTTACCATGACTAACAAAAAGCAAAAGCTGTCAAAAAATTATAGAAAATAGCGCAAAGTTCTTTATATTTTTTACTTCAAGTCACTTAGGGTGATGATGAATTATCTCGGGTTATCATGAATAAATTGGACCAAAAGCTTAGCCACTTTTTCACCTTGGTCTTCTTGAAGAAAATGTCCGCCGTTGGCAATAGTCGTATGTGCTTGACCTTTGGTTCCGGGAATGATTTTTTGCATAATGCGATCGCCACCAGCAGTCACTGGGTCAGAATCGCTGAATAGTGTGATAAAGGGCTTTGTCCATTTACTCAGCTCAATCCATGCGGCGCGATTATTTTCTGAAGCAGGATCATCCGGCGTCGAGGGTACAAGCAGTGGAAACTGTCTAGCGCCCTCCTTATAGGATTCATCAGGAAATGGCGCATTGTAGGCGTCGATCACCGCCTGTGACAGCTCAGTAACGGTACCGCTCTTGATGGTCCCTCCGACATGAAATTGAGGTGTTTCCTGCGAGAATTGCTGCCATTTACGAAAACCTTCACCTAGATCGTGGTCGCCGGTGGGGAGCATGGTGTTGCCAGCTGCTACCCGAGCAAATCGGTCTGGATTTTCTGCAACCAAACGCAAACCAATCAGTCCACCCCAATCTTGACAAAACAGAGTGATGTTATTCAGATCTAATTGGTCGAGTACGGATTGCATCCAGTTGACATGACGTTGGTAGGTATAGTCAGTACGAGACGTGGGTTTGTCTGAGCGCCCAAAACCGGGGAGGTCTGGCGCAATAACGCGGTGTCCCGCTACAGTCAGTATCGGAATCATTTTACGATATAGATAACACCATGAAGGCTCCCCATGCAGCAGTAACACTGGATCAGCGTCTCTTGGTCCTTCGTCTAAATAATGCACACGCAGCTCATTGTCTTCGCTGTCATCGACCATTAGATAGTGTGGGTCAAAGTTGTAATCTGGTAGGTTTGCAAAACGCGAATCGGGAGTTCTGAGGATTTTCATGTCTCGTCCTTGAGTTGGGTAAATGAGCGCGTATTCTTACACAGCTGATGGAACCTTAGAGTTAGGGTGTATCGCCACAAAACCCGATGAGAATTGATGGCCGTCACCAATCTTAATCATGTGAGTATCATATTCCGTACTCTTACCCTATGCCAATTATTCCTCTAACTTGATCGTTGTTCTTTGGCTGTTAGGTATTCTTATCGGGTTTAGTAAAGTTTTGAGGGTATAGCGCGCGTGCTGCTACATCATCAAACTCGGTCTTAAACTCGATGCCTTTAGGAATATTTCGGGCTTTTTGGACTGCAGGACGAGCACTTATATTTGCAAACCAGCGCTTTAGATTAGGGTAGTTATCTAAACCTTCTTCGCCTAACACTACGGTTGCTTTATCAATCCACCCCCAAGCTGAAATATCAGCGATGGAATACTCATCGCCAACCAGATACTCGCGACCTTCCATGTGGGTCTCTAACACTTCGTAATGACGTTCGGCTTCACGAAGATAACGATTGATAGCATAAGGCGTTTTCTCTGGTGCCTTATGTCTAAAATGCACGGATTGACCAGAAAACGGCCCTAACCCTGTCGCTATAAACATCAACCATGACAGCATCTCGCCACGATCTTCTGGTTTACCGGCTAATTTCCCTGTTTTTTCGGAGAGATACATCAAGATAGCAGTAGAGTCAAACACGCGTTTGCCATTATCTTCGATTGCCGGGGTTTTACTATTAGGGTTAATAGCGCGATACTCAGGGCTATGTTGTTCGCCTTTTAAGGTATCTATAGCGATCAACTCATACGGCAAGCCAGTCTCTTCGAGATAGACAGCTACTTTCATCGGGTTTGGGGTTTGATGAAAATAAAATTTGAGCATAACCTGATCCTATCCTGTTGAGGTCTTAGTTTGACAATCATAAAAGCAATGAAAAATACAAATAATCCTTAAAGACTCATGCAGTCATTAAGGATTATTTTTTACAGTGAGCCTAACGATGCGTACCGCGAATAGGGTAGTCATTTTTTCGAATAAAGGCTAAACCATTCGCAAGGGCTTCAAGTTCAGGTCTAGCAAAAGGTGCGTTGGAGATATCAACGATTTGAATTTCTCCATCAGCATTAACCACAAACATACCAGGCTCTGCAAAGGGATGCTCAGTCTCTTTCTCTGAACGTGGCTCTGAGATATAAAGTCCTAGCGTATTCATCTGCTCAACAGTCAGACCATAGGCAATAGGGAAGTCGATATCTAATTTTTCTAAATGACTCTCTAATTGCTCTTTACTATCACCTGATACTGCAATGATATCGACACCCGCATCAGCAAATGACGATTTTACGGTTTCTAACTGGTTGAGGTATTTAGTACATATCGGACAATGTTGACCTCGATACACCACGACCAATTTCCAGTCATGACCGTTATCAGGCGTACCTAGTGACTTTATATCACCATTTAGCATTTGTACGTCTATATCGGGGAATTTGACACCGGCTTGAATTTTTTGTGCGTAATTTGATGGCATGATTTATCCTTTAGAAGTGTTTTATAAGTAGGAGTAATTTATATAGCAATGATCATCTTAACTGGACTAAAATAAATGTTCAAGATATATTTGAGCAATCACTCAAGTTGATTAATCATTCCAATCTACAGATGCTAATATTCAGTTTATTAAGCGTGTAGTAAAAGAGTATGGGCGCATAGGACAGGCATTATTTAAAATAGAAGGTAATGTGGTAGATTCACCATCACAACGAATATGAATGGATGCTTGTTTAGTTATACTCATTGGTATTCAGCTCCTTTGAACAAAATCCCTTTGAATAGAATTAAAATTTCTATCCTAAAAATTACCTTAAAGCTATTGCCTATACCTCTTTACTGTACCACTTGCAGCCCAGTTTGCAATACATAGTCAGAATGATGGCTACTATTGAATATAGAGCTAGGGGCTGTCCTAGATAACCAGTTCAGTTCCTGTCTAACCCATTGTTTTAGCTAATGTCATTGACGTTTTGGATCGCTATAGTTAAAACGCCACTCACATTCCTTTAAAAACAGATGGAAATACTCTTTTGGGATGCCATTATATTTACGCATATGTCGCTTGGCTTGGCTCCAAAAGTTCTCTATTCCATTAATATGGTTTCTGTCTTGTGCAAACTCTTTTGAATGATTGATACGGTAATGAGCGAACTCACTGACATCAAGTGCGTTGTAACTTCTGAATGAGTCAGTATAAACGATACCATCAGGCTTTACTTTCTCTCTTATGATAGGGATTAAGGTATCGGCTTTGGCATTAGGGATGATACAAGCATAGACGCTACCATTGCGCTTCAGTAGTCCAAAAACAGGAACTTTGTTACCAGCACCGCGACCACGTTTGCCTTTGCGTCTGCCGTCAAAGTAGCTCTCATCAACTTCTATTTCGCCTTCTAGAAGGTCAGGCTCCTAACTATTTTCATAAATCAGTAGTCTTAGCCTGTGAAAGTAATAGCTGGCTGTTGTATCCACTAAGCTTGTTGTAGTTCCTGTCAGTCACGTGCTTGTAAAGGAGAATCGTAATAGCATCAATCTAATGGATTTAACCAATGAAAATCTATTGTTATATCCAACAGCGCCGCGTCCCAGCTTTATTGATTATGTGTTGGAATTGTTTGAAGCTCGTAACTTAAAAGCCAATTATCTGACTGAAGTACGTGAGTTACATGTTGCGTTAGGGTTAGTAGCAGCAGGTGAAGGCCTGACTATTGTGCCAAAGACGCTTGAGCATCTGCGTAGTCAAGAAGTGACTTATATTCCATTTGAGGATGGTCATTTAACCTCACCGATTGTGATGAGTGTCAGGCATTTTGACAAATCAGAATTGTTAAAAACATTGTTAGACGTGACTTATCAGATTTATGATGAAGAAGGGTTTGATTATAAGCGTGAGAAAATATGAATACATCATAGTGTTAATATAGAATATAAACCTATGCGTGAGAATTTACGAGTGCTAGCTCAATAAACGAGTCATTGCCGTTAAGCCCAATAAAATCTAAGGTATGGACTCGTCCCAGTACGGTGGCGTGCCATAATAGCCTTCCACAAAATCAATAAAACACCTCACTTTATGTGGTAGCAATTTTCTATGGGCATAGACTGCATATAAGCCCAAAGCCTCAGGCTCAAGTTTTGGCAACACTACGACTAGTTTGCCACTACTAAGCGCTTCGCTGATAATAAAAGTCGGCTGTAATACTATTCCTGCGCCTGCAATAGCCGCGTCCACCAATACATCACCATTATTACTACGAAGCTCGCTACCTTGCTTGAGGTATTTTGCTTTTAATAATTGGTAGATATCGTCCTTACCATCCATATTCATATAGCTGTAATGCAAATATCGATGACGCTCTAAGTCTTCAGGTTGAGTAGGCGTGCCATGTTTGTTCAGGTAACCAGGTGCAGCGCATAACATCACACGAATGGGTGCGACCTTCTTAGCAATCAGTGACGAGCTTTTTAGCTGCCCGATACGCAAGGCCACATCGAAACCCTCCTCGACAATATCGACTTTGCGATCAGTCAATTGTAGGTCGACTTTGACCAATGGATAATGGATCTGAAAGTCAGTGATTAACTTAGCCATATGTTTTAAGGCAAACGATACTGGTGCACTGATTCTTAAGACGCCTTTGGGATTCTGTTGTAAACCACCTAATTTTGATTCCATATCATCAATGCTAAGTAAAATCTGTTGTGCATGTCCGAAGTAATGACTGCCAGCTTCGGTAAGGCTGACTTTACGAGTGGTGCGATTAAGCAGGCGTGTATTTAGCTGCTCCTCCAACTTAGAGACATATTTGCTCACCAACTGCGGTGACAGCTGCAAGGTATTTGCCGCATTACTAAAGCTGCCTTCGGTCACCACTGCCACAAAGGCGCGCATTGCATCGATTCTATCCATATTTTGCCCTATTTCTATTTAATCATCAAAATTCAACGCCAAAACAATTATCAATGATATGTTGTTAATTATTCAATATTATCTATCTTACTCTTTTACTGTGTTGATAGTAAAGTATGGTTATTCCAGGAATTAAATACCCTTCCTAAAATAAACCTAATGGAGTAATAACAATGAAAATGTCAGTAATGAATAGAATTTTGCTATCTAAAGCGGGCGCTGCCGCTTTAATCCTTCGTGTACCCGTAGGTTTGATTTTGGCAGCGCATGGTGCTCAAAAGTTATTTGGCTGGTTTGGTGGCAATGGGCTGGCTGGCACGGCTGAGTGGTTAAGCAGTATGGGTATGGAACCTGGTTTTCTAATGGCAATATTGGCAGGGGGTGCTGAGTTCTTTGGTGGTCTTGCCTTGGTATTAGGATTATTGACACGACCCGCTGCATTAGTCGCTGCATTCACTATGCTCGTTGCTATTTTTTCTGTTCATATAAATAATGGTCTATTTGTCGCTGATGGTGGCTATGAGTATGCCTTAGTATTGATGGTCGCTTCGATTGCTCTGGTAATACAAGGTGGCGGTTATCTCAGTATGGATAATGCTTTATCAGAAAAATTAGATAATGTTTAATAATCATCAGTAATAAATCCACATTTACTCGCTAATAATAAGTGTCCATCTTAAATAATGGCAACAATTGGACTAAAAACTGGCAACATATATAAGATAAAGAAGGCTATGTTCGCTGGCTTGTGACTTTAGTATGCTTCCATGTGGCTTATTATTATTTAAAAGCATTGAATTCCAGTAGAATTGTGCCTATTCATCCTAGCCGTATTTAGTAAAGATAATGGAGTGAAGCTAATGAATAATGAGTCTATTTCAGCCACGCAGCCAGTATTATTTATACCTCACGGTGCAGGTCCTTGTTTTTTTATGGAGTGGCAGCCAACTGATACTTGGGATCAAATGGCCGAATTTTTAAAAGGTATCTCAAGTCGCTTGCCACAGCGCCCAAAAGCTGTTTTGATCATCAGCGCACATTGGCAAACTCCCGAGTTTAGCATCACCACTAGCACACAACCTGATCTAATTTATGATTATTATGGGTTCCCTGAGCATACTTATCAGCTGACTTATCCGGCAGCGGGCGCGCCAGTATTGGCTGAACGGATAGGTAATATGCTCACTGATGCAGGTTTAAGCAATAAACAAGATGCTACAAGAGGCTTTGATCATGGAGTATTCATCCCGTTAAAACTCATGTTCCCTAATGCGGATATCCCAGTAGTGCAGTTATCGCTACGTCAGGATCTCGATCCTGAAGCCCATTTAATGGCAGGTAAAGCAATTGCGGCATTACGTGATGAAGGGGTGTTGATTGTGGGCAGCGGTATGAGTTTTCATAATATGCGCGGTTATGGCGATAAAAAATTCACGGCTCCATCAGTGGCATTTGATGATTGGTTGACTAAGACGGTTGCAGCCGATGCAGATGCGCGATTTGCAGCCCTTAGTGATTGGTCTAAAGCGCCCCATGCTATCGAGTCTCATCTATTAGGAAGCGAAGAGCATTTGATACCGCTGATGGTTATCGCGGGCGCAGCAGGAACAGATCGAGGGCAAAAGGTCTATTCTCAGCAAGTAATGAAGACTCAGATATCAGCCTTTCAGTTTGGCTAAGCTCAGATTCTTCTATCAAACCTAAATATCAATCAAGCTACCTTAATATTTCTAAAATTAATAAGAACCCGCTAAAATTCCTTAGTAGATGCTTAGTGGGTTTTTTATATATAACGCAGCTATGTGGTCTACGCTGTAAGTCAGGTAGGAACTAGATTGGGAGATTTTAGGCATACTGCTTAATCATAACCTATGCTATCGATTTCGTAATCATGCAATCCATATCTAAAATGAATAGTTCTATACCTGTATAGCGCATCGATCATAAATCAATGCAAATGAGTGTTATGGTTAGGAGGTTCTAAGCACACGAAAATCAACAGTCAGTCTATAGTGGTCAGCATACTATCAGGCGAGTCTGACACGAAAAATCCCATCACACGACGGGCATACAAACCTAAACACGGCTAGATAACACTAGCCGCCTTTGATACGAATATAGGTGATATCAACTGTCTAGAATTGTTTAAGCGCAGATGGGTTAAAGTTAAGGTTTAATAGGTCTTATGCGCACCATCAGCTTTCTTGTATTTATAAGTTTCTATTCAACGACTTTAAGGTTCTATTTTTGCCACAACATTACCTGTCAACCTGTCAACCTGTCAACCTGTCAACCTGTCAACCTGTCAACCTGTCAACCTGTCAACCTGAAATCAGCTTCATTCTTTCCTAATTATTAACGGTGCCTAGCAAATACGCACATTTTTCTTTATATATTAAATTAGCCTTATCCTTTTATAAAAAAATCATTTTCGGTGGCTGATGCATTAAGAAGTTTTGGTGAGAGATATTCCAAGCGTAAGCCCCTGCTAAGGTAAAAACAAGGTAATCGCCGATATGCAGCGCGTCAATCCATTGATCTTTTGCCAGTATGTCTTTGGGCGTACAAAGCTGACCGACAAGGGTTGCCTTGGTGCCAGTGATGGCGGCTTGCTCTATCAGATTTTCTAGCAACTGGTTTTCCATTGCGTGGCTCATGCGGCGCGGCACGATGAAAAAAGGATGGTTGTGCTGCTGCGCGGCGGGCGTTCTAAAGTGATGCGTGCCGCCATGACCAATCACAAATGTCTCGCCAAGATTTTTTTTGATATCCAGTACCTCCATGACGTAATAACCACAGGGTGCAGTGATAAAACGTCCAATCTCAAACCTGACCGTAAACTGCAGATTTGCCGTTAACATGCTGGCAAGCTGTTGACAGAATACTTCCCACTCAAAATGCTGCGGCTGCTGATCATAGTGAATACCAATACCGCCGCCCACATTGATGGTCAGTTTTGAGGGCAACGACGGATAATTCTGTTGCCATTTCTTGACCATCTCCATATAGCGCTGCATTAATAGCAGATGGCGCTCTACTGATAATTGATGCGACATCAAATGAAAATGAAACCCACAGAATTCAATAAATGGGCTTGAGTCGATGATAGCTAGCGCTTGCTTGAGATGGGTTTCATCTAGCCCAAAGGGGGTAGGCTTGCCGCCCATGACCAGCTTACTGCTGCCGATATCACCAATATCAATATTCATCCGCAAAAATATACGGACGGGAAGCTGCAAGGATTGGCTTAAGATCTGGATTCGAGTCAGCTCGACCAGACTCTCCACATGAATGGTATCGATTTGCTGTTGTATGGCTTGCTGTAAGTCTGAGGTCAGCTTGCCCGGTCCACCAAAAATAATAGGGTGGTTTGGCTGGTGGGTTTGTAGCCAATTTAGCTCGCCTGCAGAAGCGGCCTCAAACCCATCTACATGCTCTGCTAAGGTTGATAGTATTTGAGGCTCAGCATTGGCCTTTATGGCATAAAACAGCTGCGTGTTATCAGGCAGGCAGCGCTTCATAGCTGTTATACGCTCTTCTAGAGCTTTCAAGTCATAAATGTAAGCACAGAGCGGTGACGGCTTCGCACCATAATTATGGATACAGTCAATTATTTTTTGAGGAAGCGAATGCTTATCTGAGGTTTCGATTAAGTGTGTTGTTGTCGCGTTTGTCATCATTTTAGGCAACCTTTGATTCAGATGATTTATGAGTTTTTATATTGTCTTTATTGGCGTTGAGCATAGAGGACTGCCACGGGCAAGGAAGCATCACGTAGGCAGAATGTTTATCAGCAAGCGTAAGTAATCGAGTTTTATAATTGGTCTTGCTGGGTAAGCTGCCACCGGCTAACAAATCCTGAATTTCAGGCTGAATGCCATATACCAGCTGCCAATTCATCAATATCTCTTTGACATGCTGCCAAAGTCGCGCCTCTAAAATCTCTGCTGATTGCGCACCTCGGCATAAATAAAAGATGGCTTCACTAAGATTGTTCACAAAAACGCAATAAGCAATACGTGACCATCCTGCCGCTTTAGAGTAGCGGATAGATTGTTTACAGCGCTCAGATAAACCAGTCGCTTCAGCAAGTGACCACAGGCTATCAACCAGCTTGGTGCCTTCCAAATCTCGAATCCAGACGCATGTCGGCAGACCTTGATGAAAGCCAATCACCGTATTTTGTAAATGCGGCTCGAAAACAACGCCATGATTAAAAAAGTAATCAAACGTGCCGTCAATTAAAGTATTTGCATAACGGCTGAACCATAAGCAGGCTAGAGTGTCATAAGATGAATGCTCGTTATCACGTTGACCAGTGTGTACGCAATGTTTTTGTAGCTGGCGCTCGATGACGCTGTCTCCGAATCTATCCTCTGTAAATAAGGCCGCAGCAACTTGTGGCTTAAGATATTTAATTTCATCCGTCGTAAATGACTCTCGAAATAACATGCCAAAGGACTCGGTAATAAACTGAGTCGAGCTGGGATCGTCATCGGGGAATTTTGCGCTCATATCAAGGGTGGCAGCCCCCGGCTCTAACATCAGCTTAAAAGCTGGCGCAGTCAGACGCTTGCTGTGATCAATTTTTTCTAAAATAGCATTCAAATACACGGCACTGTGGAGCTCATACCAAGCGTTTTTGCGAATGCAATTGGTCAGACGAACATGGATAGAGCATTTGATAAAATGTGATAGCTGGTGATGATATAAGGTGCGCACCGATGAGGTTGGGGATACCGCCTTACCTGTCAGACCAAGCGGTATCATATATCCTGATGTGACTGCTCGCTTGATGGTCGGATTTGCCAAGATGTCATCGGCTTCCCACGGATGACAAGGGTAGTAAACCCAATCGGTGTCGCTATCAGGATGTAAACTATCAGTATCTGAATTAATAGACTCTGGTAAGTCGTCAGCGTCAGCAAGTAAGGTGTGAGCGATATTGCGCAGTATGGTTTTAGTGTCTTTGCCAATATAGCTGACGAGGGAGGAATCAACCTTAAACCAAAACAGAGCAAACTGGCTTTGGGTTTCGGGCGAGTGCGCCAATAAAGACGTCATGTCGACCCCTTGCCGGCTTTTTGGCGACGGATGATACGCATGACCCCACAGCAATGCTTGCTCGCTATCTATATAGCCATTAACGGTGGATTTATCTTGCTGTAAATCGTGATGGTAGTCAGTAGCGTGGTTGGCAGAAGTCTGCAAAAAAGCGGTTGTCACCCTGATGCTATTATCAATCTGATATTTTAGCTCTTGGTTGATATCGATTTGATAACGCGTAGCAATATAACTGTGCAGATAATCGACCAATTGATGAATGTTGAGGCATGCCCATGATTGACCGCGAGCTTTTAGCCAAGGCGCTCCGCTTGGCTGGCACTTGCCTAGATGACTAAAATACGCCACTGGCAATACGATTTTTGCAGAAGCAGCCTCATTAGCGACAGGAAATCGAATCGTTAATAGGCGCGTGATTAGGCAGACGCGGTTATCACGTAGACACAGTGGTAAGTCGTCATCAGACTCATCAATGCTTAGGTCTTGATTGGGGATAGCAAACTCACGAAGATAACAATTGATGATATTCGTCAGTGCATGCTGCTCAGACTTATACTGATGGTACTGCGAAAGCAGGCTTGGCACAGGGGTATTTTCAACTGTTTTACTCGGTGGTAGAAAATTTGGTATCGTGTTGTTTGATAGGGAATAGTTTGGTCTCATAAGTGATGTCTTTTTTAGATGTTTTTAGAGTGATTGTTGTCTGTAGTGCCCTCTACACAGTCTTGCTGTATTTTTCTTGATACATTTTGATAGTTATTATCGCGATAACTGCCATCATTGCTGAGAGAACAAACGGAGAGAGCAAACCAAACATCGGTACAAATAAAGTGACCGACAATCCTGCTAGCACGCCGCCCCATTTTGCTAGCGCATCGTATCTGGAAAATATTTTGCCGCTATGTTTAGACTGGTTAGTATCCGCCATCTGCGTATGCAGGCTTTGGTAACACATAAACATGCCAACGCCAAATAGCATTCTAGCCAACCAAATCAAGGGAAGATAATCCGTCAAATGCAGCAAAACCGCACTCGCTAATACCGTAAAACCAAGGCTTAAGGACATTGCTGGCAGGCGTTGGCTGATGCGCCCATAGAGCAGCTGGCAGATCAGATACATGACATGAGGCATGGCATATAACTGTCCTATTTGAGAGGTGCTAAGCCCAAAAGTTTTGGCAAATGGCAAAAAATAGGGGAAAGTCGCTACCATACAAAAGGCTAAGAAAAACTGCAGCACCGATATAAACAGATAAGGATTGGCGAAAAAATCTGCGCCCGTTATTGCTTGCAATGAGTCATGCGTCTGCTTTTTATCGCTTTTAGCTTGGTTACTATTACTGTTGTTGGTTTTGGTTTTAGTTTTTGTAGATGCTTTTGGCAATTGGGTAGTCTTGGTGCTTGTGCTGACATTGTCTGCTTTGATAACGTCTTTTTTTAACAAAAAGCTGAGTAGTAATGCTAAGAGCGGCAGGATGGCAAGTACGCGATACAAACTTAACACCTCGTAATGTTGTACCAAAAAACCCAGCCCAATCGGGGCCGTAATCAGGGCAAGTCGTGCTGAGAATTGAGTGAAATTCAACACCTGTTTTAAGGCGTTTTTATCAGTGATACTGGTGGCTAAATAGGCGTTTGAGGCAGCCATTGTCCCACCAAACAGCCCCTGAACGCTCAGCCCTATGACGAGCTGCCATAAAGACTGAGAAAATCCGCATATCAAAAACCCCACTGCCAAACCCAACTCCGCCCGCAACAAGGATGTTTTGCGACCATATGTATCGGCATAACGTCCCCAGTATCTGGCAGCGATGGCAGTCATGAGGGTCGGTAATATAAACAGCAAACCAACCCAGCCTGATTGCAATGGCGCATTTAGCTCTTGGAGCATGATTGGTAAAAACAAAGGCATACCTAACGCAGAAAACGCGGACAGGTAGTGACAACATAGGACGATTGCCACCATAATTCGATAGCTCATTAGGAATCCTGTTTGTGTCGCTGCATAAGTTTTAAGGTGTTGGGCGCTGATTTGCCATAGAACTTATTGATATCAGTCGCGCCAGACTGCTCTTTTGACAACAGACTGCCAGCAGACAATAAGTATTTGATATACCAGTGCTGGCTCTCTAATAAGACTTGCTGTGCAAGATGGATGTCGTAATCTTGTTTAGAGAGGCTGTGTAAGGTCGTATCAATACAGTCTATTAAGGTTTGATAGGCGTCATGACGGTTGATGATGTTATGGGCGCTCATCATCTCAATAATGGCAACGATGTCTAGCTGGAGCGTGATGGTCAAAAACATCTGCGCTAATGCCAACTCATCTTCAACGACGATACGTTGGTCTTTAATATCCTTGATGTCATTAATATCACTGCTATTTATCACATCGCCTAAACCAACTTGTGCCATGCTAGCGTTAAATCGTGGTGGATAAAGGCGTGCAGAATCATTGTCTTTCATGAGTAAACTCATCGTGCGGCTATGGTGGTCAAATACAATGACAGCATTTTGCTGATTGGCTTCTAGCGCAATGCCATATTTAATCCATAAATTTAAATGAACATGGCATAACAGGTGGATGTATTCTTTTAACCAAAGCTTACTATCACCGTCATAAAACTGTGCAATTAAGTGACTGATAAAGGGGCGACCATCAGGCATGACGCTGCCAAATGCTGCCACTGGGACAGGGGTTTTATCCGTTAAATTGATATCATCATAGCGCCTCACAATAAAGGCGAGAGTTTTATCGTCGCCCATATGACCACCTAGGCTTTCATCGCAATGGGTATAACACCCTTGCAGCGCGGCATCATTTTTTTCAATAAACTGTAAGGTGCGCTGAAACCAGTGACCATCATAAATGGTTGAGGGCTTAATTAAGCGCACGTTTTTATTGCCCAAGGTGCGGACGATGAGCGGTACTTTGATATGAATATTTGGGTCAGCACAGCACACTACCGTGCGCACAGATAAGGTTGGTTGTACGCTGAGCGCAGACTTGGGTGCCAATATAATTTGCAGCGAAGTATCCTTGAGAACATGCTGGTGCAGCAGCGGCAAGGTTAACGGATGTATGGGAAACAGATGGTGCGTCTGTTGGAGGTCCGGACTGAGACCGACGTCTGCAAAGCTTGGCCAAATATCAGGCAGCTTAGCGCTGACAGTGCTTATTGCTTTAGAGATAGCAACCCAATGTAGACTAAAGGTTGGTGCAAACTCTGGACTATAGGCTGCGATATCAGACGCGTCCAGACCAAGCTTGGCTCGGGCAGTCGGATAATAAGGGTGATCCAAATACGAGGCGACTTGATCGGCGTATAACAAACGCTCAGACCAGCTTGGGTATCCATTAATATTGCGCTCAAGATGGCAGCGTTGAGATGCAAAACCTTGGCGCGCTAACGCTCGGTGTTCGGTGGCACAATCAAGCTCAAGCAGATAGCTGTCGAGCGCAGTTTCACAGGCATCTGGCAACTGTTTGAGAATGGCGACAAAATCTTGGTAGTCATGCTTGATATAGTGAGTTCAGTATTAAAGCGATACAGTAGGACTGGGATGAATTTTACGCAGCCTCTGTCAGCGTAGTCACAGCACGCCAGAAAAATTTATACCAGTACTGCGTTGGAACATAACGTATCTGTTTTATTTGGAATTGACTATAGCGTAACCGTCTGAGCTTTTTTGCAGCCACATTGGGCTGGCAAGTTGCCAATATTGCATATAATCACTGGCTACAATCGGCAACCAGTTGGTTTGATTGGACGAGGTTATCTCTAGCCACAACTTCTGTTGTTTTAACACCTCTGGCAGATGAGGAATATCAAATTCTGTTTCGATAATCGCATGATCTGATAGCAAGCCATAGACATCTTCGCGGATGCAGGTGTTAATAAAGCGTTCGGTAATATATTGTTTGTCCATTATAAGCTCTCAAAATATAACAAGTTAAAAACTAAAAGTTAAATCGGTAAAAGTGGGTCTAAAAATTCTTATGATTCAAACTGCCATTGCAAACTTGCTATGGCATCGCTTAGTACGTCATTCATGGTGTTTGCGCAATCGGAATAAGCCAGTAGTCGGCTTAAATAGTCTTTATTAGAGTGGGTAATGTGAATAGTTTGATGTTGTTTTTTTAGGGGCTGATGAATAATGACACTTTGTTGGGTTTGTTTTTTAAATGAGGTAGGAGCAGAGCGAATCGTGCCAGATTGAGGTGTAACAATGTAATGAATGCGTGCATGCGTACTGATGGCGAGTGACCCGAACTCGGCTTCTAACTCAGCAATGCTGACCCCTTGATGCAATCTAACAATGGTATCAAACCAAGGGTAGTGCGCCATATCATGTAATAGAAACTCTCTACCATCGCCAATGCTGCGATAATTAATTTCAACCAAATGCACCTCGCCCGTTGGGGCAATAATAAACTCACTGTGACAGACGCCAAGTCCAACACCGATATCTTGTAGAATCGCCAAACAACGCTCACGGTACTGTACACACAAAGGCGTATTCCAAACTGCATCAAGCTCTACAAAATGTGGCGGTTCGGTCAATGTCACCTCAAAGCCGCCTACCGCCACCAAACGCTCACCATCTCCGAGTGTCTCTAAAGTAATTAAGCGCCCAGCCACATAGGACTCAACCAAAATAGGCAGGGTTTTTGATTGCCAAAAACTTTGGCAATAACTTAGCAGCTCGTTTTTATTCATACAAAGCTGAACGTCCATGCTAGCGACGCCTTGCTTGGGTTTAGCGACCAGAGGAAAGCTGATGCTGAGATTCTCAAGGTGTAAATCTTTAGCGCTTAGCAGCTGATAGCCGGCTTGATATAAGTAAGCAGAATGCAGCTGTGTTCTCATTAAGTACTTGTCTTTAAAGACCAAGCAGTGACGCCAGTCTTTACTAGGCAAATGGAAAAATTCAGCGACCACAGCGGTTGCGGCTTGTAGATGGTCGCTATTACTAAAGACGAGATTGGGCAGGATATGATAATTATTTAAGGTATCAATGATCGCTAGAGGGTTAAATACATCGCATTCAAGGATGCTGATTTGCGCCCCTAAAGGCGTCGCTATTAACGCATCCATGTGTGCCTCTTTATCATCGGTTATGATAATCAATTGACTGTCAGGTACGTGCCTCGATTTCAATAAGGCGGGGATAAAACCTTCAATAACTGCATCGTTGACCACATGAGTGATGAGAACCGTAGAATAAGTCATAGAGTTTTCCTTTCATAATTAGCTATAAATAAAAACAAGCAGCACAATCTTTTATTGAACGCAATAATAATGATAATGATAATCATTTACAAGTAAGTTATGAAAATATTGTGCTATTAATGGCAAGAATCTAGCAAGTTCTTATGAAGAGAGGTGTGATGACGGGCGGCTGAGTCGTTTTTTTATCTCTAACAGAGAAAACGGCTATGTTTTGGCGTCTTAGAATAAAGGCAAATCCATTTCAGATTTGCTTTTATCGTTGCGAAGTATTCAAGGATTAGGATTTGTTAACCCTTAAAATTGATAGTTAAGCCCCAATTTGTATGAACGTCCGGGTGCAGGATAGCGACCAACAGGACTGGTATCGACACCGCGGAAATAATACTGCTCATCAAATAAATTGTTAATACCGAACTGCACAGACAGCTTTTCGTTTTTCGTGTCTTGCAATGTTTTTTGTAGACTCAAGTTCCATACTTGATAGGCAGGTGTCTCACCAATGCCGCCGTCTTTGCTTTCTGCTACCGTGTTGGCATTATCAGCATAAGCTTTGTCATAGTAAACGCCAGATAAAGTGGCGTTGTAATCTTGATGCTTATAACTGGCGTGCCAGCCCAACTGATGTGGCGAGCTGTACGGCAGTTGATTGCCTTCATCTGCCCCTTCTTTTAGCATGGCATCAAGATAGTTGTAACTAAGACCTACATCTAGGTTTTTGAATGTTTTTGGGGCATAAGTAATCGCAGTTTCTAAACCTTGATGCAAGGTACGACCCACATTATCAAAGCTTTGCTCTGCGCTGTTCCATTGCAGCTGATCTTTAAAATCTATGCGATACAATCCCAAATTAGCTTGCAGATTATCGGTGGTATAGCGTGTACCTATTTCATAATTCCATGCAAGCTCACTGCCTTCTTCACCGTTACCGCGAATATTGGCAATTTGCGGCGTTCTTAGGGATTTCTGCGCATTGGCATAAATCAGCCAAAGCTTGTCATCAGACTTGGTTAATGCATAAGATGTGGTTAATCCAGGTAGCCACTCTGTGATGGTATTGTCTGCTTGCGTGTTATTACCAGCATCATTAAACGTCATTTTTGCATTTTCATAACGAATACCGGGGGTAACTTTTAGACGCTCATCCAGAAAGCTCATCTCATCGCTAACATAAGCGGCCCATGCATCCGTTTGTAGGTTCCAATCACGGGGCATGGTCGTCGTACCATCAGCAAGTTTGGTTTGCGTCAGTTTATAATCGATGTCTTCATTGACGTAGCGCACGCCACTGATGAGGTGGTGCTTGATATTTTTGCTATCACCAATCTTCATAGAAAACTTCGGCTCTACGCCATAAACAGTAAACTCACGAGGTGAGGTACGTAGGCTGTCTGCTGCAATAGCAGGATCTGCCCAATGTACACCTTGTTTGTTCGCTTGTGAGTTAAATCCCCACTCAAAATTACGTGTGGCATGATGACCAAAAGTAGTGAGGTCTAATACTGCTTCATCACCGATATCTAAGTAGTTTTTGTACTTAGCATGCCAGCGCGTTGATTTACCTTGATAAGCTTCAAGTGGGCGTTGACTCTGTTCGACATCTTGCTCATAGGCAGCAGGCGAGAGCGCACCCGGCATTTCTGTATCAGCATCATAGTATTGCAAGAACCCTTCCAATTCTTGATTGTCATCAATATACCAAAGGGCTTTGGCTTGTAGGTTAGTAACTTCAGTGTCTGAGTGATCTCTAAAGCTGTCACCCTTAATACCGTTGGCTTCTAGCTGTATTCCGAAATCATCATTTAACCAGCGGCTGTGACGAGCATATAAACTGGTCAATGGCTTACCATTTTGCTCAAAGACCGTTAAATTGGTACCAATCTCAGTTTGAGTCTCTTTCGTAATAGGTTTGGTGATGAGGTTAATCACACCGCCGACATTATTTGGACCATATTGGGTCGCAGCCCCGCCGCGTACGACATCGATGCGCTCAAGATTATCAAGGGTTGCTGGAAAGATGGACTGACCGGTATGACCATAAGGTGCTAAGGTTAAAGGAATGCCATCCATTAAAAACTGCGCCTGTCCACTACGGCTGGCACTCAACCCGCGAACAGAGATATTCGGTAACACGCCAGTGCCTGTTTCATCGTCAATTTTGACACCTGGAATAAACTGTAGCGCCCCGTCAATGGAGTTACTCACGGTTTTTTTAATAAAATCGTTGTCAATCACCGTACGATTACCGGCAAATGCTTTTACCTGATTAGCACTAGAATCACCTAACGTCTCTGCAGTGACAATGATTGGCGCGGCAGTAAAAGAAAGTACTTTTGTTTCTGCTTTATTATTAATGGAGCTAGTTGTAATGGAAGTGTCTGAGCGAGCCTCAACACTCGTTTTCTTACTAATGGGCGTCATCTCAGCGCTACTTTGTTGATAAATGCAAAACATATCAAGACAAAGCGCAGAACGTTTAAAAATAATAACCATAACAATTCCAATTATTTAGCAGGTGTTTATGTCAGTCAAAGGTGAATAGTGTTACTAAAACGTTGCAATTATAAACAGTAATAGTTATCATTTGCAAAATTATTATCATTTATATGCTTAAGTATTAGTAAATACTGTTCAATAATTATTGATACTAAGCCACTGACAACCTCGCTCATTCCTTAACACATCTATGGATCTAATTATGTCTCACCATCAACCTAAACCCTTAGTGACTGCGGTTCGTGCTCAATTATTCCTCGCCATGATGACGACTGGTCTAACCATGGTGGTGAGTCAACAGGTTGCTGCTCAAGAGACAGCTATACAGCCATTAACAACACTGCCATCAACGACGCTAGCGCCGATTGTGGTCATGGCTAAAACCTATGAAGGCTATGCTGCTTATGCTCCAACGTCAGGGACCAAGACGCAGACCGAGTGGTTAGATGTGCCGCAGTCAGTATCGGTAGTAACTAAAACGGAGCTAGAGGATAGAGGCGCGGTGCGCGTGATGGATGCTATGAAAGGCGTCGCCGGTTTGAATAACACGCTTGGCGAAGGTAGCCGAGACGAGTTTGTGCTGCGTGGATTCAATGGTTTAAACGATGTCTATAGCGATGGTATGCGTGATGATGGCAAATTGCAGTCCTATCGCAGCCTCGCCAATGTAGAGCGCGTAGAGGTGGTAAAAGGTCCAGCGGGCGCGCTGTATGGGCGTGGTAGTGCAGGTGGTATTATCAACCTCGTCAGTAAAAAAGCAGAAGGCGATGACTTTGATAAGGTGCAAGCACAAGTAGGTAGCGATGGCTTAGCCGTGGCGCGCATTGATAGCTCGCATAAATTATCAGATACCGTCAATGCCCGTATCAATGCCGAGTATCGCCGCAGTGACTCCTATATCGATCATGTCGATTCAAATGATGTCTTTATTGCACCAACGGTACGTTGGCAGCCGACTGACCAGCAAACGCTGGATTTCTCCCTCGATTTTATGCGTCAGCACCTAGTGCCTTATCGCGGTGTTCCGTCCAAAGATGGTAAGCCTGTTGATGTACCTCCTAATACCTTTTATGGCGGCACCAATGATTACCAAGATTCAGACACTTGGCATGCCAATGTCAATCATGAGTTTGATATAAATGATGATCTTAAATGGACCAATCGAGCTTCATACAGCCACATTACTTTAGAGCAAAAAGGCACCCGTCAATCATCTGCTGATGTGGTCAATGATAAGGTTGAACGTACTGTCAATAATTTTGGTTATGATCCACGCACGACAAAGACCTTACAGTCTGAGCTTGCTTGGAATAAGGGCAATCATGAGCTGCTATTTGGTGCCGATTATAATGACATTGATATCGATTTGACCCTTGCGACTGACAAAAATGTACCACCTACATCTGCAACTAACCCGAGCGCTGGTCCAACGCCTAACCCAGGTTTCCCCGCATTTCGTAAAAACAGCACCCAAAGCATCGGTGTCTTTGCCCAAGATGTCTATCACATTGGCGACTGGTCACTTGTCGGCAACGTTCGCTATGACAATATGCGCCTGAGTCAAAACGCTAATGGTAAGGACAGTGAGCTTAACGACGACAAATTCAGTTACCGAACAGGCGTCGTCTATAAGTTTAATGATGCCACCTCCGCTTATGCCACCGTAGCGCGTTCATGGCAGCTGCCTTATTCTGGAACGTTTATCAATCCAAAGTTGGGCGCACTTTACCAGACCGACCTAAAAGAAATTGGGGTGAAAACGTATTTAAATAATGACGATATTATGCTTAATGCTTCTCTCTATCGCATTGATAAAGAAGACCCAAAAACCAATGACAATCGCGAAGTGACGGATAAAGATGAGTTTCGTCATCAAGGTCTAGAGTTAGAAGCTCGAGGTAAGCTAAGTGATAATTGGGATGTGTCGGCAGGCTATAGTTATCTTGATGCTGAAGATAAAAAAACGGGTCTGATGCCAAACGACGTACCGAATCAAACGTTCTCGTTATGGACCGCTTATCAACCTGCTGATCAATGGCGAATTGGTGGCGGGGTGAATTATATCAGTGACCGCTACGCTGGAGACGCAGAGGCAGTCGAGCTAGCTGGCTATACGACCGTAGATTTAATGACTGCCTACAGCATGGGCAAACATAATCTGCAATTGAATCTAAATAACGCTCTGGATAAAGAATATGCGCTAGGGGCTACCAATGGCACCTCGGGCAAAAACCAAATTGGTCTTGGTGCGCCTAGAACATGGTTGTTGACGTATAACTACGAATTTTAACGAGTGCGTCTTAACGCCAAAATTTCATGTCCCTAGCGCCCAACCCATTGAATGATATTAAGAAAAGTTATTTATGAATCAACGTCCAAAGCTCACGCTTATTTTACCCTTACTGGTCATCGTATTGATTGTGGTTGGCGGTATTGTTTTTATTATGAATCAAAAAAATAATACTACGGCAACTCCATCATTGAATGCTGATAACGGCATGTCGGCAGCAGCAGTTACTAAGTCAAATGATAAAAATAACGTTCTTCTGCTAACCGATGAAGAAATTAAAGCGCGTCTGCCCAATCTAAGCGACTATCCGAGTGACCCGAAGCGTATTGTAGTTTTGGAATACTCATTTTTAGGGGATGCGTTAGCGTTAGGTCTGAAGCCAGTTGGTATTGCAGATGACAATAAGCCTGACAGTATCATTGCCGAGTTTACCAAACAACTCTCGGATTACACCTCTGTCGGTTCAAGATATCAGCCAAGCCTTGAGGCCATCGCTGATTTAAAACCCGACCTTATCATTGCCGATGATGAGCGCCATACCGTCATCGCCGATGAGCTTGGTCGCATTGCACCGTCGGTTGTACTCAAAAGTCGCGGCGAGAGTTATGTAGAGAATATCCAGACGGCGCAATTGGTCGGGCATATCGTACATCAAGATAAAAAAATGTCGCAAGTCATCAATACGCATCTAAAAAAGATGGCAGATTTAAAGTCGCAATTGGCAACAACCCCACTTGCTAACCACAGCGTTCAGTTTGCTATTATTAGTGATAAAGGCATGTGGCTGCATGGTCCAAGCTCGTATGCCGGTAGCTTACTTAATCATCTAAATATCAAAAGCCCTATTCCGGAACAAACAGGTGAGGCGTATATCGCAACCAGTTTGGAGCAATTATTGGCAGCTAATCCAGATTGGTTATTGATTGGGCGTTATAACGATCACACCATTTATGATGAATGGAAGTCCTCACCGCTATTTAATCAGCTAACGGCGGTCAAAAAGAATCAGGTCATCGAAGTCGATCCCAATTATTGGGCGCTCAATCGCAGTATGCAATCCGCTGAACATATGACAGCTGAGCTGCTTGAGATTGCTAAGCAAAAAGGCAAAAAAAGTCCAAGTCCTTCTGTAAAAGAGTCAAATTAATGAGACTTTGCACTACTGTCTTTTTAAAGCAAGGCGACTTTTATGGTTGATAAGCAACTTAGCCGCTCATCTTCCGTCTTGCCAAAACCCGCTATTGCAAAGCGCCCGATAACACGGGCGCTATTGTGGTGTGGGTTATTAGTCATTTTACTGATTGGCTGCTGGCAAGGGTTAACGGCATATTCAAAATTTGCCCTGTCGCTGACGGATTTACTTTCCTTATTGACGCAGCAAAATGGTCAAGCGTCGCTAACTGCACAATTATTAATAGAGATTCGCCTGCCGCGCGTGCTCGTGGCGATTATAGTCGGTGCCAATTTGGCGGTGGCTGGACTGCTAATGCAGGTGATGACCCGTAACTCACTGGCATCTCCTGCGGTATTGGGTATCAATGCAGGGGCAGCGTGCGTGGTTGCTTTATCCTCTATTGGTTTAGGATTTACCTTTTTAACCTCTACCTTTTTGCAAGCAATGGTTGGGGCAGTGCTCTCTTGTGCCCTCGTTGCAGGATTGGCGGGTTATTTTTCTGGGCGTCCGGTGCATCCTGTTCGTCTAATCTTATCGGGCGTTGCTATCAATGCGCTGCTGGTCGGCATGACACGAGCGGCGCTGATTACTACGGATGAGCAAGCTTATGGGGTACTGTATTGGCTGGCAGGTTCTATTGCCAATACGCGCTGGGAGTCCATTCCCATGCTAGCGGCTATATCGCTGCTGACCTTGGGTTATGGCTGGTGGCTATCACCTAAATTAAATGTCTTGGTGCTGGGCGATGATGTGGCAAGTAGCCTTGGGGTGAACCTGCGGGCATTACAGTGGTCATGTGGGGCATTGATTACGATATTGACGGCTATCAGTGTGGCGGTCACCGGTCCTGTTGCCTTTGTCGGTTTGATTATCCCCCATGTTGCCAAGCGCCTGTTAAAGCAGGTATCGAATATGGCTTATGAGCAGATTTTGCCATTGTCTATGCTGCTTGGCAGTATATTGATGGTGTGGGCGGATGTCTTGTCACGAGCAGTTGCTTATCCGGCAGAGACACCAGTGGGCTTGCTAACGGCACTTATTGGGACACCCGTTTTTATTGCGCTGGCATGTAGAAGACGACTCGATAGCTGATCGATATAGTCAGGGAAAAGTAATATCGATACATCAAGTACTGCTGATATTAATTTTTCTTGCTTGCTGTACCTACGCAGACAGAGGCTGCAAAAAATTTATACCAGCAGTACTTTAGCGTTTTTGAGATATTTTAACTATAACTAAAAGCGATTCAAAATCCTATCCAGCAACAAAAGTAAACAACGAATGACGATACAAACTAAAGCTTCTTCATCGCGCTCAAACTCACTATTTGCTCGTAAATCGGCAAGTAGGGCGGTGGTACTGATTATTGTGCTGCTATTGATACTCAGTATTAGCAGCATCTTTTTTGGTGCCAGTGAATTAACGCTAGTGCAAATCTGGCAGCATTTACAGCAAGGTTTTGGCGGCGACGAAGACTTTATTGTTTGGCAACATCGATTGCCACGCACGATATTATCAATTTTAGTCGGGGCAAGTCTCGGTTTATCAGGCTCATTGGTTCAAGGGGTCATTCGTAACCCGTTAGCATCACCTGACTTGATGGGTATCAGTGCTGGCGCAGGGTTTTGCGCGACTTTGTTGCTGGTTATGCTTCCTGCGGCACCAACGTGGTGGCTATCTGTCGCAGCTTTACTTGGCGGATTATTGGCCTTTTGTTTTATCATGCTGTTGGCACAGATATCTCAGCCAACGCCAGCACGTTTGGCATTGATTGGCGTCGCCATTAGTGCCTTTTTAGCCAGTGGGATTAATTTTTTACTGGTCATTTATCCAGTTGAAATTAACACCGCAATGATTTGGTTAACTGGTAGCTTGTGGGGTCGCAGCTGGCAACATATTCCCATGTTAACGATAATATTTGCCGTATTAATGGTCATCAGTATGTATTTAGCATGGCGTTTAGATGTATTGGGACTTGGCGAGGAAACGGCATATCATCTTGGTGTGTCAGTCAAGCCATTAGAATTTACTACATTATTTATCGCAGTGGTGATTGCGAGTTTGGCGGTGTCGGTGGCAGGGACAGTCAGTTTTATTGGTTTACTCGCGCCGCATATCGCACGATTGCTCTTTGGGCATCAGCACCGCATCTTGTTGCCAGCGTCAGCGCTGATAGGCGCGATCATTTTAGTCACCGCAGATGTATTGGCACGCAGTCTATTTGCGCCAATTGAGCTACCAGCTGGCGTCTTAACCTCAGTGATCGGTGCGCCTTATTTTATCTTTTTGCTATCGCGCTATAAGGGGTGGTGATGCTATCAGTGAATGAACTACAGCTTGGCTATCATGGCGGACAGACAGTTATCAAAAACTTGTCCCTTGAGTTGCCAGAAAATAAAGTCATTGGACTCATTGGTCCAAATGGTTGCGGAAAATCTACGCTATTAAAAGGCTTGTGCCGGCTGATTCAACCTCAATCGGGCAGAATCTTACTTAGACAACAAGATATGGCGCAATTGAATAATCGGCAGATTGCTCGTCAGATATCGGTATTGCCACAAGTACAGACCAATCCTGAAGGCTTGACTGTCAGACAGTTGGTTGAGTATGGCAGAACGCCCTATGTCTCACATTGGGGTAAGTTGAGCGCGACAGACAACCAGATAGTAGATAGCGTTATAAATGAGATGTCTATTCAATCTCTAGCTGAGACATCACTTGAAGCCTTATCTGGCGGTCAACAGCAGCGCGCTTGGCTCGCGATGGTTTTAGCGCAGGATACGGATATTATCATGCTGGATGAACCAACTACCTATCTAGATATCTCTTACCAAATAGAGCTGATGCGACTCATACGAGAATTAAAAGACAACGGCAAAAGCATTATAGTTGTGCTCCATGACCTCAACCAAGCAGCGAGATATTGTGATTTATTGGTGGTGCTAAAGTCGGGCGAACTGCAAATAATGGGCACCCCTTGTGAGGTGGTGACGGAGGGAATGCTTGCTGATATATTTGACGTGCAAGCCAAAGTGATTACAGACCCTGTAGCAGGTTCACCCATGTGTGTGTATTTATAGCATGCCTGCGCCGCTATCTTTTATCAGCTGAGCACCAGTACATTTACAGCTGGCAGCAGGACTTAGAGCCTAAAACAACCAGACACAAAGCACCGACCAAAATACCTAATGAAGCCTCACAAATCGATGTCGAATAGTATCCTGACGATTATATGTAGGAGCGTGCAAATCGTTTAGGTTGTAGTTAACTATAGTTCTTGCTTATTTCACATACACAAATTGATCATTAAAAATTCTGATAAACGATCAGCAATATTGTTTATCAGAATTAGTATAATGTTTGACTGAAACTTAACCTGCTTTAATAATTGCCTAAAGCCGCTCTTAATCTATCTTCAACATCGATTTCGCCACAGCTTCGGCCACTTTAATGCCATCAATCCCTGCTGATAATATGCCACCTGCGTAGCCAGCGCCTTCGCCTGCAGGGAATAAGCCTTTGGTATTAATGCTTTGGAATTCTTTATTGCGTTTAATACTGATTGGTGACGATGTTCTGGTTTCTACGCCAGTGAGTAAACCGTCGTCAGATGAAAACCCTTGGATTTTTTTATTAAACGCTGGAATGGCTTCGCGTATGGCATCCACGGCAAAGTCAGGTAAAGCTTTGCTTAAGTCGGTTAAGGTAATGCCCGGTGTGTAAGACGGGTTAACATCGCCCAATTCTGAGTCTGGCTTACCTTTTAAGAAATCGCCAATGGTTTGCGCTGGGGCACTGTAGTCTTTACCGCCTAATTCAAACGCTAAGGTTTCTAGTTGTCTTTGTAAGTCGATACCAGCAAGAGGGTGGTTTGGGTAATCTCGCTCTGGGTCGATGCCGACAACAATAGCACTGTTGGCGTTACGCTCGTTCCTTGAATATTGGCTCATGCCGTTAGTGACAACACGGCCTTCTTCTGATGCTGCGGCAACAACAGTTCCACCTGGACACATACAGAAGCTATAAACAGAACGACCATTTTTACAATGATGAACCAGTTTATAATCCGCAGCGCCAAGTATTTCGTTTCCAGCATTGTCACCAAAGCGTGCTTGGTCTATGGTTGACTGTTTATGTTCAATCCTAAAACCAATCGAGAAAGGTTTTGCTTCAACATACACGCCTTTATCATAGATCATTTGGAAGGTATCACGGGCGCTATGACCAACAGCTAAAACAACATGGTTAGTTTTTAAGGTTTCGCCACTATTAAGTGTCACGCCAGTTACTTTTGAGTCAGTTATATGCAAGTCATCTACGCGAGTAGCAAAACGGACTTCACCACCAAGTTCTATGATCTCGGCACGCATTTTTTCTACCATAGTGACTAACTTATAAGTACCTATGTGCGGTTTACTGACAAATAAAATCTCATCTGGTGCGCCAGCTTTTACAAATTCAGTCATGACTTTACGGCCATAATGATTTGGATCTTTCACTTGGCTATATAATTTACCATCGGAAAAGGTACCGGCTCCGCCTTCACCGAATTGTACGTTTGATTCAGTGTTTAATTTACGCTGACGCCAAAAGCCAAAGGTGTCTTTGGTGCGTTGTCTGACTTCATTACCGCGTTCAATGATAATAGGTTTAAAGCCCATTTGGGCAAGAGTAAGTGCTGCTAATAAACCACAAGGTCCAAAACCAATAACAACAGGACGCTCAGTTAAATCTTCTGGCGCTTTACCTACATATTTGTAGCTGGTATCTGGTGTTGCTTTAACGTGGTTATCTGACTCAAATTGAACCAGTAAATCATTGGTTAAATCCGAGTCGGTCAGTGTGATGTCTAGCGTATAAATTAATTGGATATTTCTTTTATTACGAGCATCATAACCACGTTTAAACATCACAAATGACACCATCTGCTCAGCAGAAATTTTAAGTTTTGTCGTTATAGCAGTCGTTAAATCTTCAGGTGCATGATTTAATGGCAATTTAATTTCAGTTAAACGTATCATTGGTTACTCATAAACTCGTGTAGAAAACAGTCTCGCATTTTACTGGTACTGATACAAATAAGCGAATAAATATTTTACTTACGCAGGGTAAATTTACGGATTTGTATTGTAGTTTGAAAATGATCCGCCATCTTGAATTATAAATGATAATTTTTATGGCGTTCATCGTTGATGATAACTGCATTAAATGCATATACACGGACTGTGTTGCAGTATGTCCCGTGGATGCATTTTTTGAAGGTCCTAACTTTTTAGCGATAGATCCTGATAATTGCATAGATTGCAGCTTGTGTGAGCCTGAATGCCCAGCCAATTCTATTACACTAGTATCGAAACCAAGATTTTAGAAAAGACCTATCGAAAAGCCATCTGCTAAAATAAATATCCATTCAGACGTTATATAAGATATAGATTTTTGCCATCACCATAGAGTGTAACTTTTTTGGATATTGAGTGTTTGGCGGTATCGGTTAATACCGTCTATGATACCGTTATTTTCACCGTGTACAAGTGGTAGATACCGTTATTAATCGGTGACTACCGTATATTAAACAATAAAAAACCCTTGCAGCGAGTGGCTTACAAGGGTTTATCGTGTTATATCGCTATGTTTGTTGGTGCGCCTACAGGGACTTGAACCCCGATCGATCGCTTAGGAGGCAACTGCTCTATCCTGTTGAGCTATAGGCGCATAATAGAATGCTATTGTAGAAAAAAGCACTTATAAAATCAATTAATACCGAGTAAGTAGAGGGTTTTGTATTTATTTAGCAATACTGATAGCGTCAGCGACATCTACTGTCAACTCGCCTGTTGCTTTTTTGCCTTGCGTATTTGACTTAAAAAGGTTTGCCATATCGTTTTGATAGCCATCGATATTTTCATAATCGTGTCTACTTAATATATCTTGCCCTGTACTTGAGAGTAAAAAGTTTCGAAAGTTAAGTGCAATAGGATTTTGAGTTAAGATGACACCGTCTACTTTTTTCTTGTCTTTTAAGGCATAACTAAACGATACAAGACTTCGAGTGTTTGTATTATCAGCTTCACCTTTAGCAGCGATTTCATCAGCATTACTATCTGCATCGATAGTATCTTCTACCATGCCATTTTTTGCCTTGCTCTGGTTTTGTTCATCTTGTGCTATTTTTAATTTTTCTTGTAATGGTGCTAAGCGCGCTGCCGATAAATTGCCATCAGCAATAATGATATCGGTATCAACAATAAATAAAGACGGCTCATTATCGGCTACTTTATTATCCGATAGCGTCAAAAGTGCAACAGAGGCGACATAACTTGTCATGATTTCTACATTGGGATAACGAGATTGAAAACTTGAAATCACAGCGTCTAAAGGCACTTGTATTTTTTCTTCTGCTTGTATGTGCAAAGTGCTTTTGGCAACCGTCTCTCCATCTTCTTCCGCGGAAGCAGTGGATCCACTCTCATTTGACATAATAGGCAATGGATCCATGTTTTTACGATTGCTGGTCCATAACCAAGTAAAGATGGCGATAAAAATAATCAGCAGCAGTAAAATGAGCCCAGCCAGTAGCAGCTTGTAGTCTTTCATATGGTACCGATCTTCTTATTGTTGGTTTAAATGTGGTTTAGAGCGGTTGATGCAGCACTTCATCTGCTAAATCCGCCAGCATATCCGAAAAAATATCAGTTTGTTCTGGGTTTTTATGAGCAGTGGTATTATTGCTACTTGCCAGAGCAGAGAGGTAGTTTGAAGGGGAAGAGGGTTGATTGTCAATCATTTTTGTGGAGGTTTGATGCGCCGCCAATGGTGATTGTCCTGCACTTAGTTTGTCTTTAAGCCATTCAAAGCCGTGAGTTTCCCACCATGCCTCGAAGCGTGATAAGGTGCTTCCACGTACTGCCATAGGTAGATTTAGGGTCCGTAATTTTTGTGCCAAAATAGGGTCGCTTATGGCTTGATGAATACTCAGATAGAGTCCACGACTGTCATCCTTATATGGCTGTCTATTTTGCCAAGATTGATCATCTATTTTCATGCGTGGCAATTGCCAAAGCTCACCGCGGTAGTATACGACATATAAACGTCGTTTAGGATGAATGAAAATGGCATCAATGGGACGCAAGGGCATAGTATTAAATTGTCTCATCACTAAGAATTGAGGTAAAACGCAGCGACATCTATTGTCGCAGTGTGTTTTTATCAGTGGTTTATATGCTAGTAAACGTTGACGAACAATGGCAAACTAATAGCCAGATTACTATTCGCCTTACAAGAGAGTCTGTAAGCGGATATACATGAGGGTTTACCAATGCAGTTTGATTTAACAGCGTCATGCTAGCAGAAATGTCATCCATTGACGACTGCTAAACATGGATTGACAAGTATTGCCGCCTACAGCGTTGTTATTACACTCAAAATTTTACTATGAATGTTTGCGTGCTATCTCGAGCATGTATTTTTTATCAATCCCTTTATTCTCCTGTTACCTCAATCAGACTATCCTCTATGTTTACCATTATACAATCCCATCGTACCGAAAATCTTGTTGATCAGCTTCTTGTACAATATCAGTCCAAAAATCAGCCTGTTTTTGAGCCTTTTATTGTCATTGTGCCTTCAATGGTATTGGGTGATTGGTTAGATAAAACTATTGCTAGCCGTGCTGGTATTAGTACCTTGGTGCGTACTAAGTTTTGGGGTCAATATCAGTGGACACTTATGCAGGATGTGTTAACCCGCCATAATGCATATCTGTTAGAGCGGGACCCTGATACAGCAACCTTGAATGTTCCTGAAGTGGCAGTATTGTCACCAACGGTCATGCAATGGCGATTGTTTGGGTATCTGACTTACTACCAAGAGTCGATTATTAAAGATGAAAAACATCCGGTGAATCCGCTGCTGGCGTCTTTGATTGATGAGCTACAAGAAGGGGTTGAGCAAGACAATGTACGACAAGATAAGTCGCAGCAAGATGCGCGTATTTGGCAGCTGTCAAATGATCTGGCGAGGGTGTTTAATCGCTATTTGACCCATCGTGAGGATTGGTTGGCATTATGGTCGCATAATAAACCGCTGAATGTGAATGAGTTGATAGCGGATAAAGATGCCTTATCCCTGCGCTTTGATAAATATGCGCGTGGCACGCCTGAGTGGTTGGTCGAGCATTATGTTGAGTTAGAAATTGCTCAACGCTTCTTATGGTCGCATTTATTTGCCGATGTGCATCAGCACCGTGTTGTACTGGAAGAGGTGTTTTGGCAAGCACTAAAGTCAAATAAGGCTGGCGAGCAAAGTCAGTTACCCAAAGTGCTGCGTATTTTTACCATCCAGCAGTTGCCACAGACTGAGCTGGACTTTTTGCAGCGCTTATCGCAATACATGGATATCACACTGTTGCATTACAATCCATCGAAGCTTTTTTGGGCGGACATTGTTGATAAGTCGTGGTTACAGCGCCAACAGATTATTAATCCTGAAAGCGTGTTCTTGCGTGACTATGGACACAGTCTGCTGTCTCGTTTGGGTAAACAATCGCGCGATACCTTTGCCATGCTTGCCAACTTGTCAGGTAATGAGCAATACCAAGATGCGCTTGTAGAATGGCAAGATAGCTTTAGTATTGGCGAAAACGGCGATGATGACTTGTATGATGAATTCGGCTTTGATGATAGCGTCTATGATGCTGATGTAAGCGGCAGTTTTCAAACTGCGCAAAACAGTCCAAGCTTACTTAGACGTTTGCAAAACGATGTGTTGATGCTTGATGAGCAATCGACCCAGCAAGCGACGGCTGCAAAAGTTTCGCAGGAGATGAGTAAGCAAATAGAGCTGGGCTTTGATCAAGAGCCGCATCAAACACCATGGTATGAAGATGAGGCGTTAGAGAATAAGCGCTTTGAAAAAGACCGCTTTTGGGCAATGTCTGCGCAAGATAATAGCCTAAGCATCCATTCGTGCCACAGTTTACAGCGCCAGCTTGAAGTACTACGTATCATGATTGGGCGCTGGCTGAATGAACCCATCAAAACTGGTGAGAAAAAGCGCCATATCTCTGACATTGTTGTGCTGCTACCTGATGTTGAGCGGCATCATGCGCTGATCAGCTCTATTTTTGTTAATGGCAAAGGTCAGGATGGTTTGACTCTGCCTGCTAAGGTGACTGGTGTTGTCGATGCAGACATTCGCCAGTTATGGGAAGCCATTATTGGTTTTTATAAACTATTGGGTAGCCATAGCGCCCGTTTTGAAGCGGCTGAAGTCTTAGATTGGCTCATGTTGCCTCCTTTATTTGAAAGCTTTGGGCTGACTCATGAGCAGATGAGCCGTGGTTGTGACTTGTTGGTAGAGGCGGGCTTTATCCGTGGTTTTGATGAGCAACATCTTAAGCAAACTTTGGACAGTAACGATTACGACTATCGCTTTAGCTTTGCACAGGCATTAGATAGATTAACTTTAGGTCTAGTGATGCCAGAGGCTGAGCTAAGCAATTGTTTATATACTCTGAATGACGATGAATGGCCAAGTACTGCGTTGCCAGAAATGACATTACCGTTACCACAAGTGAGCCTAAATGATGCGTTGATTGTTGAAGCGCTTTGCCGTATTTATGCAGGTTTGGTCGCACGACGTGATGATCATACACAAAAGATGAAAGCGGAAGATTGGCTCGATCAGATTGAGACACAAGTCATTCATCGTTACTTTGGCGATGTCGAGCAAACACGTACCATGCGCGCCATCTATAATGCAATGAATGGCTTTAAGTCAAGCCTGCGAGCCAATCGTCACTATAGGCAGTACGCTAGTGGTGATATCGACAACAGAGAAGTGGAGCAGAGGCTGTCAGGTGTGGAGCAGTTGCCGCTCAAGCTGAGCTTTATGCTAGACAGTATCGAAAACGAGCTTGAAAGTCAGCAGGTCAGTGCGGAGCCAACTGGGGTAATTACCTTTGGTCGATTTGGTGCACTAAGAAACGTGCCGTTTGAGTTAGTGGTGATGCTCAATATGGATCTCTCTGAGTTTCCTGGGCGTGATCGTGACAACCGCTATGATTTGATGAAAGCGACCAATGCACGCCGCGGTGACAGAGTCAGTGAAGATGATGACAACGGCGCATTTTTAGATGCGCTACTGTGCGCGCGCAGTGCATGTTGGATGTTCTACAATGGCCAAAGCTTGACGGATACTCATGAGCATTTGCCAGCCAACCCAGTGAGTGAGCTATTGCAGTTCTTGCAAGGTGAGGTGCAATGGCAGGTAAACTCGCTTGAGACATTACCTGAGAATATTGATCCCACTACCGAGAGTCTCAAGCGCTATTTGCCTAAATTAATTAAGCAGTGGTTAGTGACTGAGCATCCTGCACTCCCTTTCCATGAGAGTCTGTTTGAGACTGCAATTGAAGATGCTGATATTTCAAATCACACTTTTAAACCCAATCAAAATGAAGATATCAATATTCAAAATAACAGTCCTGTAGGTATGACTGATGAATTAGACGCTATCTTAAATAAAGCCATGCGCAAAACCAAGTTAGCGCAAAAAAAGCAGTTCCCGCCTGCGCCGCTTTGGCAAGCTGTGTTTGTTACCTTGAAGGGTCGAGTATCTAGCGAGCATCCACAGCTAGTAGGCTTACCTACAAAAGGGCAATATGAATCTATTGCTCAGATTTTCGGTCAAGGTTTGGGGCAAATGGGACAAGTAGATAATCAAACATTCTCTGCATTGATTGAGATGCTAGCGCTAGATAATACTGCTGATGCCAGTGATATGAATGAGGCACTCATCAAGATCCTATTTGATACTATATTTAACATTGGAGAGATAGACGTTGAGGGAGTATTGGCCTATCAAGTGCGTCATCCTGCCAAGGCTTTTTTGCGTACTCAAAAAGTGCATGTAGTGCAAGGCGAGGAAGCGATGGCGCATCAAGAGCCACTGTTTCTAGACAGTTTGACCACCTATCAGATTAAAGAGCATTTGATAAATGAATTGACCAACAATGCCACCAGTAATAATGCTGACGACACGTATAAACAAGACAGTCAAATCTTGATGTATCAAAAAATCATGCCAGCAGGTGTGGCTCGTCAAACCACGTTGCCCAATCAACAACAAAAACTGCAACAGCAATGTCTAGAGTTCAAAGAGCAGTTAGTTGCTAATGGCTTTGATGAGGCTGGAGAGGATAGCGCAGGTGGTTTACAGTTGCTGACTCCAACCTCTGAGCACCCTATTCAGATAGAGCTAGCAGCTGTATTAAATTGCGCTGATAATGAGTCACTGCTTAAGCTGCTACCTAAAATTATTAAGATAAAAGGCTCAGTACCAATATTAGCACCGATATCAGTGCCGATAGGTACTCATAATAGTCGCTCTCACCTACAGACAGGTAAGTCCTACGCCGAGCAATCCCCCAAACAGTGGTTAAATATATTGCCCAATTCTGCCAGTCCTAGGCATTTACTCAAATTTTGGTTGTCGCATTTGTATTGGCAAGTTGCCAGACGCACCACTACCGAACAAGCGGTATTAGATGATGGTGTGAGCATTTGGCGCTTTAATAAACCTAATTCGCAAGTCAAAAAATATGACAAAGTCATTGCATTTAAACTAAGCCCCATTGTGTATGAAGATGCGGCGGCCGAGCTCATAAAGTGGGCAATTTTTGCCAAGCTATCAGGTCAAGTACCTATTACACTCTTGCCAGAATATGCGCTCAGTTATCTTGATAAGTGCCTAAAATCTGAAGAGAGTGAGAACGGTAGCTATTGGCCAAAACGAGCAGAATTCTCGGAGTGGTTAAGACCTAGCTATCACACAGATACGATATATGATACTTGCTCGCAGCACGCCATTTGGCAGTACGTACTGCGTGACCAAGATGCGTTTAAAGCGCTATCAGCAGCGTTAACTACCTTAGCGAAGCCGCTATATGAGCCAATGTTTGCTGCACTAGATAGTCTAGATGGCTAGCTATTCCGAATGGTTGGTTTTTGCCCTTTGGTTTAATTGATAATAATAAAAAGTATAGGCTCCTATGACTAATTTTACCGATTTAGCTGATATATCTATACAGCCGTACTTATCCAATGAGTACCTAGATGAGTCACATAACCGATTCGATACGACAACCCATACGTCTGAGAGTGACGATATGATTGAGCAAAAGGCGGATGTGATACCGGCGGTAGATGTTGCACTGATGGGTCGGCATCTTATTGAAGCCTCAGCTGGTACAGGCAAGACTTGGACACTCACAGGCATTATGCTACGACTGCTCATTGAAGCGCGCCGTGCGCCAGAGCAGATCATTGCCACTACCTTTACTCGAGCCGCTGCCGCTGAGATGCGTCAGCGCATTCATGATCGTTTGATAGATTTTTATCAATTATTACAGTGGGTGAATAGTTTAAGTGCTGAACCCAATAACAAGGATGCTTTATATCCTGATGTACTACAGGTAACACCTGAAAGTAATAAGGATAAACAAGCAGGTAAAGGTTCAAGCGTTGATTCAAATGGTGGGACAGGGACGGATGAGTTCAATCAAGACATTGCTGCTGATAAGCAAGCGGCGGCTGAGAAACGTAAACAAGTAAGAAAAGATCGTGAAAACTGGCTAGTTAATCAGGCTAAATATGCACGCTTAGACGCCATTATGGACGATCCCATTAATCTGCATTTGACTGGGTTTTTACTTGATCATGTCCACAGCTATCCAATGGCGGAGGCCATTCGACGCACTGCGCTAGTACTAACCACGTTGGATAAGCTGTTTGTAGGCACACTCGACAGTTTGGCGCAAAAGTGGTTGATTGAATACAGTAGCGAGACCGGTCATCAGCAAGGTATGGCTATTATTGAAGACAGTAGTATTGAGCAGGTTACTGACAGTATTATTCATGATGAGCTGAGGCAGTTCCAAAGCAGACTGTATCACGAGGAGCCTAAACTATATGCGCTAATGGATCAGCAAGGCAAGCTGACTGCAGTTAGCGATCATAAAAAATATGTGACTCGTTCGCTTAACTTTATTTCAGCGCCGATTGATGACGTTGTAGTAAAGAGTTTTTCTTTTGAGGGCTATGAGCGGCTTATAAATACTATCATTGAGCGCAGCGATGAGCTTGATGTTTTTTTTAAGCCTGATGGCGAGTATTATGAAGTTCCGAAAGGTCAATTATTAAACAACAGAGACTCTTGGCCAAAAATCATCCAAACATTAGAAGATTCTGGCCCAACTGCTTATAAGTCTATATCAGACTCCAAAACTTATACAGGAAAGTTGATTGAGGCTTTTCAGAAAACGGATGATATAGGCAAGCAGTTCTATAAGCCAAAAGATGGTGAAAGAGTTAATTTAATATTTAACGAGTTGCAGGTCGTTCGTGATTTTAAACGGTATATCGAAGAAAGTAGAAAGCTAGATGAGTATGTCACGGCTATCTTAGCCAACCTTAATCGCTATATCGTGCTTGCGGTACGTGACAGGCTACCAGTTATCTTAGAAGAGCGCGGTGAGACGACCTTTAGTTTACAAATGGTGCGCTTAAATCAAGCGTTAACGGGTCGGCAAGGAGAGAAGCTAGCACGTTATATTCGTCATCATTATCCGGTTGCTCTGATTGATGAGTCGCAAGATATCAACGGCGAGCAAGCCATTATGATTGAAAGTATCTATCTGCCGAAAAGAAAACTTAAACACTCCGTTAGTGATAAAGCCAGTCATGAGTTTCTGTTATTAGTGGGTGATCCAAAGCAGGCCATTTACGGGTTTCGTGGCGGTGATGTGGCCAACTACAACTATATGAAAGCCCAGTTTGAGAAAAGTAGCCTTTGGACGCTCGATATTAACCGCCGCTCAAATGCTGGTGTAATTGATGCACTAAATTGCTGGTTTGGCATGCCAACGATAACGACTGCTGAGAATAAATTAGCACAGCTAGGTAGCAGTATTTATTATCAGCATATCAAAGCTTCTAAACCAGAAAACCAACTGTCTTGGTTTAATGAGCCAACTACTCAAAACAGTGCTTTAGTGACAGAAGTGCTTTCTGCTCAACCAGTGAGCTTGTTGCATCTACCTTATGATAAAGATAAAGAGCTTGAGTATGATGAGTTTGAAATCACCGCCCGTCATATAGCGACCTTGCTCATTAGTGGTCAGACCTTAAAAGGCAAACCGATTCAGCCTAGTGATATCGGTGTGCTGGCACGTACCAAAAAAGACTTAAAACGGGTTGAGGATGAGCTGGTAAAACTTAATGTGCCGACCTTGACCACCAGTGACGTCAGTATCTTTGAGACGATTATGGCAGAAGATGTGGCAGCATTGCTGAGTGCCATGCTATATCCGTATCGTCATGACATGATCAATCGGGTGCTGACTAGCCATCTGTATGGCCTGAGTATCAAAGAAGTCAAAGCCATGATGACTGACCATGAGTCAGGAGTAACAGAGGGTAGTCACTTAAGTAGCGCTAGTACGAAAGCAGTTAACAATAAAAAAAGCTATCAAGACTTTATTACCTACCTAAAACAAGCGGCTCAAAACTGGCAGCACTTTGGTGTTTTGTCAGCATTACATTACTTATTAGATAAAAACCCCGTGCAGCCGCAAGGCGTTTGGCAAGCTCTGGCAACTCATCCAGAAGGCGATCGTCACATTATGGATTTGCGTCATATGATGGATGTCTTGGCGCAGTATGGTATCGGCATGAGTGAGCACGAACTATTGGTTTGGTTTAGACAAAATATAGATGCTGCTCCCAATAGCGATTGGGCTAAGCAATACCCGCTACCGACAGAGTCTGGCGTGCAGCTTATGACCATCCACAAGTCCAAAGGGCTTGAGTTTCCCATTGTCTATGTATTGGGTATGGGCGATGCTAGTCGGAAGGCGGGCAATAATGAAAAGTTTGGGCTGTATCTATACAACGCCCAGCAAGCTCCGTCGATTTTAATGCAGCAATCGGCAGAGAATCAATCAACAGGTAACCAGCGTCGTTTCTCACCCGTACAAGGCTCTGTGACCACAGAAAGTCACTACACTGATATTGAGACACAAGAGGGCTTTGATGAGCTGCGACGGCTTGGTTATGTGGCATTTACGCGTGCCAGTGAGCAGCTTTATGTGGTGTTGCGAGATCCTAATAACAAAACAGGTTTTGAATTAAAGCCAGCGTTCTATTGGTTGGAATCACCAGAGGCAAAGTTTGATTTGCCTGATAGACTCAAAGGCACCATAGGCATCATTAGAGGGCATAATGTCAATGAGTTCTATAATAATGACAGTAACGGTGCTAATGCATTGGGCTTAGCGGGTAACGCAACGCTTGCCACTGCTAAATCTATAACTGAGACTATTGAGTACGCGCCTTTTGCAGAAGTTATGAAAACCAATTATTTTTATGGTTGGGCCAAGACCAGTTTTACGGCTTTAGCCCGTCAGCTAGATGAATCTACGCAGGCGCTGGCTGTAGTAGATGAACGTATGGATGATGCCATAGTCATTGATATGACAGAGTCGGTAGTATCGTCCAGTAATAGTGATTTTTTTGAACCAGCCAGTGAGTTGAGCCTCAAATCAGAGGATGATATCCGTTTTACTTTTGTCAAAGGCGCCAATGCTGGTACGTTTTTGCATGAAATATTTGAAAAAATTGATTTCAATAATAAATCGCAGTGGTCTCAGGTGATTGATAGGGCCGTTAGTAGTTATCAGCTGCCTTTGGTTTATAGTAGTGCTGAACAGCAAAGTCGACTATTACAAGCAAAGAATAGAGAAAATGGTCGTATACCTGACTTAGATTCAATAGATGCTACAAAGCATGAGGCATTACTTAACTGGATTGAAGAGGTTCTAAAGGCGCCGTTATTAGCGTCAAATCAACCGTTATGCTCTATCAATGCAAGTCAGCGGTTTGCTGAATTAGAGTTTAATATGGGGCTATCAGAGCGTTTTAAGGCGCAAGATATTAATAGCCTATTTCAGCAGTATCTCCCGAATGAAGCGGACAAACACGTCAATCTTGTTCCACAAAACAAAGCGCATTTGTATCGTTATCTGCGGGGTGAAATCGATTTGGTGTATGAGCATGCTGGCAAGTATTACGTTGTCGATTACAAGAGTAATTTTTTAGGAAATAGCCTAAGCGATTATGACGAAAGCACACTCAAACAAGCAATGTCAAAGGCAGGATATTGGTTACAGGCAGCGATTTATCAAGTCGCGTTACATCGTTTCCTTGCAATGAGAATTAGTGATTATGCAGGTAATGAAGATAAGTATCTTGGCGCTGTTGAGTATGTCTTTCTACGGGGCGTGTATGATTCAAATCCTCAAATAGCTGCTGATCTATTGCAAGATGTTAAAGAGGCTGATAATAGACACTCAATGCCCAACGACCGCTATGGATTAGTCACGTGGGATATTCCAATTGAGTTCATTAAGGCCCTAGATGCATTGTTTGGCCTGCCAGATTAGTGGGCCGTAAATAGCGAATTAAATAAGAAACAACCATGATAGCGATTAACTGGATAAAAATAGAGACAAGCATACTATGAGTAATAATAACAATAAGAGCAGAGCGGGCGTTAGCTTACAAGAAAGCTGGGCTAGTAACATCAGTAATTATATATTGCTGCGCCGTCAGCAAACGCACTTAGCGTATAACGTCACTGAGGCTAATGCTGATAGTAAGCAAATCGATAAGACGGAACAAAATGGCTTATTTACTGCTTTATTCGTTATGTTGGCCACTCATTTAGAAGAGGGACATACTGTACTCACCATTGAGGAAACTGAGCATGAAGTGCCGCTTAGCGGTCAAATCAATGGCGAGCTAATCACCCTATATGCCTGGCAGCAGCAACTATTAGAGATGCTAGCAACGCCCATTCTAGCACTGATTGACATTCAAACAGTTACTCAGCAAGAGGATGATTCTACAGCTGAGTTATCATTATTTATCCTGCTAGACATCATGTTTGGTAAGCGAGCTCAGCTATGGGCGCAGCTGGCACTTACTAATCGTGAAAAAGAGATACTTAGCAAACGCTTTGATGCGGTTGCTGCACTTTATCAGATAGTGAAAAACACGAATCTAAATTCCTTCATTCAGTCCATTCATGAGCATACTTTGTTCGCTGACGCTAATTCTAACGTGAATAATAAAAATAGCCTAAGCAAAAATAATCAACCTATTATGTATCAGCATATTAATAAACCAGAGGCTGATACACAAAATATTAAGATCACTTTTTGGTTACATCGAACTTGGCAAGCAGAATTCAACTTAGCACAGCACATTAATACTATTTTGAACCAACAGATAAACCCTTTAGAGATAGCGATACCGGAAAACCTACATGAGCAGCAGGTAATGGCTATTAATGTCGCTAATAACAATGCCTTTAGCATTATTACTGGTGGTCCCGGTACAGGGAAGACCTATACGGTTGCTCAATTAGTAATTGCTCTGCAACAAGCTGCAGAGAGTGGGGGTGATGAGCATGGAAAAATTCGGTTCAGTACGGACAGGGCCAGCCTAGCCTTAGCAGCACCGACTGGTAAGGCCGCACAGCGAATGCAGGAGTCCTTACAAGCGGCTCTGGATGCAGCAGATGTACAACTACAGCTGCAAGAAGCCAAGACTATTCATCGTTTGCTAGGTATTGGCCGGACTGGTAGACCTCGTTACAATGCAAATAACCCACTCGGCGAAGATATTATCATCGTTGATGAAGCATCTATGCTAGGGGTAGAGCTGGCTAATCATCTTGTGAGTGCGGTGAAACCAGGCGCTAGGCTTATACTATTAGGGGATGCTAATCAGTTAGCAGCGGTAGATGCAGGGGCAGTACTGGCTGACTTATGCCGCATTCCATTGCTACAACCTATACATGCAAAGCTAACAGAGAGTCGCCGATTTAGCGCAGACTCAGGGATTGGGAAGCTTGCCAATCAAATTAATAAGACAGAGGCAGATACTCAAGCCATTTGGCAATTACTAAGACAGGACAAGGCACTGAGTTTTCAATATGTAAATACGTTGCAAATAGAGACAGTTATAGATAATAAGATACAAAATAGCCTAAGCAATTATAGAATTATTTCAGACCTCACTCTAAATTACCGTCAATACCTGAATAAAGTTGAATCACTACTAAAGAATCCAGTAGAAAAATCCATGCCAGAATTAGTAAAAAGTACAATTACTTCATTAATGCAAACGTTTAATCAGTTTAGAGTCCTAAGTGCTGGTCATAATGGCGAGTGGGGTGATCACTACATTAATAATCATATCACTCAATGGCATCTTACTAAGCTAAAGCTACCGCTAGGTCAAAATACATGGTTTCATGGTCGTCCCGTTATGGTTTTACAAAACAACTATGAACTTGGATTATTTAATGGCGATATTGGTTTTTGCTTGCAAACAGGAGATGAAAGAAGCCGACTTGAGGTGTTCTTTGAGAATAAAGCACAGGGAATTGCTGTCAATCTGTTAAATGAAGACGTTATAGCCACAGCATATGCAATGACCATTCATAAATCGCAGGGGTCTGAGTTTGATCATGTGGCCATTACTTTTGATAATAGTCATGCAAGGCTTTTGAGCAAAGAGCTTATTTATACGGCGGTAACCCGCGCTAAAAAACAGGTGTCTATATATAGTACAAAACATGCTTTCGAAAAAGCCGTTCAGACACCGACTGAGCGCCATACGGGTTTGGCATTGCAGTTTTAGTTAGTATTTATCGCATGTATTATCACACTCAAATACATATACTTATCAATAAGCAATAAAAAAGCACCCATTGGATGCTTTTTTACTATGCTATTTTTTTACTATGCTATCAAGTCAATCAAAAACTGATTAAATCTTGTCTTCTTTAATAGCGTAGATACCAGGCAGATGACGTAAATAACCATGGAAGTCCATACCACAGCCATAAACATAGCGATCTGCAACATTAATACCAACGAAATCAACATCGAAACCTTTAACTTTACGATCATGCTCTTTATTAAGGAGAACACATGATTCAATCGATAAAGGTTTTTCCTTGCTCAATTCTTCAACCACTGCTTTTAAGGTGATGCCTTCATCAAAAATATCATCGATTAATAAGACATGCTCGCCTTCAATGTTAACATCAGGCTTAAATTTCCAATCAAGCTCATTGGTTCCTTCGTTATCACGATAGCGCGATGCATGGATATAATGCATACGATGATAAAAAGTAAGGTGAGTCAGTAATTGACCGGCTGGGATAAGCCCGCCATTCATAACGACCATAACAATCGGATTTAGACCAGCATAGTGCAGATTAAGCTGTGCGGCTAAACGCTCATAAGCGGCAGCAACTTCTATACTGCTGATTAGGCATTCTGAGTTACGTAATGTTTTTTCAATTTCTTGATTGCTGATTTGGGTCATCGGACGTGCCTTTGGTAAAAAGTGCCGCTTATTTTAGCAAATTTTCGTGAATATGCCCAATGCCAACTGGCTTTTGAGGCAAAATTAATCAAATATTGGCACTTATTCTGGCTTTTCTACGATAAAAGGGCGGTAATAGTTCGCCAAGCGATTCAATGAGCTGTCTGGCAAATCAGGTAACAACTTATTAAGTGCCATATTCATGCCTTTATCGATAGCTGCTTTGGCAACAGGTACAGATTTGCGTTTAATCATACCCAATTTTAAGGTTTCAGCAAAACGGCTAATAAAGTGAGTTAAAGTTTCTTCGTTCATGGTTTCAAGTGCGGTTTTAAATGTCTTGGTATCCACATGTTCAGGAGTAATGGCTGCAAAACCTTTTTGAATGATGGCAGTATGTTGTTCTGTGAGCTTAAAACCCACACGTTTTAGACCGTCATTATCGATAAAGGTTGCTCGATCTCTTAGAAAATGGAAGCTTGGCAATACTTCTTCGTTATTTTCTTTACCCAGCAAAATGTTAAGCAAGGTATCGGTCGCACGTTCAACAGTGACAACCACTTTACGCATGGACGCTTGGCGTTCAGGATTTGGGATAATGTCAACCAGACCAACCAATAAATTATCAATAAGATCACGCGCAGTCTGATGCGTTAAAGCATCGCGATATGGGTAGTATGGTACTTCCTCATTCGATGCAACGATTTGCTCAGCTTCAACGATTAATGCTTTTAATTTATCTGAAGGTACAAATCCAAAATAATGCGCCATTGTGCTTCCTTTATTTGTTGTTTTCGAGGTTTAACTAGCGTTACATTCTTCGTTAAATCGGTTAGTATTTAAATGGGTTGCCAACCAAAGATTCACCATATCATATACTGACTGATGACGTCTGCTAACTATAAAGTTCAGCCGTATTAATGGATGATGATATGACAAAATTTCTATCAACTGCTTAATTGCGTATGGTCAGGTGCTCTGAGTCACCTGCCGAAGACTAATTTAACATATTTTTTATATTCTAAATTAAAAAGCTTGAACTTATAAGGCTACCCATTACTTGTCTAAGGAGAGATAAGATGAATAGTGCAATCGTGCTATTGTTTGCTGTTGCCGCTATGCTTGGCGGTTATGTGTTTTATTCAAAATTTATCGCCACTAAAATTTTGGCATTGGATAATAGTATCCCCACGCCAGCACATACCATGAAGGATGGGGTAGATTATATTCCCACTAATAAATATGTGTTATGGGGACACCATTTTACTTCAGTCGCAGGGGCAGCACCGATTATTGGTCCTGCCATTGCGGTTATTTGGGGCTGGGTACCTGCTATCATTTGGGTGGTATTAGGTACTATTTTTATGGCGGGTGTCCACGACATGTCTGCCATTTGGGCAAGTATGCGCAATCGAGGTCAATCGATTGGCTCGATTGCCGGTACGGTCATGGGCACACGTGTGCGTAGCTTGATGATGATCGTTATCTTCTTATTATTACTCATGGTAAATGCGGTATTCGGCGTCGCTATTGCTAATATGATGATAAAAACCCCATCCGCTGTGCTGCCTGTTTGGGGCGCTTTGATAGTCGCCTTTATCATCGGTCAGTGCATTTATCGCTATAAGATGAATCTGGTTTGGGTATCAATCATTGGGGTTACGGCTTTATATGGGCTTATCTATCTTGGTCCTATGTTCCCTATTGTGTTACCTGAGACATTCTTAGGCTTACCTGACAATGCTGTTTGGATTATTATTTTGTTTGTCTATGCGGCAATCGCGTCTTTGTTACCAGTCTGGATGCTGTTGCAGCCGCGCGATTACATCAATGGCTTGCAGTTATTTGTCGGTCTGATTTTATTATATGCCGCCATCTTTATTGCGACTCCTAATATTGTCGCGCCAGCGATCAACACAGCATTGCCAATCGGTACACCATCTATGTTGCCTTTATTATTTGTGACCATTGCTTGTGGTGCAATCTCAGGCTTTCATGGTTTGGTAGCGACGGGTACGACGTCTAAGCAAATTGATAAAGAAGAAGATGTGCGATTCGTTGGTTACTTCGGCGCCATGGGTGAGGGCATGCTAGCACTTGGTGCGATACTTGCGGCAACAGCAGGCTTTGCAACCCTTGGCGACTGGCAAGCCGTTTATCAAAAATTTGGCGATGGCTCTATTGGTGCCTTTATTGATGGCGGTGCAACCATACTGAATGCAGGCGTCGGCATTGATATGGTTTTATCGCAGACGATGCTAACGGTAATGGCAGCCTTGTTTGCTGGTACCACGATGGATACTGGAGTACGTTTGCAACGCTATATCTTCCAAGAATTTGGTGAAATTTATAAACTGCCCGTGCTGAATAAGAGTGTGGTGGCAACATTGCTTGCTGTTGGTAGCTGTCTATTATTAGCATTCGGTGCTGGTGGCATCGATGGTGCTGGTGGTATGATTATTTGGCCGTTATTTGGCACGACAAATCAGCTCATGGCTGCACTAACCTTGATGATTGTCACCGTTATCTTATTACGTAAAGGCAGACCAGTATGGTATACCTTAGGACCATTGTCGTTCTTACTGGTCATGACGGTTTTTGCATTATTGATTCAGCTAAAAACCTTTTTCAATGACGGTAATTGGCTGCTTGTTATTATGGATATCATTATCTTGATAGCCACAATCTTAGTGACGTTTGAGAGTTTATCAGTACTCCGTAAAGAATGGTCGATACACAGAGGCAAAAGCAACCTCTAAGCCATGTTGAATGCCTAGTTAAATACTTACTGAATTACGATAAAAGCGCTAGCAGCAATTGCTGGCGTTTTTTGTCTCATATAGGCATGATAGATAATAAGCATACGCAAAATAAGGGTCATTATGGAAAAGGCAGATATCACAAAACCTATAAAAAATATTGAGCCATGGTGGCAACGGTTTGCGGCTGGGTTAAACGAGTTTTATCATGCGCCGTATCGCCAGACGATGGCACGCGCCGCGCGTGATGAGGAAGATTTTTTTATGCTACTCATGTTTGCGGAAAGCTTAGGCATCGATAATCCGGCAAGCTTCTATACGCTAGAATTGCAGCCTTTGTTTTTAGAAAATTTCCATGAATGGCATACACGCATGGGCATGGATAGATGTCCCTTTGATCATGTTGGTTGTTGTTAGTTTCCTTTGAATTAATTAAAACGAGATAAAAGTATGGCATTACATCCATTGCCTGCATTTGTAGAGCAATTAATGACACAGCCGATTATATTTATCGGTGGCAAAGGCGGAGTGGGTAAAACCACCACTGCCGCTGCACTTGCCAGCTATTATGCCAATCAAGGTAAAAAGACGCTGATTGTCTCGACTGATCCGGCACATAGCTTGGGCGATGTGTTAAACGTCCCGCTAAAAAATCAAAAAACAGTCGTAACCCCTTATTTGGACGCTATTGAACTAAACCCTGACATCATCGTTGATGAGCATTTTGCCCAAGTTGAACGCACCATTACCTCTTATGCCAATCCAGATATGATGCCAAAAATTCGCGAGCATCTACGGCTATCAAAATCAGCACCTGGTGCACAAGAAGCCGCGATGCTCGAATCCATGTGTCACCATCTAGTCGAAGCAGCAGATGCCGGCTATGAGCACGTCATTTTTGATACCGCACCGACGGGACATACACTGCGTTTATTAGTGCTGCCTGAGATGATGGGGGCATGGACGGATGGATTGCTCGCTCAGCAGCGAAGGCAGGCAAAACTGCGTTCAGTGGCAAATCATTTGGGCAGTCATGAACAAGACAATAATAAAAACGACTTAGCCAATCCATTTGCCGAAAAAAAGAATGATCGCTGGGAGCAAGCAGTATCTGTACTAGAAAAACGCAAACAGCTGTTTCGTCAGGCAGGGTTGCTGCTTCATGACCGTACACAAACCGCCATTGTATTAGTGATGACGGCTGACGTATTGCCACTGGCTGAAACAAAGCGAGCGATAGAGCAGTTAGAAGACAGTAAGCTTATGCCAGCCGCAATCGTTATCAATCAGTTGATAGCTCTGACCCAGTCCGATACGTTTTGGCGTCGTCGTGCTGAGCGCCAACAGCAATTAATGCAAGATATTGAGCAAAGCTTTCCCAATTATCCGCTATACCCAATATATCTACAGCAAACCGACGTACGCGGTACTGATGCCTTAAGTGCATTAGTAAGCCCAGCATCATAAAGCCCGTCAGTAAGAGATATTATCTTTAACATGTTTATGCATTATGGCTGACCCTGATACGACGACAGCTTACTTGCCAGCGACCATGCCATATCTGCGCGTAATAACTGCGCCTGCTCAGACTTGCCACTACTGAGTGATGACCACTGCGGTTTGCCACGAGCTTTTTTTAGCTCACTTGGCAGTTTGTGCGTTGCCCATGGCGTTATAGCATTATTATTCCCAGCGTCAGTATCACCAATTGACGCCTCACCCTTATATATCAGCTGCGTAGCATCTGTTGCTGCATGCCCACGGTGACGTAGCGCAGTGAGCAAATCTATCGCCCGAGTAGCTAGCAGGGTCAATGTTGCAGGGTCGATATATAACCGCTTAACCCCTGATATTTTATCGGCGATACTGCCAGTATTGGATAGCAATCCACCTGCGATGCCACCGATGGCAGCACCCAACCCCAAGGTTGTACCAAGAGCCGCCGCATCAATACCCAATCCTAGTAACGCGCCAGCCGCAGCGCCTGATGTGGTGCGAATGCCATAACTTTTGAGAAGCTCAGGGTCGAACGGGTCTTGCTGATAGGCCTGTAGCTCAAGTGGCGTTGCCGCTACGTCATTGTCATAAAATTTATATAAACTAAGCAAATTATGCTGCATTGCGCGTTCACTCTGTCTAACCGCTTCTTGCATTTGCTGTAATACTGGCATGGGATCATCATCTTCGCCAATCTCTCGTACAAATGCTGCGACGTTTAACAAGAAATCTGCAATGATAATATTGGCTTCATCATATAACTGTGCCCAGTTTTCAGTGCGGAGCGCCATTAATTGCTCAAGCATTTCAGAATGGGTAAGCATAGTCGCAAGATTCTGCCATAAACGCATCTCATCGTTAAATTCAAATGCAACTGAATCAAAGCGCGTTGAGATATGTAAGTTACGTCTTGCCAGCATAGTCTGCCAGTCATCAATATTGGCATCCTGAGCATCAGTGAAATTAAATACCGGCATAACAGGAATCGCGGCCCAAGATAAAATAGCCAGCTCATCTCTATATTTACCGAGTACCGGCTCACGTGCATCGACAACATAGATGGCCATATCACTTGCCAGCAGCTGCCGAATCACTTTGGCTTCTTGGCTATAGTCCTCATTGCTACTTAGCGCATCACTACTTTGAGCAATATCAGCTGCCAAAAACTGTTGCAGGCGCTCAATACCATCACGGCGACTGGCGGTATTATCCTCAAGCCAATCCATCAGCCCTGATGCGTCCTCCAAACCTGGCGTGTCATATAGAGCCACCAACACTTCACCAGTTTGACTATCCGTCAGTTGGGCACGCTCTACATGACGGGTAGTTGCGGCTTCATTTTTTACTTCACCGAAATAAACGTCACGCAATAGAGTACGTAATATAGAAGTCTTACCCGTATTGGTATGACCAACGACCGCAAGCTTTAATGCCTCACCACTAGCGATGGTTTTTTTAGCTGTCCTGTGGCTAGTCTCTGGTTCACTTGATGACTGTGTGGCTAATCCAGACGATGATGCTTGAGGATTTACCTCATACGCTTTATCAGAAAAAAGCCCTGCAGGCTTATCGGTTTTTTGCAGACTGTTCTGCGCATTATTTCCCTGATTATTATTGTCATTATTCATAATAGAATCTTATATTGATTGGTAGTATCCAAAAACATCATAGCCATTTATTGTAGAACAAATTGATCTATATTTCGGTATGAGTTCAATAATCCATCGACTAAAAAAAGGTTTTCAGTTATTAATCAAACCAATTTTTCGAGCAGATAGGGCGGTTTGCCATTGCTGGTAACGAACATATTGTTTTTCTAAATTCGAGTCTGAACCAGCATTTGAAACATCATTGCCCGTATTATGGTGCTCTGTCAGACTCAGGCTATTGTCCTCTAACAGTTGTACAATCAGTCCATGTTTGGCGTGATTGGCGATCTGATCAAGTTTACGCAATGTACCACGGTCAGGCAGCGCTTTAAAATGAATACCAAGCAATACCTGTACCGGATTTGCATCTAGGTAAGCCTTTAGCCGTGCCATATCTTCACGGTCATCAAGAATACCAAAATTCTCAATATCAGTCGTATCAGTAATGCCTGTAACGAAACCCGACTGCCACCATTGGTTTTGCTCCGCTGGATACTCTAATAGCGCAACCAGTTTTTTGCCCGCACTGACTTGGGCTTTTGGGGCGATAGGCGCGGGGGCTTCTTTAAAGTCATCAGCATCCACCACATGACGCTGCCAAAAATTCAAAATCTTTTGATAATAGGGCAGCTTGATATCCAAACGCATCTTTTTACGACGGAACATCAAGGCACAAAATACCCATGCAATTGCGCGTGGGACAATCCCATACATCAGCAAACTACCAACCAACAAGCCTGCCCATTGCCGTGCGACAGACAAAGGCATAGCATCAGTCACTAATCGGCTCTGTACGATAGCCGTACTGTCCGGAACATCGAATCCAACCATACTTGGTAACCATCCAAGTACTTGCGTCAAAGTAATTAGCGCCTGATCTGACAGCAGCGTTGACTCCCAGCTAAAGCTGTATTGACGCACAATCAACAGAAAAATAATCGCAAGCAGCATACCAGTCAGTGTGGCAAGCCATAACTGATGACTAAATCTGCCCAAATACCAACGCATACCGCTGTGTTGCAGCTGCCGCTCATATAAATTCACCGCTGCCTGAGTTACATCATCTTTACCACGTATCAAATAACTGGGACTGACAAAGCTGGCAAACCAGTTTGAAGACTGCTTGCCTTGATTGATAAGCGTCATAGCTAGCCAGCCCAGAAGCATAAGACTATGAAAACCCAATAAGCATACCAAGACGTAAAAGAAGTTCACCACATTGGTCTGCAATAAGGTAAATAAGCCCAAAAATCCCGAGAGACAGCAAATCACGCTCATAACAACCATGATGCCTTTGATGCGACCATCAATCTTACCAAGCACGCCTGCCAGCGCGGCATTGCTGTCTATTCGTGACGCTCGTCGATGCAGTTTTTGCAGTGGCGAGCCTTCTTCATTTTGCAGCTTTTCAGTAATGAGTAGCGGGTCAGTGGCAAAGACATGCTGCTGCGTCTCAAGAGTACGTACCAGCTCAGTCAATTGGTCTTGGGGCGATAGCATGGTCTGATGTCCGTATAATCAATGGTGAAATGAAATATCAAAATGTGTTGAAAATTATAATCATAAAAGCGTATGTGTTGATGCAATTGTTACTTTATTTCTGAAGGTTATAGATGTCAATTTTAACGATATTTATATTGCTAACAAAAAAACCTGACCATATGGTCAATAATAACTGGCAGTTATTATAAATAAGCGGTATGCTAAAAACACATTAGAATCCTGATTTAAATGTTTTATCAAATATTCATCCCTATTCTAATGTCAAATTCAGATTATACACAGCGCTATCTGCCGCTATAAACAAAAGTGGCGCTATAGCTGACCAATAATAAAGATTGATGAATAAAAGGGCGATACGCCTTTTTAGCAATGATAGGTAGAGTATTTGGTTTTATAACAATCTTGAGTCCCATTCTAGGAGTTGTCGAAGAACAAGCCTAGAACATATCAACAACAGAACACGAAGGACGGCTATTTAATATGGATATTAAATCTACTTCTCAATCGGCAGTTGCTCGCCCAGAAGATGAAAACTTGGGTGTTGGCGCCAATATTGCTTATGGCTTTCAACACGTACTGACCATGTACGGTGGTATTATTGCGGTTCCATTAATTGTGGGACAGGCAGCTGGATTATTACCCGCTGAAATTGGCTTGTTAATTGCCGCCTCATTATTTATCGGTGGTCTTGCGACTTTATTGCAAACGATTGGTGTGCCATTCTTTGGCTGTCAGCTGCCACTCGTACAAGGTGTATCGTTTGCGAGTGTGGCAACCGTGGTTGCGATTGTGACAACGGGGGGTGGACTACCTTCTGTGTTTGGTGCTGTCATTGCCGCCTCTGCTTTGGGCTTTTTGATCACGCCTATTTTCTCCCAAATTATCAAATTCTTCCCGCCATTAGTGACTGGCACCGTCATTACTACTATTGGTTTGACCTTGATGCCAGTCGCTGCCCGCTGGGCAATGGGCGGCAACAGCAACTTACCTACCTTTGGTAGTATGACCAATATTGGTCTTGCTGGCTTCACGCTAGCGATGGTGTTATTACTAAGCAAGCTTGGTAATGCTGCGATCAGTCGCCTATCGATTCTATTAGCGATGGTCATTGGTACTTTTGCTGCTTGGGCATTAGGCTTGGTTGATTTCTCTGGTATTACGACAGGCTCTATTTTTGCTTTCCCATCACCGTTCCATTTTGGTATGCCGACCTTTGAGATTGCGGCAATTATCTCTATGTTTATCGTGGTATTGGTTATTTTGGTTGAAACGTCAGCAGATATTTTGGCGGTTGGCGATATCATTGAGACAGATATCGATTCAAAACGTTTGGGTAATGGACTACGAGCTGATATGGCAGCCAGTATGATTGCCCCTATATTTGGCTCATTTACTCAAAGTGCTTTTGCACAAAACGTAGGCTTAGTTGCCGTAACGGGTGTTAAAAGCCGTTTTGTAGTCGCTTATGCCGGTATTATTTTGGTTATTTTGGGCTTGATGCCGATTATGGGTCGTGTTATCGCTACTGTTCCTACTGCCGTACTTGGCGGCGCCGGTATCGTATTGTTTGGTACGGTTGCAGCCAGTGGTATTCGTACGCTTGCGCAGGTCAGCTACACCAATAATATGAATCTAATCATCGTTGCGACCTCCATCGGTTTTGGTATGCTACCGATTGCAGCGCCAGCGTTTTATGATCAATTTCCAGACTGGTTTGCAACGATTTTCCATTCAGGTATCAGTTCTGCTGCCATCATGGCCATTGCCCTAAACTTGTTGTTTAACCACTTAAAAATAGGCAATTCAGACCAACAGTCCGTATTTGTTGCTGGTACAGAAGACCGCTCGGTACGTCCTGTAGTGATGATTGATCTATATGAAGGTGATTATTTTACTGAAGGCAAATTGTTTGATTGCGATGGTAAAGAGATACCTATATCAAAAGAACCAGCGCATCACTAGAAGCTAAAATCAAAGGCTAAAAAAAGCCAGACAATTAAAGCAAACGTATAAAAAGCTGCCTGTTATGGCAGCTTTTTTGTTCTTGTGTATATTCTATTTCATCAAAATAATAAGGCTGCGAAAATTTATCACATGATCAGCGTTCAATATAAGTGACACACTCCCCCTATGGTAAATAGGTTTACATTGAATCAATATAGTAGAAGTAGTTTTAATATTGCGTTATAACCCCTATAAATACTCACAAGGATGAACGCCTTATGAATACTAAAAATTATTTTATCATCGGTGGTACAGGCGGTATCGGTAAAGCCATGGTTGAACAATTGGTACAAACTGCAGCCAATGAACACGCTAGCACCCTTACGAATAATGATATGCACACCAATACTGACATCCGTGTCTTTGCCACATACCATAAAAGCGTGCCTGATTTTGAAGCAGAAAATCTGTATTGGATAGCGATGGATATCTGTGACGAGCAAAGTATCAAACAAGCAGCTGATGCGATTAAGCAGCAAACCACACATATAGATTGGGTGATTAACTGTGCTGGATTGCTGCATACCAAGACGCGTCAGCCAGAAAAATCACTACAACAGATTGAAAGTGAGTTTTTTTTACAGAATATGCAGGTTAATGCTTTGGCAAGCTTGCTCATTGCCAAGCACATCAAACCGCTATTGGCGAAAGCTGAACGAAGCGCAGACAAACCGGCGATTTTTGCGACGATATCGGCAAGGGTAGGTAGTATCAGTGACAATCAACTCGGCGGGTGGTACAGCTACCGCATGAGTAAGGCGGCGCTTAATATGGGTATGAAAAACCTGAGTATTGAATGGAGTCGCTCTCTTAAAGACGTCTGCGTGGTAGTAATGCAGCCAGGCACTGTCAACACCCAGCTATCAGCTCCGTTTCAAGGCAACGTAGCTGACGGGCAGCTATTTTCGCCAGCCTATAGTGCTGAATGCTTGCTTGAGGTACTCAGTAAGATGGGTGCTGCCCAATCAGGGAGTTTTGTGGATTGGGCAGGGGAATCTATACCGTGGTAGGTTTTAGAATGAGCCTTATTTCATTAGAAATTGACGAGTTAAGGCGATCAATAGGCGACAAATAAATCCATAAATTCGTTTACTGGTGTCTGCTCTAAACGCTGTTGGTCGCTACACAATGCAAAAATCTCTGTACAGCGACTGTCGATAAACCGTGTCGCAAGACTGGCACGGAACTTTGCCTCCAATATCGGCAAACCTTCAGTACGGCGGCGTTTATGACCGATAGGGTATTCAATCGCTACCTTATCGGTACTACTGCCATCTTTAAAAAACACCTGAATGGCATTGGCAATCGAGCGCTTGCTTGGATCATGATAGTCTTTTGAATAACCAGCATCTTCTTCAACGACCATCTTATGACGCAGACCATCAATCAAAATATGATGCTCGGCATGATAATCATCTTCATAGTTTTCAGCCATCAAATCACCGGTGAGTAAAGCCACTGCAACCATATATTGCAAACAATGATCGCGATCAGCAGGATTGGCCAGCGTCCCTTCCTTTGAGATGATCCGAATAGCAGACTCATGAGTCGTTAAGATGATTTTTTCAATCTCTTCCATGCGGTCATCGATACGTGGATGCAAGATAACGGCCGCCTCACAAGCAGTTTGCGCATGGAACTCGGCAGGGAAGCTTATCTTAAATAAGACATTCTCCATCACATAGCTGCCAAACTCGCGCTGGAAGGTAAAGCACCGCTCGTTTTCAGGCTTAAGCGCCAAATCCTTATTAGTATGACTAAAGAGCACATCATAAAAGCCCCATTGCGGCGCTGTCAATGCAGAGGGAATGCCCATCTCGCCGCGGCGCGTGATATCGACCAAACGTACGGCGCGACTGGTCGCATCCCCCGCCGCCCATGATTTGCGACTACCAGCATTAGGTGCATGACGATAGGTACGTAGCGCTTGACCATCGACGATAGCTTGAGAGATGGCAGCCATGATACGCTCATGTGGCAGTTTATAAAGTTTGGCAACAACAGCGGTCGATGCTAACTTCACTAAAAATACATGATCAAGACCCACACGATTAAAGGAATTGTCTAATGCTAACACCCCTTGAATCTCGTGCGCCATAATCATGGCTTCTAGCACTTCTTTCATAATAAGAGGTGCATGCCCCTGACTGACGTTTTGCTGGCTGATATAATCTGCTACTGCCAAAATCGCCCCTAAATTGTCAGAGGGGTGACCCCATTCGGCAGCGAGCCATGTATCATTATAATCAAGCCAGCGCACGATACAACCAATGTCAAAGGCAGCTTTAATAGGGTCTAAGCGATAGGAGGTGCCGGGGACACGCGCGCCATTAGGAGTAATTTGATCGGCGCAATCAGGACCTAAATGCTTGGTACATTCAGGGAAACGTAATGCCAGTAGTCCGCAGCCAAGCGTATCCATCAGGCAGTAGCGAGCGGTATTCCAAGCATCAGAGCTATTGGGTGAGTCGTTATCTATAGAGTAATTGAGTACATAATCGGCGATTTTTTCAATCTCGCTATCATACTCCGGTCGTACATTGCTTTCCACAGTAGACATAATCGTTACCTCTTCCTTGAGTCAGATATATAAGTGACTTATCAATCCTATTGCGAATCAATAAACCTGCTATCAAAAATAGCATACTCACAATCGAACCACAGTGAAGTAGTGTAAGACCTGCCTTGAGTGGAAAAATCTTTAGACCATCAAATACAGCAAACCAATAATAAACAACACTGCTAATATCAATAGCAAAAAGCTAAGAATACTGCTTGTCGTACCTGAGCTTTCTCTTTTTACTTTTACCTTTTTAATAATAGGTAGCACCATAATGACATGCTCAATACCGTCTTCAAGATAATGCTCGCCTTCAGGGATAAACCCAAGAGATTGGTAAAAGTTTAGTAGATAAGTCTGGGCTGAGATGATGATAGGTTTTTTACCGTATTTTTTACGACAATATTTGATAGCCTCTAGCATCATTTGACGGGCGACACCATCACCGCGATGTGCTGCTAAAACCAACACTCTACCAATCGATGGGATAGGACCTGATGGGGTTACGGCAGATTTTTTGGTATTAAAAACAGGCGGGATGATACGGCAATAGCCAATCAGCTGCTCGTTTTGGTGCGCGACCAGATGTAAGCAATCAAAATCGACCTCATCCATGTCTTGATAAGGGCAATTTTGCTCAACCACAAACACTTGCGAGCGCGCTTTTAAAATATGATACAGATCAACGGAGGTTAATTCATCAAAGGTTTTTATCGAAATTTCACAAGTCATAATCACACAGCTTCTAACGATTTAAAGGATAATCAAAAATAGGATGCAGCAAAGAGTGAGCATTATAACGATTTCGTACCGCATTAACTATTCAAGGTTTGACTGATTTTATCTAAGTTCAGGCTATCTGACATGGCACTGAATATTTCAAAATACTTGCCGCCTTTATGGTAGAGATCCTCATGGGTGCCGGTCTCGACCACGCGCCCATCTTCTATCACTACCAAGTCATCGGCATCAATGATTTGGGCAATATTGTGTGAGACCATAATCACGGTTCGGTCTTTTTTTATCAGGTCCAGGCTTTTCTTTACTTGCTGACTGGCTATCGCGTCTAAGCTAGCAGTAGGCTCATCCAAAAACACAATAGGCGGATCCTTTAAGAACATCCTTGCCAGCGCAATACGTTGCTGCTGTCCACCTGATAGAGATTTTGCGGTACTCTCATAGCCTTTGGATAACGACATGATTTGCTCATGAATAGAGGCTTTTTTTGCTGCAATCACAATATCATCGTCACTAGCACTCATATCACCATAACGGATATTTTCGCCAATCGTACCCGAAAAAATATGATTGCTTTGTAGTACCAACCCGATATTTTGACGCAACTCATGAGTATCACAGTCGGCTAAATTATGCCCATCTAAACATATTGTGCCGATGTCTGGCGCGTAAAACTTTACCAATAGGCTAATAATCGTACTCTTGCCAGCACCGGAGAGGCCCACCAGCGCAGTAATTCGATTGGGTTTGATGGTAAAGCTGACATCTTTTAGCGCTTGGGTGCCATTAGGATAAGTAAAATCAACGTTTTTAAGTTCAATGAGACCTTTTAAGTCTTTACTGCTTCTGCCAGTGATGTTCTCAACTTGGCTTTCATCTTCTAAAATCTCAAAAAATCCTTCGGCATAGGTCAGCGCATTGTTGATTTGGTCATAAATACGATGTAATTGACGGATAGGAGCGGCGACGTTTTGGAATAGCATGACGTGGAATAAAATCATCCCGATGGTCATTTGACCTTTTAATACAAAGTAGGCGGTCAGTAAAATAATCACCACCACGCCGATTTGCTCAATAAAGGTCTTTACTGCATCATAAATAAAACCAATGCTACGAATACGCAGCTGATTATCGGTCATGTCTTTTTGAATCTGTAAATGCTTCTCCGCCTCGATAGACTCGCGGACAAACGATTTTACGACACTGATAGAATTAATCAAAGAGATAACCATCCCACTTTTGGCTTCTCTAAAGCCACGCATCTGCCGGCGAAAACCTTGCAACCGTCTCGCTTGTTTTTGACTAATAAAAAAGTAAATCGGGATGATAATCAGACCAACCAAGCCTATCCAAAAATTGGTCGAAAACATGATAATCAGTGAAACGATCGCGCTAGCAAACAGCGGTAGCATATCGATAAAGAAGTTTTGCACCAAGCTTGTAAGACTACTAACACCATAATCGATACGAGTTTGCAATTTTCCGCTGTCGTTTTCACTACTGGTATAAAATGCCATGCGGTAGGTTAAGATGCGCTCAATGATTTTTTGGGACAAGTCGCGAGACAAGTTAATACGAATCTTTTCGCCAAAAAAGCGCTGACCAAAAGAGATAAATATCGACAGTATCTCTTTGGTCAAGAGCACCGCACTGATAATGGTCAGCATGCGCAGACCTGCTTCCCATGGCTCGGCAAGGGTAGCGATTTCGGTCAAGGTATCAACGGCATAGCGCAACACAAAGGCATTAACTTGCGCGGTAAAGGAGCCAAGCACCGTTAAGATTAGCGTAGCGATAATTAAGGTTTTGTAAGGCGCGGCAAATACCGCCAGTTTTTTTAGAATATCCCACAACAGCGCCCGCCGTTCTTTTTTCTCGACCGGCGGCTTTTTATCTAACTGCACATGGCGTGACTGGGGACGGGTTGGCATAAAAATTTAGCTCATGGATTTTAATGTTTTACTAAATCATATTTATATTAAAATTATTAAAATAAAGTTTGGTATTATATAGAGCCATTCTTTGTTCTCTTTTGGTGGACGCCATTTGAAAATGCTTCCTTATATCTTGATTAGCCTGTTAGGCGGTGCCATTGTTCCGCTCCAGCTGGCTATTGTCAACGCTTTTCGAGAAAGTACGCAAGCTTCGCAGATCCAATCTACCTTTTATTTATACTTAGGAGGTGCATTGGCTTCTCTAGTGCTGTCCTATATGATGAGTGGTGGTATCAAGCCGCCAATAATTGAAAATGCGACATGGTGGATGTGGTTACCAGGATTTTTAGGCAGCTTTTATATCTTGTTTATGTTTATTGCTGCGCCAAAAATAGGCGCAGGTAATACATTGCTCTGGGTTTTTCTAGGGCAAATGTATTTTGCCTTGATTCTAAGCCAAACTGGCTTATTTGGCTTAGAGGTTAAAACAATAGATATCTATAAAATTTCTGGTTTAGCCTTAGTCACTATAGGCGGGATGTTAATGATATATGGAGAGAGTAAAGTAAACGGTTAAAAAGCATCCGCTGGCACAAAAACTTCACCAACCATGATACGACGTGCTGAGCGACTCATCGAGACTTTTTTGGCTTGCCAGCGCCCATCGACCAGTTCAGTTTTTCCACCGACGAGCAACGTACCTGATGGGTGACCAAAACGTACTTCATCGAACTTCTGACCACCAGCGGCCTCATTAACCAGTGTACCTTGTGTGGTTGCCGCTGCTGCAATGGCGACGGCTGCTGTACCCATCATGGCATGATGCAATTGCCCCATGCTCATAGCACGTACCACCAAATCAATCTCGCTAGCATCAACCGATTTGCCACTAGAGGCGGTATAGCTCTGTGCTGCGCCTACCCAAGCGACTTTAGGAATATGTTGGCTGGTCTGCGCCTCGCTCACATCTTTAAACAAGCCCATCGCAACGCCGCCTTTGGCGCGGATAGTCTCAAGCTTGGCAAGTAGCTCACCGTCGCTGTTGATATTGCCTTGCAACTCAGTACCCGTAAAGCCTAAATCTACTGCTTTCAGAAAGATAGTTGGGATGCCTGCGCTGATAAAAGTGGCTTTGACGCTGTCGGTAGTTAAGCCACAACCAGATACATCGAAGTCATCGATTAGATTGTTTGTCGGGAACATGTCACTAGATGAATCAACTGGATCGATGAACTCAATTTTGACTTCAGCGGCTGGGAAGGTCACACCGTCTAATTCAAAGTCACCGGTTTCTTGCACTTGTACCTTGCCTTGCTCATCTTGATACACAGGCACGTGAGCGATAATGGTTTTACTGATATTCTCTTGCCAAATATGCACTTCACAGATGCCAGTATTCGCACTATTGGCGATCTTATCAGCATCGATCAGACCCATATTAATCGCACAAGCGCCAACTGAAGCGGTTAAGTTGCCACAGTTTCCCGCCCAATCAATCATTGGCTTGGCGATATTGACTTGTCCAAACAGATAGTTCACGTCGTGATCTGATTTGTCAGAGGCCGATAAAATGACCGTTTTTGACGTGCTGGAGCTGCCATTACCTAAGCCATCGATTTGCTTGCCATAAGGATCTGGGCTACCGATGACACGTAGCAAAAACTTATCACGTGATTCACCAGCAACTTGGCAACGCTCAGGTAAATCAGACAGTTTAAAAAACGTGCCTTTTGACGTGCCACCGCGCATGTAGGTAGCCGGAACTGAGATTTGTGGGGCGAATTTTGGTTTTGATTTAGAATTGGTTTGGGTCACTGTATTAAGTCCTTTTTACATTGTTATAAGATTGGGTATGGTGCCATCAGCAAGTAAACCCGAACGACTAAGAGCGCTTGTTAATAATGATAGCGACAAGAAATAATCGTGAGGTAATTATCATCGACGGCATATACCAACCGATTGGCATCATCGATGCGTCTTGACCAAAATCCGGATAGATTCTCTTTTAGGGGCTCAGGCTTACCAATGCCTTCAAACGGATTACGCTTACATTCGGTGATGAGCTTATTGACACGTTTGAGTGTTTTTTTGTCTTGTGTCTGCCAGTACAAATAGTCCTTCCACGCAGCATCTGTCCATGCTAGTTGCTCACTCATTATCAGACCTTTTACGTTTATTAAAGCCTTTGAGCTCAAGCATTCTCAACGTCGCTATCCGTATGCTCATTGTTATCGCTGCTACCATTACTTTTATCACTGCCTTCTGCCGTATCAATGAGCTCACGCGTAACAGTCTTGCCAGCTTTATATTGGGTAATAGATTCCGCTAAGTGCGCCGCATTGGCAGGAGATTTTAATAGATAGACGGTTTCCATCAGACTATTGTAATAATCAAGCGACATTACAACCGCATCATCAGCGTCACGACGGGTCACGATAGTGGCGTTGGCATCATCGTTTACCGTATCTAGAACGGACTTTAAGTGCTTTCTGGCTTCTGAAAAACTAATGACTCTCACAACATACTCCATAACTTGTACAATATATAGTACATATTACGCCATTAATTAAGTAAACTCAATATTTAGCTACTATCTAATACTTAGGTATAAGTAAGAAGGCTCAGTGTGTAGAATGCAAAAGCAAATAAAAGCCGATGTCATATAAGGTTATACAACATCGGCTCTTTGATTATTTCACACTCATGACACTTACGCGATATCTAACGTGCCATCGATAAACTCTTTGGCAAAGCGCTGTAGCATCCCGCCTGCGTTATACATTTTAACCTCATCAGCGGTATCTAAACGGCAAATGATAGGGGTTTCAGTCGTGCTACCATCAGCACGGTTAATCACCAGCGTCATCATGCCGCCAGCAGAAACTTCGCCTGTGACATCAAAGACTTCCGTACCATCTATATTTAGGGTGTTCCGAGTCGTACCTTTTTCAAACTGCAAAGGTAGTGCACCCATACCAACTAAGTTTTGACGATGGATACGCTCAAAATCTTCAGCGACCACCACCTCAACGCCTGCTAAACGCACGCCTTTGGCAGCCCAATCACGGCTTGATCCTTGACCATAGCCGTCACCTGCGATAATGATCAGCGGCTGTTCACGGTTCATATAGGTTTCGATTGCTTCCCACATGCGCATGACCTGACCTTGTGGTTCAACCCTAGCAAGCGAACCTTGGATTACTTCACCTTTTTCATCACGTACCATTTCATTCAATAGCTTTGGATTGGCAAAGGTTGCACGCTGAGCCGTTAAATGGTCGCCGCGATGGGTGGCATAAGAGTTATAGTCTTCGCTTGGCAGACCCATGGTATCAAGGTACTCGCCAGCTGCTGAGTCGCCCAAAATCGCATTAGACGGTGATAAATGGTCAGTGGTAATATTGTCACCTAATACCGCTAATGGACGCATACCTTTTAGCTTATTCATCGCTGCCATTTTGCCTTCCCAATAGGGTGGACGACGAATATAAGTGGTCTGATCACGCCAGTTATATAGTGGACTGAGCGCTTTACCCGTATCTTTTTTGGCTTCATCAAACATCGGGATATACACGGCATTGAACTGCTCAGGCTTCACGGCAGCAGCGACAATAGCATCGACTTCGTCATCATCAAACCAAATGTCTTTTAGATAAACATCATTGCCATCCATGTCTTTGCCCAATGAATCTTTTTCAATATCAAAACGGATATTACCGGCGATAGCATAAGCGATGACCAGTGGCGGTGACGCTAAGAACGCTTGCTTGGCATACGGGTGGATACGACCATCAAAGTTACGGTTACCCGATAATACCGCAGTGGTGAACAGATCGTTATCGATGATTTCTTTTTCGATATCAGGATCAAGCGCGCCACTCATACCATTACAAGTGGTACAAGCAAAGCCAACCACGTCAAAGCCGATTTCTTGTAGCTCAGGCATCAGACCCGCTTCTTCTAGATACATTTTGACGGTTTTTGAGCCGGGTGCTAATGACGATTTCACCCAAGGCTTACGCAATAAGCCTTTCTTATTAGCATTACGGGCGACAAGACCAGCAGCAACCATGTTGCGAGGATTAGACGTATTGGTACAGCTGGTAATCGCGGCGATAATCACCGCGCCATTTGGCATCAAACCATCTTTTGGCTCTGGTAATTTATCACCCTCACCGTGAGCAATACCTTTCGCAACCAAATCTGTGGTTGACACGCGCGCATGCGGACGTGAAGGGCCTGCCATATTACGGACTACTGATGATAGATCAAACTCAAGCACACGTGCATATTCCGCATTTTCCATGCCGTCAGCCCATAGACCGGTCTGCTTGGCATATTGCTCAACCAGTTTAATTTGTGCTTCACTACGACCTGTTAAGCGTAGGTAGTCAATGGTTTGCTCATCGATATAGAACATCGCTGCGGTTGCGCCATATTCTGGGGTCATGTTTGAGATAGAAGCACGGTCACCGACGCTTAATTGGCGTGCCCCTTCACCGAAGAATTCAATATATGTAGATACCACGCCTGCATCACGCAAGAACTCGGTCATAGCCAATACCAAATCGGTACCAGTAATGCCTCTTTGTAATTTACCAGTTAGCTTAACACCTACATAATCAGGGAGACGCATATAAGACGGGTTACCAAGCATGACGCTTTCCGCTTCAAGCCCGCCAACACCGATTGAGATAACGCCTAAGGCATCAACCATCGGCGTATGACTATCGGTACCGACCAAGGTATCGGCAAACGCCACTTGTTCACCGGCTTTATTTTGCACCACTTGTACAACCGGTGACATTTTTTCTAAGTTGATTTGATGCATGATGCCGTTACCCGGTGGTACGACGTTCACATTATCAAAGGCATACTGACACCAGTTGATAAAGTGAAAACGATCATCGTTACGGCGCTCTTCGATAGCACGGTTTTTCTCAAATGCATTTTCTTCAAAGCCTGCATGCTCAACAGCCAATGAATGGTCGACAATCAGTTGCGTTGGAACAATCGGATTCACTTTTGATGGGTCACCGCCTTGTTCAGCGATGGCATCACGTAGACCTGCCAAATCAACAAACGCGGTCTGACCTAGGATATCGTGGCAGACGACGCGAGCAGGGTACCAAGGAAAATCTAAATCTTGCTTGCCTTCGATATGTTGCTTGAGCGCCGCCGTTAAATCTTCTGGCGGGCAACGACGTACCAAGTTTTCACACAGTACTTTTGAGCAGAACGGTAGCTTGTCATACGCGCCCGCTTCGATGTTTTCGATTGCTTCACGGGTATCAAAGTAATACAAATCTGTGTCAGGTAATGGCTTTTTAAAGGGTTCATTCATCGGTTGTACAAGGGCGTTGTCCATAAGTCACCTTTAGCTGTTGGCTGGTTTAAATTCAAAAAATAGTCATTCTTTTAGCAAAATCATCAGTGAAATGAGACGTTAGAAGAGTGCTTTGCTAAAAAAATACGGTTAAAAAGACAGTGAGGTTATTAAGAAAAGGTTTAACTACTAAATTGTTGTATATGTTTAGCAGTTAAACCGCCTATCTCACATAAGTATTTATGCGAGATAGTAAATATATATGGATTAACGCGCACTCATCTCTGGTACTGGGCGCAGCTCTTCACCGGTATATTCCGCACTTGGGCGAATGATACGGTTATTGGCACGTTGCTCAAACACGTGTGCTGCCCAGCCTGTTAGACGCGAGCAAACAAAGATTGGCGTGAACAGTTTGGTTGGAATACCCATAAAGTGATAGGCAGACGCATGGAAAAAATCAGCATTACAGAACAACTTCTTCTCGCGCCACATGACTTCTTCACAGCGTACTGATACTGGGTATAGCACTTCATCACCAACATCTGCTGCCAGTTTTTCAGCCCAACCTTTAATCACGACATTACGTGGATCTGATTCGCTATAGATAGCATGACCAAAGCCCATAATCTTATCTTTACGCGCTAGCATTGCCATCATCTCAGACTCTGCTTGATCAGGAGAAGTAAAGCCTTCAATCATATCCATCGCCGCTTCGTTGGCGCCGCCATGCAAATGACCGCGTAATGAGCCAATCGCGCCAGTGATACAAGAATGAATGTCAGATAAAGTAGATGCACAAACGCGAGCGGTAAAGGTTGAGGCGTTAAACTCGTGCTCTGCATAAAGAATCAGTGAGACGTTCATTACCTTAGTATGTAGCTCGTTTGGTTTTTCACCTTTTAGCAGATGTAAGAAATGACCGCCAATGGTATCGTCATCAGTTTCAGTTTCGATACGCACGTTGTCGTGGCTGAAGCGATACCAGTAATTGATGATTGATGGGAAAACCGCCAGCATACGGTCGGTTTTATCGTTCTCTTGTGAGAAGTCAGTTTCCATCTCAAGGTTACCAAGCATCGAGCAACCGGTACGTAATACGTCCATCGGATGGGCGTCCGCAGGAATACGCTCAAGCACATCTTTTAATGCTTGTGGTAAGCCACGTAAACCTTTCAATTTAGTTTGATAAGCATCAAGCTCACTTTGGGTAGGTAAGTTGCCGTATAGCAACATATAAGCCACTTCCTCAAAGATGCACTTGTCTGCCAATTCTGAGACATCATAACCACGATAAGTCAGACCTGAGCCTGATTTACCAACGGTAGATAGAGCCGTCTTACCTGCTACTTGACCACGAAGACCTGCGCCCGAAAGTTCTTTTTGTGCTGCCATGATAAATTCCTTTTGTTGGTAGCTTGTGTTGGATAAAAGATAAAGGTACTGCAAATATCAAATACTGCGTTGACATCCTCATTGCTAGAAAAACCAACGCTTTTAACCGCTAAAACTACTTATTATCTGCAAATAACTTGTCTAGCGTTTGTTCAAACTCATGATAGTTTAAGAAGTCATACAGCTCCATACGGGTTTGCATGGTGTCAACAACTTTTTCTTGTGTGCCATCAGTCAATAGATGCTGATATACGTTTAATGCCGCTTTGTTCATCGCACGGAAGGCTGACAACGGATAAAGCACCATATCGACACCCACCGCGTATAACTGCTCGGTGGTATATAGATCGGTCTGACCAAATTCGGTCATATTAGCTAGGACTGGAATATCAAGCACATCGGTAAACTTACGGTACATCTCAATATCAGTGAGTGCTTCGGCAAAAATCATATCAGCACCAGCTTCTTGAAAAGCAACCGCGCGCTCAACCGCTGCATCAAGACCTTCGACAGATAGGGCGTCGGTACGTGCCATCACCACAAAATCTTTGTCCGTCTTGGCATCAAGTGCCGCTTTTAGGCGATCAACCATTTCTGAGATACTAACGATTTCTTTATTTGGACGATGACCACAACGCTTTTGCGCCACTTGGTCTTCGATATGAACCGCCGCCACACCGGCTTTTTCCATTTTACGAATGGTTTGAGCAATATTAAATGCACCACCAAAACCGGTGTCAATATCAACCAATAATGGCGTATCAACCGCATCGGTAATACGGCGCGCATCTTCTAAGACGTTATCAAGGCTAGTCATACCCAAGTCTGGCAAGCCAAATGAGGCATTGGCCACGCCAGCACCAGAGAGATATAAGGCTTGATGACCAACTTGAGTTGCCATCATTGCTGTATAAGCGTTAATCGCGCCAGCAATCTGTAGCGGTTGATTATTATCATTTTTTTGTTTCATTGCACTGCGAAAGCGAGCGCCAGCTGATAGGGTCATGTCGTGGTCCTTACGTGGAGGGAAGATCTTGTCGTTATCATTCGCGATTCAATCGTTGTGCTTGATTATAACCAATTATTCAGGACTACAAAGCGGGATTTTCATTCAACTCTTAATATAAATTAAATTCATAAATTAAATATATTAATAA